>PMLV01000274.1 GCA_003160635.1 Acidimicrobiaceae bacterium | reverse complement strand
GATTTAATCAACAGCGCCCTAGGCGTGCAGCGGGAGGTCGACGGTCACGACCGTGGGGCCCCGTGGTGGGCTGACGATCCCGAGCCGCCCGTCCACGGCGTGCACCCGGTCGGTGAGGCCGACCAGGCCGCTCGACGAGGAGCCCACGCGTGAGAGCGAGGCCCCGCCCGTCCCGTCGTCGCGGACGACCACGCGCAACCACCCTCCGTGCTCCGTGCATGTGATGCTGGCCCGAGACGCCTTGGCGTGCTGGGTCACGTTGGCCAGGAGCTCGGCCACGCAGAAGTAGGCGATGGCCTCAATGGCCGGAGTCGGCCGTTCGCCGAGGTCCAGCGTGAGCGACGTGGGCACCGTGCAGCGCGCGGCCAACGTCGCAAGTGCTCCCTCGAGGCCGATGTCGAGCGCGGGCGGATGGATGCCCCGGGCCAGGTCTCGAAGCTCGATGATGGCCTCCTTCGCCCCCCGGTGCGCGTCGTTGACCAACTGGCGAACCTGATCGAGGTCGAGCTGGGTGTCGTCGGCCAGCTTCTCCTTGGCCATTCCGAGGCGCATGGCCAGCGCCACCAGCTGGGCCTGGGTCCCGTCGTGCAGGTCGCGCTCGATACGCCGCATGGCCGCCGCAGAAGAGTCCACCGTCTGCGCCCGCGCCTCCTCGAGCGAGCGCACGCGCACCGCCACGGGGTCGGGCGACAGCAGCACCCGCATGACCCGCGGGTCCAGGCCGATCACGACCCTCACCGCCCACGGAGCGGCGAAGAAGAACAAGATACCGGCGAGGAAGATCCCGAACCCGTGCAAGAAGCCCCATTGCCCGCCTGAGAAGAACCCGCTGCCGAAGACGATCTGAGGGATGCCGAAGGCCGCGACGCCGTTACCCCGTCCTCCCCATATCGGGTACGTGATGCAGTAGAAGGCGTCCCACCACATGCTGAACCCGACGAAGATGCCCAGAAAGGCCAGCGGCACCTTGCTCGCCACGTAGGCCATGGATCGCCATCCCGTGCGGTCACGCAAGGCCGACTGGAGCCAGCCCAAGAAACCCGGCGGGTGCACGAACGGCTCGGGTTCGGCGATCTCTTCGCCGAGAAGCCCCCGCGCGAGCTGCCGATGGAGCCCGCCCAGACCCCGGGACCCGCGGATGGAGAGCGCGAGGATGGCCAGCCCGAAGAAGGTGATGGCCAGCACCACGCCCGCCCCCATTGTCAGCAGGACAAAGGCGAGTCCGAGAGCGGCCAGCGGAGTGCCGATCGTGAGGAACCAGAACTCCGACCAGGTCCGCTTCGCAAATGGCTCGTGCCAGATGATGCGGGCGAGCTCCTTGGGGCGGTCTCCCGCCTTCTCCGAGACGACTCCGACCATCTCCTTCACCAACGCACGCATCCGGACGCCGGTATCCCCTGCACGTTCCCCGGTCATGCGTCCCGCCGATGCAGCACGAGCATCGCCACCCCGAGGGTGATGGCGCAGTAGAGGGTCATGAGCGCGAACCCGAAGCCAGCCGAGACCTGACCGGACTGCGGCACCACGGCGGCCACCGAATTGGCCAGTATCTGCTCGGGGGTGAAGCGACCGGGGTTGCCGTGCGCGTTCAGGGGTTGGAGGAGAACGGGAAGGAGGAACATGATTCCGACGAAGGTGGTGATGGCGCCGGCCGTGTGGCGAAGGATGACGCCGAGGGCCAGACCGAACATACCCAAGAGTGCCAGATAGGCCCCCGCCATGAGGAGCGCACGGAGCACCCCGGGGTCTCCGAGGGACGCCACCGGCGCATTCCCCGAGAGGATGAATCGTCCCGTGAAGAAGCAGGCGAAGGTCAGGATCTCGCTCACGACCAGGGAGATGGCGGCGATCACGATGACCTTGGCCCCGAGGAACACGGGTCGCCGGGGTATGGCCGCCAGGGACGAGCGGATGGTCCCGCTGCCGTACTCGCCGGTGATCATCAAGATGCCGAGCAAGCCAATGGTGAGCGCACCAATGGCGAGCCCGGTCAAGGACTGATTGGTCGGGTCGAAGCCTTGCTGGACGGCGGCTCCTTGGTGATGGATGTTGCTGGTGGCGAGAACCGTCACGAGCAACGTGCCGATCATGGTGGCGAGCAACGTCCACGTGGTCGAGCGGAGAGAGGAGAGCTTTGTCGTCTCCGCTCGCACCGCATGCCATATGCCGTACCCCCGTGGCGTGACGGGCTGGGGCGAAAGAATCGTCATCGGCGTTCCTTGGGGTTGGTCCGGGTTCTCGAATGCGCATCGTGATGTCTGGTGGACGGGCGCGTCAGGGTGCTGCTCCCCGCGCCCGTGCGCGATCCGGACGCGCCGCCGGCCCGGAACTCGACCGCGTCGTGGGTCAGTTCCATGAATGCGTCCTCGAGCGACCCCCGGAGCGGGGAGAGCTCGTGCAGCGTCAGGATGCGGTCGGCCGCCAACTCGCCGATCTGTGCCGCGCTCAAGCCCGTGGCAACGATCGACCCGTCGGTCTCGACCGTTGCGGCGGCGCCGGCATCGCAGAGCGCCGCCATGAAGATGTCGGTCATCGGCGTCACGATGCGCACCGCGTCGAGCACGCTCTGGGAAGTGAACTCGCTCACGCTCGTCTCGGCGATCAGGGTGCCGCGGCCGATGACGACGAGCCGATCGGCGGTCAGTGACATCTCGTTGATCAGATGGCTCGATACGAACACGGTGCGTCCCTCCGCGGCCAGGTCGCGCAACAGGAACCGGGCCCAACGGATGCCTTCGGGATCGAGGCCGTTGATGGGCTCGTCGAAGAGCAGCACGCCAGGATCGCCGAGGAGTGCGGTGGCAATCCCGAGTCGCTGCCCCATGCCGAGCGAATACTTCCCGGCGCGCTGGTGCGCCACCTCGGTCAGCCCGACGATGTCGAGTACCTCGTCGATCCGGGAGCGGGCGATGTCGTTGGATCGGGCCAGAAAGAGGAGGTGGTCGTACGCGCTGCGCGCCGGGTGGTAGGCCTTGGCGTCCAACAGTGCCCCCACCTCTCGCAGCGGCCATGCCAGTTCGGCATAGGGCTTCCCGTTCACCAGCGTCGTTCCCGAGGTGGGATTGTCCAACGCCATGATCATGCGCATGGTGGTCGACTTGCCCGAACCGTTCGGCCCGAGGAACCCGGTGACCACCCCCGGCGTCACTTCGAAACTCAAGTTGTCGACGGCCAGCGTGCGGCCGTAGCGCTTGGTCAATCCTCTGGCAACGATCATGGGTCCACCGTACGGAATTGGCCCGCGGATGAACATGTCGCTACCGGGCGTCTCCGACTGGGGGTAGCACCCCTCTTTCGGCAGGGGCTCTCAGGCGCTCATCCCGGAGAGTGGCACACCGCCTCGATGTTGTGTCCGTCGGGATCGCGGAGGAACGCACCGTAGTAGTGCTCGTGGTATTCGGGAAACACCCGCGGCGCATGGAGGACCTCGGCGCCGATCGACACCGCTGCCCGGTGGAAGGCCTGCACCGAGTCGCGATCGGCCGCGCGGAAAGCCACATGGAGTTCTCGATCGGGACCCCGTTGCGCCGGGGAGAGCCAGAAGGAACCAGGCTCGGAACCGAAGAATCCCACTGCGGGCCCGTCGGTGGCCTCGGCGCTGATGCCCAAGGGAGCGAGCACTGTTTCGTAGAAAGCTTTACTGGTGGGGACATCGGTCACTTGGAGCGAGACATGGTCGATCATCGACCCAGGATCGCGCGGTGCCGGCGTGCGGGCCACCATGACCGGGGAGGGCGAACAGAGGCTCGGTGTAGTCTCCGACCGGTGGGGAGGGGGCAGGTGTGACAGAGCTCGAGCAGAAGGTGATCGTCGTGGCCGGAGGAGCGACGGGGATCGGGGCGGAGACGGCGCGCCAGCTCGCCGCCGCCGGTGCGCGGGTGATCGTCGGTGACATCAACGAGGACGGCGGGCGCCGCACCGCGGAGGCCATCGGCGAGGGTGCGCGATTCGTGGCCTTCGACATCTCCGAGGAGGAGTCGGTGCAGGCGCTCATCGATAGTGCCATTGCGACGTTTGGTCGCCTCGACGGCCTCTTCTCGAACGCCGCGGATCTCAGCCCTGGAGTGCTGGGGAACGACACCGACATCGTGGCCATGGACAGCGACACGTGGCATCGCAGCTTGGCCGTGGACTTGACGGGTTTCTTCTACACCGCGCGTCACGCGCTGCCGCACCTCTTAGAGGCCGGGGCGGCTCGATCGTGGTCACCAGTTCGGCGGCGGCGTTCGCTGGCGGGTCGACTCGACCGGCCTACTCGACCTCGAAGGCAGGTCTCGGTGCGTTGGTGCGTCACATCGCCAGCCGATGGGGCACGCAGGGCATCCGTTGCAACGCCGTGGCGCCAGGGCTCGTGTTGTCCGACGAGCTGCGCCCCAAGGTTCCGGCCGAGCGGCAGGAGGCCTATCTGGCCTCCCAGCTCCTGGGCCGGCTGGGCGAACCCCGGGACATCGCGGCCATGGTCACGTTCTTGTTCTCGAAGCCGGCGGAGTGGATCACCGGACAGATCATCGGCGTCGATGGCGGGATGGTCCTGCGCTGACCCGTGCGCCTGCATGAGTATGCGGATCTATGTATACTGATGCGATGAAGGCGGGGATCGTCGGAGCATCCGGGTACACCGGCGTGGAGTTGCTGCGGCTGTTGGCTGGCCATCCTGACATCGACGTGGCCGTGGTGACGGCGCATTCGCACGCGGGGCAGGTGGTGGGTGAGCACACCCCGTCGTTGGCCGCCGCCTACCCGGGCCTGGTCTACGAGGGGGCCGGCACCGGAGCGCCGGACGGCCCGGACGCCCCGGACGGCCTCGACAGCCTCGACGGCCTCGACCTCGTGTTCTGCGCCCTGCCCCACGGCGAGTCGCAGCGGATGGTGCCGGCCCTGCGGGACCGGGTCGGGACGATCGTCGATCTGGCCGCGGATTTCCGGTTGCGGGACCCGGCGCTCTATCCCACCTGGTACGGCGAGGCGCATGCGGCGCCCGACCTGCTGGCCGAGGCGGCGTTCGGCCTGCCCGAGTTGTTCCGGTCCGCCCTGCCAGGGGCGACGCTGATTGCCGCCGCCGGTTGCTACCCGACCGCGGCTGGATTGGCCCTCGCCCCCCTTTTGCGGGCCGGACTGGTCGAGCGGGGCGGGATCATCGTCGACGCAGCCTCCGGGGTGTCGGGTGCCGGCCGGGGGGTCAAGGAGTCGTTGCACTTCGGCACGGTCGACGAGGACTTTGTGGCGTACGGCTTGCTGCACCATCGGCACACACCCGAGATGGAGCAGATCCTGGGGGCACAGCTGCTCTTCACGCCGCATCTCGCCCCCATGGTCCGGGGGATCCTGGCCACCTGTTACGCCCGCCCCGTGCCCGGGGCCGGAGGGGGGACGTCGGGATTGACGACGGCCGAGGTGATGGCCGTGCTCCATGAGGCCTACGACGACGAGCCCTTCGTGGTGGTGACCGACGCGCCCCCGTCGACCAAGGCCACCGCCGGCTCGAACTGTGCCCACGTCTCGGCCCGGGTCGATGCGCGCACGGGCTGGGTGTTGTCGTTGTGCGCGCTCGACAACCTGGTCAAGGGTGCCTCGGGCCAGGCGGTGCAATGCGCCAACGTCGCGCTCGGCCTTCCCGAGACGACGGGGCTGCCGCTCGTGGGGCTGTACCCATGAGCATCACGGCGCCCGATGGGTTCGTGGCTGCCGGTGGCTCCGCCGGGATCAAGGCCGCCGGGGTACCCGACGTGGCGGTCGTCACCACCGATGACGGCCGGGCCGTCCCCGCCGCCGGCGTCTTCACGGGCAATCTGGCGGCGGCGGCACCCGTGCAGATCAGCCGCGCCCATCTCCAGGCGACCGGCGGACGGGCCTCCGGGGTCATCCTCACGTCGGGCAACGCCAACGCGGCGACCGGTGCGCCCGGACGCGACGCGGCGTCCCGCCTGTGCAGCGCCGTGGCCGCGGGGATAGGCGCCCGGCACAACGAGATCCTGGTGTGCCAGACCGGGCTGATCGGCATCCCCTTTCCCACCGACGCGGTCGCGCCACGCCTCGCCGCGATCGTTGAGGCCCGGCGCGGGAACGCCGAATCCGGCGCAGCGGCGGCCCGGGCCATCATGACGACCGACACCGTGCCGAAGACCGCGCTGGTCAAGGGGGCGGGGTTCACCGTGGGTGCCATGGCCAAGGGCGCCGCCATGCTGGCGCCGAACATGGCGACGATGCTGGCGCTCTGCACCACCGACGCCGACGTGGCGCCGGACGTGTTGCGGACGGCCCTCCGCGCCGCGGTCGATGTCTCCTTCAACGCAATGACGGTGGACGGCTGCACGTCGACCAACGACACCGTGCTGGTGCTGGCGAGTGGGCGGGCCGCGACGCCTTCCCTCGAGTCGCTGACGGCCGCGCTCGGTGAGGCCTGCATATCCCTGTCCGAGCAGATGGTCGACGATGCCGAAGGAGCGACGAAGGTGGCACACATCTGCGTGGCGGGCGCCGAGAGCGACGGCGCGGCACACGTGGCGGCACGCAAGGTGGCCGACTCCATGCTCGTACAGTGCTCGTTGAACGGGGAGGATCCGTACTGGGGACGCGTGGTGAGCGAGCTCGGCTCGGCCGGCGTCGCCTTCGACATCGACAAGGTGTCCGTGGCCTACGGCGGCGTCGTGGTCTGCGCCGGGGGGGTCGGGGTGACGCACGATGCGGGGGCGGTGCAGGCCCACATGGCGGGCCGGCACGTCGAGATCCAGTGCGATCTCGGCCTGGGCCGTGGCACCGCCGCCGTCCTGGGCACCGACCTCGGCTACGGCTACATCGACGAGAACAGGACGACGTCATGACGCCGCCGCCGCCCAGGCGCCGCTCCATCCCGTTCCCGAGCCCGAAGCCACTCCCGGGACCGCTCCCGAAGAACCCCCGTGCCCTGAGGGCGGCGGCGCACAACACCGCCTCGCTCCTCGTCGAGGCGCTGCCGTACATCCAGCGCTTCCGGGGCAAGATCGTCGTGGTCAAATACGGTGGGAACGCATTGCACGGCTCGGCCGAGGACACCGACGACGCCTTGGCCTCGTTCGCCCAAGATGTGGTGCTCATGCGTGCCGTCGGCATCCTGCCCGTCGTGGTGCACGGTGGGGGACCCCAGATCGGTGAGCTGATGGCCCGCCTGGGCAAGGTCACCGAGTTTCGCGACGGGCTCCGGGTGACCGATGCCGAGACACTGGACATCGCCCGGATGGTGCTGGTGGGCAAGGTCAACCGCGACATCGTCTCGGCCATCAACGTGCACGGGCCGCTCGCGGTGGGCATGTCGGGTGAGGACGCCAACCTGATCACCGCGGCGCAGAGCCATGTCGATCTGGGTTTCGTGGGCAAGGTGGCCGTCGTGGACCCGACCATGCTGCAGCGCCTCGTGGCCGAGGGGATCATCCCGGTCGTGGCCACCATCGGGGCGGACGAGGCGGGGCAGGCCTACAACATCAATGCGGACACCGTGGCCGGCGCCCTGGCCGAGGCGTTGGAGGCCGAGAAGCTGATCTTCCTCACCGACGTGGAAGGGCTGCGGGTCGTGGCCGACGATCCCACCACGCTCGTGCAACAGGCCAACCTCGACGTCATCGACGAGATCCTGCGGAGTAGGGGAGCGGTGGGCGGCATGAAACCGAAGATCGAGGCGTGCGCCCAGGCCGTGCGCAACGGCGTCGCCCGGGCGCACATCCTCGACGGGCGCGTTCCCCACGCCCTCCTGCTCGAGCTCTTCACGGACTCGGGCGTCGGGACGATGGTGCTGCCATGACCGACGCCGCCATGACCGACGCCGCCATGACCCCGCAGGCCGCCCCCGACCGCAGCGCCCTCATGCGCACGTACGCCGAGCCGCCGGTCACCTTTGTGCGGGGCTACGGCACCCTGCTCTACGACGCCTCGGGGAAGAGCTACCTCGACTTCATCACCGGTCTGGCCGTCGTCTCGCTGGGCCACGCCCACCCCGTCGTGGCGGAGGCCGTGGCCACCCAGGCCCGCACGCTCACCCATGTGTCGAATCTGTACGGCAACACACTGGGGCCCGAGGTGGCGCTGACGATCGACCGCCTCATCAACGGCGGGACGGGCCAGGCCGGCGGCCAGGTGTTCTTCTCCAACTCGGGAGCCGAGGCCAACGAGTGCGCCCTCAAGCTGGCCCGGCGGTGGGCCGGCGGCGGGCGGCACGTGGTCATCAGCGCCGACAACTCGTTCCACGGCCGCACCCTGGCCACCCTGACCGCAACCGGGCAGCCCGAGAAGCATGCGCCGTTCCTTCCCCTCCCGGAGGGGTTCATCCACGTGCCCTACGACGACATGGCCGCACTCGAGGCAGCACTCGACGCGGACACCGTGGCCGCCGTGCTGCTCGAGCCGCTCCAGGGCGAAGGTGGCGTCATGGTGCCGAGCTCGGACTACCTGGGCGCGGTGCGCGCGCTGTGCACCGAGCGCAACGCGCTGTTGATGCTCGACGAGGTGCAGACCGGCCTGGGCCGCACCGGCCACTGGTTCGCCTTCCAGGCCCAGGGCCTCGCCCCCGACGTCGTCACCATCGCCAAGGCGTTGGGTAACGGGATGCCGGTCGGCGCCTGCTGGGCCCGGGCCGAGGTGGCGGCCGCCTTCGGGCCCGGCGATCACGGCTCGACGTTCGGTGGCCAACCGCTGGCCATGGCCGCGGCCAGGGCCACCCTCGCCGTGATGGAGGCCGAGGACGTCTGCGGGCGGGCGCAGCATGCCGGGGCCCGCCTGGCCGCCGGGCTGGCCACGCTGCCGGGGGTGGTGTCGGTCCGTGGCGCCGGTCTGCTGTTGGCGGCGCAACTGGCGACGCCCACGGCCAAGGAGATCGCCTCGGCCGCGTTGGACGCCGGGTTGCTGGTCAACCCGGTCCGCCCCGACGCCATCCGGGTGGCGCCCCCCCTGCTCGTACGCGACCAGGAGATCGATGCCGCGCTGGAGATCCTGGCCCGGGTCATGGCCGCCCTCACCCCGCCCACCGCCGCGGCCGGAGACTGACCCCCGGTGCCCGATCTCTTCGACGTCGACAACCTGTGGCCCCACGACTACGAGCGCGTGCTCGAGCTGGCCACCAAGGATGACGTGGGCCGGGTGCTCGAGGGCGACGGCGTGGCCCTGCTCTTCGAGAAGCCGTCGGCGCGGACGCGCAACTCGACGGAGATGGCGGTCGTCGGCCTGGGCGGTCACCCGGTCTACATCCAGGCGGCCGAGGTCGGCCTCGAAACGCGGGAGTCGGCCGAGGACGTCGCCCGCACGCTGGGTTGCTACCACCGCATCCTGTGTGCCCGGGTCTTCGATCACGACGTGCTCCCCCGGATGGCCTTCGCCCTGGAGGGCAGCGGCTTCGACGTCCCGGTCATCAACCTGCTCTCCGACGAGGCGCACCCCTGCCAGGCCATCGCCGACGTGATCACCCTGCGCGAGATCCTCGGCCCGCTCCCCGGACAGGTCCTGGCGTACATCGGCGATGCCAACAACATGTGCCGCTCCCTGGTCAAGGTGGCCCTCATGGAGGGGATGGACGTGCGGGTCGCCTCGCCGCCCGGCTACTCCTTCTCGGCCGAGGAACTGGACCGCCTGCACACGTTCTCGACGAAGGTGGGACGGGGCGGCACGCTCCACGTCACCGAAGACCCCGAGGTGGCGGCCGGCGGGGCCGATGCGCTCTACACCGACGTGTGGACCAGCATGGGCCAAGAGGAGGAGATGGCCATCCGCCGCGAGGCGTTCGCGCCGTACATCGTCGACGACGCGCTCCTCGATGTGGCCGAGCCCGACGTCGCCGTGCTGCACTGCCTGCCGGCGCATCGGGGCGAAGAGATCACCGACGCGGTCCTCGAGGGCCCGCACAGCGTCGTGTGGCGCCAGGCCGCACATCGTCGGACGGCCATGCGGGGGATCCTGGCCTGGGCCGTCGAGGATTCGTGACGGAATGACGACCCCGACGCAGGGCAACCGGCTGACCAAGAACCAGCGCCAGCACCGGATCACCAAGCTCCTCGAGGCGCAGCCGGTGACCAGCCAGGCGCAGTTGGTCAGCCTGCTGGCCGAGCAGGGCGTGGAGGCGACCCAGACGACCGTGTCGCGAGACCTCGAAGACCTGGGCGCGGTGAAGGTCCGCCTGCCCGGCGGCGACACGGCCTATGCGCTGCCCGAGCTCCCGGTGCACCAGATAGCCCCCGAGGACCACCTCCGGCGGGTCCTCGGGGAGTGGGTGGTCGAGGTGGCGTACTCGGGCAACCTGGTGGTGCTGCGCACCCCTCCCGGATCGGCCCATGTCGTAGGCTCGGCCCTCGATCGAAGCGGGTTGGACGGGGTCATCGGGACGGTGGCCGGCGACGATACGGTCCTCGTCGTGGTCGACGAGGAGATGGGGGGAAAGGCGATGGCGGCGCGGTTGGGCGACGTGGCCGGCATCGCGCACGAGACGGATCTGATCATGCGGCAAGGAAGGAATGACCATGGCTGAGCGAGTGGTATTGGCCTACAGCGGAGGCCTCGACACGTCGGTGGCGGTGCGCTGGCTGATCGAGAACGAGGGCGTCGAAGTGGTCGCCGTCGCCGTCAACGTCGGTCAGTCCGCCGAGCGCGGGGGAGAGGACTGGGACGCCATCCGCACGCGTGCCCTGGCCGCCGGCGCCGTGGAAGCCGTGGTGGTCGACGCCCGCACGGAGATGGCAGAGGACTTCTGCGTGCCCGCGCTCCAGGCCAACGCGCGCTATGAGGGCAAGTACCCGCTCGTCTCCGCGCTGTCGCGTCCGGTGATCGTGCGCCACCTGGTGGCCGAGGCCCGCCGTCACGGCGCGAGCGCCGTGGCCCACGGCTGCACCGGCAAGGGGAACGACCAGGTGCGCTTCGAGGTGGGCACGCGCGCGTTGGCGCCGGACCTCAAGATCTACGCGCCGGCCCGGGTGTGGGGTCTCAGCCGCGAGGACTGTGTCGAGCTGGCGGCCAAGTGGGAGATCCCCATCACCGTGACCAAGGACAAGCTGTACTCGATCGACGACAACCTGTGGGGCAAGGCGATCGAGTGCGGCGCCATCGAGGACCCCTGGGCCCCCGCGCCCGACGACGTCTACACCCTGACCCGGGCCACGGAGACCGAGCCGGTCGAGGTCATCGTCGGGTTCGAGTCCGGCGTTCCCGTCGCACTGGACGGGCAGTCCCTGGATCCTGAGCCGCTCATCGCCACGCTCGGCCGCATCGCCGGGAGCCGGGGCTTCGGACGCCTCGACATGGTGGAGAACCGCCGCGTCGGGATCAAGAGCCGGGAGGTCTACGAGTGCCCGGCCGCGCTCTCCCTGATCATGGCGCACGCCGATCTGGAGGACCTGACCCTGGAGCGGGACCTGCACCACGAGAAGGCGCGGCTCGAGCCACGTTGGGCCGAGCTCGTGTACGACGGGCTCTGGTTCTCGCCGCTCAAGTCGGCGCTCGATGCGTTCATCGCCCAATCCCAGCGTCACGTCACCGGCGAGGTGCGCCTGCGCTTCGCCCCACCGGGCACGTGCACCGTGGTGGGCCGCCGCAGCCCGGTGGCGCTCTACGACCACGACCTGGCCACCTACGACGCCTCCGATTCGTTCCGCCATGCCGACGCCGAGGGGTTCGTCCGCTTGTGGGGTCTCGGTGTGGCGACGTGGTCGGCACGGCAGGGCCCCGGCGCCGAGAATCGCTCATGACGCTCTGGAAGGGTCGCATCTCGACCGGAATGGCCGACGCGGTGGCGACGTTCACGGTCAGCCTTCCCTTCGACAAGGTGCTGGCCCTCGACGACCTGGTCGGCTCGCGGGCACACGTCAAGGGCCTGGGGAAGGTCGGCATCCTGACCGACAGCGAGGTCACGCAACTGCTCGACACCCTGGACCTGGTCCAGGAGGAGTTCGACACCGGGACCTTCGTCTTCGAACCGGGGGACGAGGACATCCACACCGCCATCGAGCGCCGGGTCACCGAGCACGCCGGCGAGGCCGTCGGCGCCAAGCTGCACACCGGGCGCAGCCGCAACGACCAGATCGCCACCGACCTGCGGCTGTGGTGCCGGCGTTCGCTGGTCGGCGTGGCCGGCGAGGTCATGGCCCTCCAGGACGCGCTGGCGCAGCGCGCCCTCGAGGCCGCAGACGTCTACCTGCCGGGGTACACGCACATGCAGCGGGCCCAGCCCGTCCTGCTGGCGCATCACCTTCTCGCTCACGGCTGGGCCCTGGCGCGCGACGTGGACCGGCTCTTGGTGACGGTGGACCGTCTCAACATCTCGCCGCTCGGGGCAGGCGCGCTCGCCGGGTCCTCACTCCCTCTGGACCCCGACTTCGTGGCGGCAGAATTGGGTTTCCACGGCCGCTTCGAGAACTCGCTCGATGCCGTCTCGGACCGGGACTTCGTGGTGGAGGCGCTCTTCGACATCGCCCTGCTCGGCGTCCACCTCTCGCGCCTGGGCGAGGAGCTCGTGCTGTGGTCGACCGAGGAGTTCGGGTTCTGCACCCTCGACGACGCCTACGCCACCGGGAGCTCGATGCTCCCCCAGAAGAAGAATCCCGACGTGGCCGAATTGGCCCGGGGCAAAGCAGGCCGGCTGATCGGTCACCTCAACGCCGTGTTGATCACCCTCAAGGGACTGCCCCTGGCCTACAACCGCGACCTCCAGGAGGACAAGGAGCCCCTCTTCGACGCCGTGGTGCAGGTCTCGCGCGCCCTCGTCGCCCTGCGCGGCGTCTACGAGACCGTGACCTGGAACGAGGAGCGCATGCAGCGCGCCGCCGACGGCCCGGCCGCCGCCGCCATCGATCTGGCGGAGATGCTCGTCGAGCAGGGCATGCCCTTCCGCCAGGCGCACGCGCTCGTCGGGGGGATGGTGCGCGACTCCCTGGAGCGCCACGTGCCCCTGGTCGAGTTAGTGGCGGCCCATCCCGAGCTGGGCGAAGCCGCGGTCGAGCTCCTCGAGCCCGGTGTGGCGGTCACCCGCCGGCGCACCCCCGGTGGCGCCGGTCCGGGGCCGGTGGCCGACCAGATGGAGCGCTTCGCCCGACGCCTCGAGGTCGACCGCACCCGTCTGGCCCAGTGGCCCGTGCGGTAACCATTGAGTGAACGCTTCATGAAGAAGGCCGGGAAGGCTTGTAGGGCGGCGCCGGGAGGCGTACACCTACAGGCAGAGGGGGCCCGTCCTTAATCGATCACCACGAAGCGGAGTTGGCCTATGCAGCGAATGAACGGCATCGACCCGATGTTCGTCTATTCGGAGACCCCGGTCACACCCATGGAGGTGGCGTACGCCTGCGTCTTCGACCCCGCGACGGCGCCGGGTGGGTACTCGTTCGAGGCGGTCCGGGCTGTGCTGGCCGAGCGGGTGCCCTCGCTCGTCCCCTTCCGGCGCCGGCTCATGCCGGTGCCGTTCGGGCTGGATCATCCGCGCTGGGTCGACGACCCCGATTTCGACCTCGACAACCACCTCCACCGGGTGGCGTTACCCGCCCCGGGCGGCGAGGCCGAACTCACCTCCATGGTGGCCGCGGTCATGGGACGGCCCCTCGAGCCTGACCAACCCCCATGGGAGATGCACGTCATCGAGGGCCTCGAGGGCGGCCAGGTCGGCCTGATCGCCAAGATCCATCACTCCGTCATCGACGGCGTGGCCGGTGTGCAGCTGATGGCGCAACTGCTCGACCTCAGCGAGGAGGGGCGCCCAGCGGTCGTCTGCCCGCCGTGGCTGCCGGCGGCCCTCCCCTCGCACGCCCAGATGGTGGCCTCCGCCCTGCCCAACGTGTTCACCAGCCCCGTACGGGCCCTCCAGGCCGTGCGCGAGGTCGGGCGCACGGCGTTGCGCCTCGCCCGTTGCGCCCTCGACGGGCGGACGCGGCCGTTCTCGATCCCCCTGGGCGCACCGAGCACGTTCGAGACCCCCGTGGGCGCCGCCCGATCGGTGTCCTTCGCCAAGTTGAGCCTGCGCGACGTCCGGTCGCTGAAGGAGCAGTTCGGCGTCACGATCAACGACGTGGTCCTGGCCGTCTGCTCGGGCGCGTTGCGGTCCCATCTGGCCGAGCACGACGAGGAGGCGGATCATCCGCTGGTGGCGGTGGTGCCGGTCTCGGTGCGCGGCGCGTCCGCCGACGAGGACGTGGGAAACCGGCTCTCGGCCATGTTCGTCCCGTTGGCCAACGACCTCGAGCATGCGCTGGACCGGCTGCGCGCCATCGCGGCGACGAGCACCGCGGCCAAGGCGCAGGAACGAGCCGTCGGCTACGGACCCATGGCGTCGGCCGTGTCCGAAGCCGTCCCGCCGGTGCTCGCCCGACCGATGATCCAGTTCGGGATCCAGGTGGGCGCCCTGCGGCGTCTGCGCGCCGGCAACCTGATGATCTCCAACGTGCCGGGACCCAACTTCTCGCTCTATTTCGCCGGCATGCGCATGGCGGCCGCCTACCCGCTCGGGCCCGTGGTCGACGGCGTGGCGCTCAACATCACGGTGCAGAGCTATGGCGACACGGTCTTCGTGGGGATCAACGCCTGCGCCACGGCCGTGCCCGATCTTCCGGCCTTGGCTCGCGCCATGGAGGCCGAACTGGGCCATTTGACCGAGGCGGCCGACCGGGAAGACACGGCGGCGGTCCGGGCCGCGTGCCTGGCCGCACACCCCTCGGTCGGCTCACGACACCGGCCACCCCGAAGACGATCCCCGGTCGCCGTCCTGCTGGGCGAGGCCAGCTGACCCGGGCTGAGCAACTGGCGCAACCGCCAGCTCGAGGTAACGCTCCCGGCGCTTGATTGGCGCGGTGGAGTTGTTGGCATTGTTGGCCTTGTCGAGGGTGCCGGAGGTGGTACGCCGGACCACTCGCTCACATTTGCAATCTGGACATTCGTGCTGGAGCTGAGGCCACGGTGAGCGTGGTCGAGGCACTACTGGGTACGTTCAGCGCGTACCAGATCTCTGCATCGCCGTTGCCTGTAGAACCGGTCGACGTCGCCTTGGTCCAGGTGGCACCAGTCTTAGTCACTGAATTGACGACGGAACCGCCACTGCTCTGCTCTGGTTGGCGATGGTGCGGATGAGGGCGTCACCGGAATGGATGGCCACTGGCAACGTGAGCGAGACATTGTTTCGTATTTGCTGCGTTCGCTGACACGTTGAGGGTGGCCTGCTGGATGAAGGCGGGGCCTGCGGCGCCAACCGCAAACGACTGTGTAGTTGTTGCGGAGTTGTAGTCGTTGCTGCTGGCCACGCTCGCGTCAACGATGCACGTTCCGGTACCCACGAAGGAGAAGACCCCGCCGGTTTCGGTGCAGACGCTGGTGGACCCTGAAGAAAAGGTAACCGTCGTCCCAGCCGTCGAAGTTGCAGTGGGGGGGGTGTAGGTCGCGCCGCCCACGGTCGCGCCCGTGGGGGCTGACGAGGTGAAGGTGATGGCCTGGCTGGCCTTGTTGACGGTGAAGCCGCGCGAGATGCTGGCAGCCGAAGCGGCCTCGATGCGCCGGTGTCGCTCCCCCCATTTCGCGGGTTGCTCCTCACGGGCAATGCCAGATGCAGCAGGGCCCCCGGTTTCGATGCACAGCAGGCCGGTCTATGCCATCCGGCGCCGACCCACCGCCATCGTAGAGCCACCGCGATGGCGGTCAACGTCGTCACGCCGCCGGAGAGGAGCCAGAATGCGACCGGTCCGATGACGCGCACCGATTCGGCCAACACCACGCTGTATCCCCACTCGGGCGTGATCCACGAGTGGCCGAAGACCGGGTAGGAGAATACGTCACGGGTCATGACCTTGTGGTGGTTGAGCATCCATACACCGGCCGCCCGGTGCCAGAACACGTCGCCGGACAGCCCGGTCCGAAAGGCGCGCCACGCCAGGAGGCAACCGACGGCTATCCCCGACGAACCCGATGGGAAGGGAAACATAATTCGCCTTCCTCCTACAACTCGTGTGCGCCAGCGCCGGGGTAGTCGTGTCCGGGGACGTCGACTCGAGCGCAGGCGACACGGGACCATATAATTTCACACGCTCGGGAATGCCCGGAGGTTCCCCATTAACCCGGGGCTAACCCTCACAAGCACGCCACAACCCGAATTGTGCGGGCGCGAGGACTCGGGCCTCCCACCAGTGGGAATCATGGCCTAACTACCTAGCTGGCGCACCGCCCGCCGCTCGGCGAGTGTTGACTCGTGAAGAGGGCGGACTTGTCAGGGGATCCGGTGGATGTCGCGCCCTGGTTGCTCAACAAGGTGTTGGCCAAGGGCGAGCGGGCGGGGCGGATTGTCGAGGTCGAGGCCTACAAGGGGTCGATCGACCCCGCGTCGCACGCCTTTCGGGGGGAGACACCCCGGACCTCGGTGATGTTCGGGCCGGCGGGATTCCTCTACGTGTATTTCACCTACGGCATGCACTGGTGCGCCAATGTGGTCACGGGCCCAGAGGGTCAGGCGTCCGCGTTGTTGATCCGTGCCCTGGCGCCCCTGCGTGGGGTGGACGAGATGCGCCTGGCCCGGCCGGCGGCCCGGCGAGACCGGGACCTGTGCAATGGGCCGGCCAAATTGTGCCAGGCCCTGGGCATCACCGGAGCCGAGAACGGCACCGACCTGCTGGCGCGGCGTGGGGGAGGGCCGACGGGCGCCCAGGCGGCAGTCCGGTTGGTCGATGACGGGACCCCGCCGCCGGAACGTCCGGCGCACGGGACGCGGATCGGCATACGCATGGCGATGGATGAGCCATGGCGCTTCTGGGTGGCGGGGGACGAGAACGTGTCGCGCCCGTCTGCGGCTGTTGCCCCCCTTGACAAGTTGTGAGTGATCACTAATATAAGAGCATGGTCCCGATACGACAGAGCGCAGAGGCACGGCGTGCGTCCATCTTGCGGGCGGCCATCGTGGAATTCGCCCGGTCCGGCTACGCCGGGACATCGACCGAGGCCATCGCGGCGAGGGCCGGGATCTCGCAGCCGTACATCTTCCGGCTTTTCGGGACCAAGAAGGACCTCTTCATCGCCACCTACGACACGGTCACGGCGGCCATCGATGACGCCTTCACCGCCGCCGCCCAGGGTCTCGAGGGCGAGGATGCCATGGCGGCCATGGGCTTGGCCTACCTCGAGCTGCTCCAGGACCCCGACCTGCTCCAGGTCCAACTGCACGGCTTCGCCGCCGCGGCAGGCGACCCCGACGTCGCCCGAGCCTGCCAGGACACGTTCCGGCGCCTATGGCAGTTGGTCCGGAACTATGCCGACGTGACGGCCGAGCAGATGTGGGACTTCTTCGCCCACGGCATGCTGTGCAGCGTCATCGCGGCCATCGATCTCGTCTCGGTGGCCGAGCCATGGGCCCAGTCGTTCTTCGATCACGTGGCAGAGGAAGAAAAGCGCCAGGCCCTGCAGAAGGTGGGCCGGGGCATCTCTGCCGCGACAGCGGCTGATGCCGCAGCCGCAGTCGACAGCGCAGCCGGCGCCGCCGCGGCAGCCGCAGTTTCATCGTCGGCGGCCTCCTAGCCACCCCAATGTCAGGCCCTGATCGGCTCATTTCTTCTCTCACGTAGTTAGTAAGCAATCACAACTTATCCACAAGCCCACTGGAGCAGGAGGGAAGCAGCAATGACCACCACGATGGATCGGATGGCTGACGTTGGGCCGAGCCCGGCGCCGGGTCGCAGTGCGGTATGGGCCGTGATCATCACCGGCATGGCGCTGTTCATGGCGTCGCTCGACAACCTGGTGGTCTCGACCGCGTTGCCGGTCATCCGGGTGCACCTCCACACCGGCCTGTCGGGACTCGAGTGGACCGTCAACGCGTACACCCTGACGTTTGCCGTGCTCCTCTTGAGCGCGGCCGCCATCGGGGAGCGGTTGGGTCGGCGTCGGGTGTTCGTGGCCGGCATCGCACTGTTCACGGCAGCCTCCGCCGCGGCGGCGTTGGCCCCGAGCATCGGGATACTCGTGGCCGCCCGGGCCGTGCAAGGGGCCGGCGGCGCCATGATCATGCCGCTGTCGCTGACCCTTTTGAGCCAGGCGGTGCGGCCGGAGCGGCGAGCCGCCGCACTGGGGGCATGGGGAGCCATCGGCGGCCTCGCCGTGGCCATCGGACCGTTGGTCGGCGGTGCAGTGACCACCGGCTGGTCGTGGCAGTACATCTTCTGGCTGAATGTGCCGATCGGGGTCGCGTTGGTCCCCTTGGCCCGCTGGAAGCTGTCGGAGTCGCGCAATCGTGCCGCCTCCTTCGATCTGCGGGGCGTGCTCCTGGTGAGCCTGGGGCTCTTCGGCGTGGTCTACGGGTTGGTGCAGGGCAACTCGCACGGCTGGACGAGCACCGGCGTGATGTCGTCCTTCGCGCTCGGGCTGGTCGGGCTGGCCGCGTTCGTGTGGTGGGAGCTGCGCACCCCGGAGCCGATGCTGCCGCTGCGCCTCTTTGCGAACCGCGCCTTCGCCGCCGTCAACGTCACGGCCATGCTCTTCAGCTTCGGCATGTTCGGCGCCATCTTCTTCCTGTCCCAGTTCCTCCAGACCGTGCAGGGCTATTCGCCCCTCAGCGCCGGCCTGCGGGTGCTGCCCTGGACGGGCGTGATGATGTTGCTGGCCCCACTGGTCGGTGCGCTGATCAACCGCTGGGGAGCCAAGCCCTTGGTGGTGGCCGGGCTGATGCTGCAAACGGCGGGGCTGTTGTGGCTCGCGCTGTTGATCAACGCCGGGACGCCGTACGTGGACATGATCACCCCCTTCGTCGTCGCCGGCGTCGGTATGACGCTCTTCTTCGTGCCGCTGGCCTCACTCGTCCTCGGCTCGGTGCCCACGGCACTCGAAGGCGTGGCCTCGGGGACCAACAGCGCCTTCCGGGAACTTGGTGGCGTGCTCGGCATCGCGGTTCTCGGGGCCGTGTTCTCGTCCTCGGGCGGGTACGCCTCGGGGCAGTCGTTCGTGCACGGCTTCACCCCGGCCATAGAGGTCGGAGCGGCCGCGGTGTTCCTCGGCATGTTGACGGCGCTGGCGATCCCGGCGGCACGCCGGGTGCGCGCCGGCCGCTCGGTGCGCGGGGTGCGGGGGGCGCTGGGGGCGCGGGTGACGCGGCAGGGGAGTGGAGAGGAGCTTCCGCTCGAGGAGCGCTACCTGGACCGCTGGCCGGTCGCGTCGCTGAGCGAGCGGGTAGGGGCCTGATCTGCTGAAGCGGCTGATTCCGCTGATTCGGAGAGGCGTCTGATTCGGAGAGCCGGGTCGTTGTGGGCGAGCTGGCAGGGGACGTGACAGGGGCGATGCCTGCAGCGTGCGCCTATCCGCGTTGGCGGATCCGCCGGCCGTTACAGTCGGCAGCACTGCGCCTGCTTGTGTGACGTAAAAGTCTCGTTCGCGTCGTGCAAGTGCGTTGACGGTACGACGCGCGCCTGGTAGAGTAAATCTCCCGTCGGAATGACCCCCAAGGTCATCCGGCAGCCGAAGGAGACTTTCCAGCAGAGCAATCTGTCCGGAACAGTCCTTCGGAGCACCCGGCACCAACATCGGCAGTAGTGGTGTGTGCCCGGTCGCTCCTTGAAAACGGAATAGCGAGAGCCAAAAGCCAGTGCGGGCAATTCATTCGTGCTTCGGCACGTCTGGGTTGTACGTCAATTAGCAGTAAGGCAGGCCTCGATGGATCTAGGGACTCGTCCTTGGTGAAATGACGGTCTGTTGTTACCATGGAAGAGTCATACATGGTGACTCTCTGATTTTTGGAAGGTCCTTTCTTAGTAAGAACGGGCTGACCAGAAGTCTCGATGGAGAGTTTGATCCTGGCTCAGGACGAACGCTGGCGGCGTACCTCATACATGCAAGTGGAGCGACGAACCAGGGTTTACCCTGGGGCAAAGCCGCGAACG
>PMLV01000108.1:10321-25308 GCA_003160635.1 Acidimicrobiaceae bacterium | reverse complement strand
GCCACCAAACCGCGCGGCCTCTTACTGGCATTATCGGTGGGGTTGGTCGGCGTGACTCCGGCGACAGGGTCAGCCGCGGAGTTCGTCCGACCAACGCTGCTCGCTCCAGGAAAAGCACCCGTGGGTTCGATTGCGTTGGGTTCTCTGGACCCCGCTCGTCAGATCTCCCTCAGGCTGGGCCTATCGCCGTCACACCCCGATGGCTTGCGAACCCTCCTGGCAAACCTGTACGACCCCGCATCTTCCGCCTACCACCGCTGGTTGCGACGAGGGCAGTTCGACGCTACGTACGGACCATCGGCGACATACGTGGCGGCCCTGGATGCCTGGTTGAAAGGTGTCGGACTAAAGCCCTCGGAATCGGAGTTTGCCGTAAGCATTTCCGCACCGGCCAGCAAAATGGGTTCGGCCCTCGGCACGTCATTCGAGCGCTACCGCTCGCCGTCGGGTCAGGTCGGTTACCTGGCGCGTCGCACGCCCCGTATTCCCACGTCACTTGCCGGCGGCCTGACTGGCGTCATTGGGCTCAATACGGTGGCGAGCTTCAAGACGCCGGACCAATTGGGATCGGGTCCGGCACGGGGTGGGCATGCATCCCTCGGTAACCTTCATGCTGACGGCTTGTCAGCGTGTCAGGCGGCCCGGTCAGACGCCGGGTCGCAGTATTTGACCCTTGACCAGGTGGGTGCCGCATACGGACTAGGTGCGCTGATTGCCAACGGACAGAACGGCCATGGCAAAACGATCGGTCTCTACGAGCTGGCTGACCACTTCTCATCCGATGTCGACGCCTACGAGGCCTGTTTCGGCCTTTCGAATCGTGTGTCCACCGTCAGCGTGGATGGCGGAGGTAATTCGCACGGCGGACTTGGAACGATCGAGGCAGACCTCGACATTGAGACGGCGGTCACCGAGGCCCCGGGTGCGTCGATCATCTCCTATGAGGCTCCGTACAACGGCCCAGCCGCGGCGTACGATCTTTGGCAAGTGATCGTGTCTGATGATGCCGCTCAAGTGATCTCCACGAGCTTCGGGGAGTGCGAACCCGAAGCGGAGGGTGACGGGGCTATTACTTCTTACACGACCCTATTCGAGCAGGCCGCGGCCCAAGGGCAGACCATCACGGCGGCCACGGGAGACTTCGGGTCAGAGGACTGTGTCGTTCCGGGCGTGAAGCACGCAACCACAGAGGAAGTCGATTTCCCGGCATCGGATGCATGGGTGACTGCGGTGGGAGGCACCACGATCCCCCCCAGCGGACCCGAGGTCACGTGGAACGACTGCCAGTCCGACGAGCGCGCAGCATGCGCGGCCAAGGGGGAAGAAGCGGGCGGAGGAGGAAGCTCCCGCTACGTGGGTCGCCCCAGCTATCAGCCCAACGTTCTCTCATGGCCGAGTGCCCAACCGTGCGGGAAAACGTGTCGAGAGGTCCCCGACATTTCGGCCAACGCGGGCACCAAGATGGTCTACATCAGCAACAGCACCTGGGGTTACGGGCCAGGTACGAGTTTTGCCGCTCCGTTGATCGCCGGCTTGGTGGCGGATAGGAATGTCGGGTGCACTGCGTTGACCGGTCTCTTCAATCCTGCGTTGTACGCGTTGTACCGCGAAGGTGCATATGGCACGGCATTCGTCGACATCACAGCGGGAAATAACGATCTCGCGGGATCCAACGGAGGCAACTACCCGGCCCTTCGCGGCTATGATGCCGCCACTGGTATCGGCACTCCTCTTGCCCCCGGACTTTCCTGTCCTGAGGTCATTTCGGTGGGATCAGGCGTGAGGGGCGGAGATGTCACCATCACGGGTCTTGGACTGGAGAAGGCCTCCTTCTTCTTCGGAGGTCGCGCCGCGAAGGTGGTATCGGCCGACGCCACGCGGGCCGTCGTCGTCGTTCCTCCAGGAGGCGGTTCGGTCAAGGTGCACGCGACCAGTGTGCTGGGGAATGGCTCCGAAAGCTCGAGGTTCACCTATCCGACTGCGAGCCCGACGACCAGCTAGATCCAGGCGAGACGGAACTCCCGCCCGGGCCTGCTCTTGGATCTCCGGAGCGATTGCCGTTGCCACCAGGAGCTCCGTGGGCAGTTGGGCGAGCGTTGAGATTGCGTAGTTCCACGGATGATCTGCAGTGCTCATCCTTGTACTGCAGAACGTGGCGGACCCGTGAGCCTCCACCAACCAGGCCGTGCCCCGGCTCGATGGCGCCTGTCCGCCACGAATGAATGAATTGAGGGACCGTGAACATTGCCATCAAGTCCACGTGGATTGAGGGCAACCATGGCCATGACGCAGCACTCCCCGAGGCACCGGACTTCGACGCGGCGATGGCGGTGGGACAGGCCATCGTCGGGAACCTCGGTCAAGTTCTCCTCGATGCGCGTGAGGCAATCACCGCGGCAGCCATCGCCGCTCTCGCCGGCGGCCACCTGCTGATCGAGGATGTTCCGGGTGTCGGCAAGACGGTACTGGCGAGAGCTATAGCGACATCCCTCGGAGCCGAGCTCTCACGCGTCCAGGGCCATCCTGACCTTCTCCCCTCGGACATCACGGGAATCTCGGTCTACTCACCCGAAGGCGGCCAGTGGGAGTTCCACCCGGGGCCGGTGTTTGCCCATGTCGTCCTCTTCGACGAACTGAACCGCACTCCACCCCGCACGCAATCGGCGCTCCTGGAAACGATGGAGGAGCATCAGGTCAGCGTCGACGGCAAGTCGTGGTCACTCCCCCGCCCCCACATGGTGATCGGAACACAGAATCCATACTCGCAACGCGGCACATTTCCCTTGGTGGAGGGCCAACTTGACCGATTCGCTGTCGCTACTTCAATCGGTTATCCCGATGCCGCGAGCGAGGCCCGGATGGCTCTCCATGAAGGTGGGAAATATGCACTGAACTCCCTGCAATCTGTCTGCAAGCCCGAGACTTGGCGGGAAGCTCAACAGGTGACCAAACTGGTGGACGTCAGCCCACCGGTGGCCCACTACGCCGTAGAGATCTGCCGCGCCAGCCGGGTTGCACCAGGGGTGCGTCTCGGGACCAGTCCCCGTGCCGTGATCTGGCTCATCAGGTCTGCCCAGGCGCACGCCATCCTCTCGTTGAGAACCTACGTCACGCCCTCGGATGTGAAAGCAGTTGCCGTGGGCTGTCTAGCCCATCGCATCCTCATGGATGACGGCGAAGAGAGCATCCGACAGGCCGCGCACGTCGTGCAGGGGATTCTTGAGGCGACGCCGACCCCGAGGCCATGAGCCCTTGGGTGCGACCAGCCCGACCAGTGGCCCCGATCGGCGCCGCGCTGGCGACTCTCGGAATCTGGTGGCTGGTTGCCCACAACGGAGGCTCCGGTTGGGTCCAAGCGCTTGGTGACGTCGTCTTTGGCACGCTGGCGGTCGGAATTCTCGGGCCCGCCGTGGTCCTGGCCTGCGCCAAGGTCCGTATTGTCGAGGGCCCAGCGGACGGCACTGCCGGCACGCCGTTCGACCTCCGCCTAGAGGCTTCGACACGGCTCCGCATCCGCCCCCTCGCTCCGCCGGGGCGGGAGGCGTTCGTGGGACCTGTCGGGAGAAGCCGACCACCCGGTGATCGCATTTCTCTCCTTCCGACGGGCCGGGGAGTGCACGAGACCGTCACGCTCGACATCGCCACGGCGGCACCGTTCGCCCTGCAGTGGTGGACCCGCCACGTCGAACTTCCGCTCCCGTGCACTCTCCACGTCGCACCACGAAAAGGTCGGCCGGAATCTCTTCCTCTTCGGCATCGCGAAGAGGACGGGGCAACGTTCGAATGGACGCTGAACGATGTGGGCCAGACCAGGGGTGCACGTCCATATAGCCCAGGCGACAGTCGGCGCCAGGTCCATTGGCGGGCGACCGCCCATTCAGGTGAACTGATGATGCGAGAGCGGGAACGACCATCGGCCGAGACGATCACAATGACCGTGATCCTCCCGGCTGACCCACATGAAGCCGAGCGCGTCGCCGAACGCGCCTTGGGCACCATTGTGCAACTCCTGGAACGGGGTACGCCAGTCCTGCTCGCAACCGTCGAGCTCTCGGGACCGATCCTCGGGAAGGTGACCGATCGGCGTGGGGCAGGTCGCCGCCTGGCTCGAGCCGTGGCGCAGCCTCGCAGCTCAGCCCAGCACCCTCCCGCCGGGTCTCCATGAGAGCAATTGAGGCGATCCGCCGTGCGAATCGGCCCGGACTTCCGGAACATTCCATCTCGCTGCGGGCGGCCTGTCTCTGTACGGTCAGCATCGCGATTGCCGCATGTTCTTCGATCGGGGGGGTAACGAGATCCGCCGGCATCGGGCTGGTTGTCCTGGGCATGGTCGTCTCGTATGCCACGAGATCGCGACCACCCGCATGGATCAAATTCCTCGTTGCCGCTGGCGCGATCGCTGCGTCCGTGTGGTTCGTCCATGCCGTGAGCGCACCCGTCTCGGACGTGACGAACGTCGAGGAACCGCTCACCGTCCTTCTCGTCTGCATCCTGGTCGTGCACTCCTTCCATGTGCCCTCCCGCCGCGACCTGATGTTCTCGCTTGCCGCCTCAGCCGGTCTGATGGCCGTCAGCGGCGCGCAGGCGATCGATCTCACATTCGGGGGTTACGTGTTGGCGTGGGCGTGCTCTGGTCTTTGCGGGCTGGTCTTGATGTGGAGATCGGCCAGCGACGGCGGGCAGATCTCGGCGGGGCGCCTCTTGACGGTTCTCGGAGGAGTGACGGCGGCAGCCGCTGCCATCTTCCTCGTCCTTCCCGCCCCGACGGTCGCGGCCAAGCTCAGCCTGTTCGCACGGGCGGGAAGCGGGGGCTTGGTGGGAATCCCCGGGGCGCTCGCCGGGGACTCCGGAGCCCCTTCGCAACTCGCCCGGCCGGGAAGCCCGGCCGGCGCGACGCGCATCGGTGGCTATCTCGGTTTCGCGAATAGCTTGGATACGGCGCTCCGGGGAAATTTGGGGAACACACTCGTCATGCTGGTGCGGGCGCAGCGCCCCTCTTACTGGATCGGCGAGACCTTTGACACATGGAGCGGGAGGAGCTGGACCGCGACAAGGACTGCTTCTCACCCCCTCCGAGAGCAATCACCCATCCTTCTTCCCGAAGTGGGAGGAAATGCCAGCCAATCGGATTTGCAGACGTTTTATGTGGAGACTTCGACGGCGAACCTGGTTTTTCATGCCGAGAGTGCAATGGAACTGTGGTTCCCATCGTCGAAGGTCTTCTATTCCGACGACGGGACCATCGTGTCGCCGATCGGGTTGGGTAAAGGTGCCATCTACTCAGTGGAGTCTCAGGTCTCCGCCCCGACGCCTCAGGAGCTACGAGCCGACAGCGATCGTGCGAGCTTGTCTGCTGCGGTGGCGAAGACGTCCCTTCAATTGCCACACGCCTACCCCCGGGTCAAACGTCTAGCCGAGAACATTACGAAGCACGACACCACGACCTATGACCGGGCGGAGTCATTGATCGCGTGGATGGGTTCGCACACTCACTACTCTTTGGACATACCGCCGCTTCCCGCCGGCGCAGATACGGTCGATGAGTTTCTCTTCGGAAACCGGACTGGATTTTGCGAACAGATATCCACATCGCTCGCTGTCATGTTGCGCTCACTAGGGATACCGACGCGCGAAGTCGTCGGCTACGTACCAGGCCCGTACGATCCCATCACTGACCTGTACCAAATCCGCGCAGAAGACGCGCACGCGTGGGTTCAGGTCTGGTTCCCGGGCTATGGGTGGCAGAGCTTTGACCCGACGGCCCTGGTACCGCTGGCCAACCCATCGCCGGGTGCAACGGCGTTGCACGTCCTCGCCGCCGCCTTGGGGAGGATCCCCATCGTGCCCGTCAGTTCGATCCTGTCTGGCGCAGGTCTCACAGCCGTGTTTGTGCGCTGGCGCCGCTCGCGCCCGCAGTCATGGACAGAGCGGATCGCCCGCAGCGCTGAGCTTGCGGGTCGACGTGCCAGCCATCCTCGCCTCCCGCACGTCACCCTTGTCGAGTACGCCACCATGCTGGACAGCCTTTCGCCAACCAATTCGAAGGCATGGATGCAGTTGGCATTACCAGTGGAGGCCAGTGCCTATGGACGCTGCGAGCTGTCACTCGATGTCCGGCGTGAACTGGTGAGGCGGGCCAGGACGCTACAAAGGACGACTGCGCGCCGATCACGCCCTCGGCCACAGCGGTGAGCGGGATCGGAACCAGACGGTCACGCACCGCTGGGATCCGAAGTACCAAGAATCCCCGGCCATGAGCTTCTGACCGGGGATTCTTTGAGTGGGCCGTACAGGACTCGAACCTGTGAGCCCTTGCGCGTCATGCAGAAAAGACGTATTCAGAGACGTCCACGTGGTCGCTCCGCATCTTCGGAGCTCGACGTTTGGCTGACCAGTTCGCCCGGCCGGTCCGGTTAGGGGCGGATCTGGTAGAAGGCGTTGGCTGGGTGGTCGATCGCGAGGCGTCGGAAACGGGTGAACCCGGCCCGCTCGGCCAACCCTCTGGCTGCGTCCTGGTGCATCCCGAGGGTGCCGAATCCTGCGCCGTCGGGTTCGCTCATAGCGGAGCTGAGGCAGGTGAGCACGCTCGCTCCGTACAATAAGGATGCCATCGGATTGAGCGCCGCGTTCTCGGCGAAGGTCGGCAGACCCTTGATCTCGACCATCAGCCATGTTCCGTTATCGGACAAAGAGCGACGGATGGCCGCTGCGACGTCGAACGGTCGGGTCATGTCGTGCATGCAATCGAACGTGCACACGAGATCGAGTGAACCGTCGTTGGGCAGCGGGTCAACCCGGGGATCAGAGAAGGCGACGTTATCGAGTCCCTGTTCGGCGAGGCGTTCTTTGGCCCGGTCGATCGCGTATTGGCTGATGTCGTATCCGACCACTCGGCTCTTGGGGAACGCTTTCGCGACCGTCAACGCCACGGTACCGGTCCCGCAGCCGATATCGGCCACTGCCGCCCCCTCCGTCAGGAGTTCGACGACACCATCGAGGGCCGGCAACACGACCGACACCACGTTCGCCTCGTTCCACGCCTTTAGGGACATCTCGATCCCCAGCGCCCCTGACTCGCCGAACACGTCGTAGGAGTGACCGACCCCAGTGCGGAATGACTCCACCAGTCGGGGTGCCACCGCCACGGTCGCCGGAAGGCTGTGGAACCACCCGAGACCGAACGCCGGATGGTGTTCGTCGGCTAGCACAGCAACCGCTTCGGGCCCCATCGAGAACTTCTCGCGTCCCGGTACCGACGTGTCGACATCGATAAGGTGAGCCGCCGCCTGGTTGTACAGCCATTCACGCACCCATCTCTCATGCAGACCGGCACGTTCAGCAAGTTCCTCGCTTGTAGCCGGTGCCGCGGCCAACGCCCGGTACAAGCCGAGCTGGCCGCCAAGGTGGATCAACGTCGCCGTGACGGCGCCTTCCATCTTCGAGAACAGGGTAAGCGACAGTCCCTGCAACGCTTCCGTATCCAAGCCTGGCTGACCCACGATCCTTCTTCCCCCCTGCTGGTTCGAGACCAGCGAGGCTTGTCCAATACTCGCACAACAGACAGCACCGGCACACCTTGTCAGCAGCCGCGACACAACACCTTGTCCCGCGCACCGATCGCCGCCCCGTGATTGTGGGTGGAGTCGAGCGCTACCACCTCACCCTCAAGAAGTGGCTGCGCAAGCAGCCGCCCGCAGCGACCCTGGCCGAGCTCCAGGCCCAGATCGACCGCTTCGTCTTCATCTACAACGAGGAGCGTCCGCACTCCGCGCGGGCTGTCCGCCGATGCAGGCCTGACGTGCCCTCGACAAGGCCTCCGTCACCATCGACGGGCAGCCGCTCTTGGCCCACACCAAGGTCCGCCGGGACCGCATCGACAAGACCGGCTGCTTCACCTTGCGCTACCGCTCCAAGCTCCACCACGTCGGGGTCGGGCGAGCGCCCCGGGCCGAGCGCGTGCTGATTCTGGTGGCTGACCTGGACATCCGGGTGATCGACCAGGACGGGGTCATGATCCGGCACCTCGAGCTGGACCCTTCGGTCGACGACCAGCGACGAGACCGAGATACCGTTTGAGGGTTTCATCTGTCCCAGAAAATCTGACACACAGTGGGCCGTACAGGACTCGAACCTGTGACCCCTTGCGCGTCATGCAGAAAAGACGTATTCAGAGACGTCCACCCGGGTTCGTTACGGGCCTTCAACCAGGACTTATTGTCCAGGCCCGTTCGCGGCCGTTCGTCCGAATCCGTTCCCGTTGCTTACATCGTTGCTTACATTTCGTAGCTTCAGTTGTGGCAAGAAGTCCCCTACTTTTCTGAACGCGGCACCAACATAAGGTCAGCGCTCAGCGCGTCGGCGATGCGGATAAGCGTCTTCTCATTCGGCATTGCCGACCCACGTTCAATACGACTGATGTCACCTTGGTCGATCCCTGAACGCTCAGCGAGTTGGATCTGGGTGAGGCCCTGCTTTTCCCGGAGCTCCACCACCTGCATCGCTACCGCGTACGCTCCCTCGAAGACCCGGGACTGAGCCGTACCAGCCTGGGAGAGATTGGCCCGGCGTCCTGCAGCTGCCTTGTTGTAACTCGTAGCCATCGGTTTTCCTCCACGGACATTATGGGGTTTTTACCATACTCAGTCAACCCCTCCCAAGTGGAGATATTCCGGAGATCCGGTGCCCTGGCTAATACTGGTTGAGCGACCGGGCACGGGTAGACCGTTCTGGCAGTCGGTGCCCGGCCCCAGGGAACCCCCAGTTGCCCCTCGCCCCGCGTGTAGCGTTTATCTCACCTTCGGCAGTGAGGGTTCGGTCAGGTGGCCCTGTGCCGAAGGACAGCGCAGAATGGCGCGCCGAGATTGGCTGGCCCGTTTTCCGGACTTCGAACACCGTGTGAGTACCCCACCCAATACCGGCGATCGAGAGCACCTGTACATGCGTTCACCGGGGAGGCGTGAAAACAGCGTCTACGCGGACCCGATCGGGGGGCGCCACCCAGAGCCACAGGGCGAAAAGGCCAGCCACCACTCCCGAGATAAGCAGTGGGACACCGCCTGTGCCATGCCACATGAGTCCTGCCCACACCCCGGCCATCACGATCGCCATGCCCGTGAATCCCTGGTAAATCCCTTGCGCACGGCCCTGGAGGGCTGGGCCGGCGAGTGACGACGCCCACGCCTTGCCGACCCCATCGGTGCACGCCGCGAACATGCCGTAAGCGCACAAGATGACCCACGCAAGCGCAGTGCTTCGGGTCAGCCCAAGGCCGATGTATCCGAGGCTGAAGAAGGCGAGCCCAACCGCGTAGATCCGCGATCGTGACAGCCGGTCGCTCAACGCCCCAGCGGGGTAGCTGAAGGACGCGTACACGATGTTGTAGGTCGCATAGGCCAAGATCGTCATGGCCACGGAGAACCCAATGGAGTGCAGCCGAAGCAGCAGCAGTGCGTCGGGGAAGTTCACCAGGCTGAAAACGGTGAGAATGGCTACCACGCGCCGGAACAGAGGTGGAAGTGGCACCAGGGTGGCCGGATCCGTTGGGGCACGATGACCGACCTCGGCTGCCTCCCGGGATAGCAAGATGACGCGGTCGCGCCTGGGGTCGTGCACGAGTGCCACCAGTGCGACGCTCAACACGGCTGGAATCACGGCAATCCACAACAGTGGGCGAATCTGATGATGGAGCGCCTCGTAAGCGACGAGCCCGATGAGTGGGCCGACCACCGCACCCCAAGTGTCCATCGCCCGATGGAAACCGAACGCCTTGCCTCGCTGGGCCGCGACAACTCCGTCGGTGATGAGCGCATCGCGCGGCGACCCGCGCAGCCCCTTGCCGAATCGGTCGATTGACCTGGCGACGAGAACAGTAGGCCACGCGGTGGCTAACGCGATGAGCAACTTGCCGAACCCTGCCAGGCCGTACCCGGCGGCAATGAGGGGTTTGCGGCCCATGCGGTCCGCCGCCCGGCCGGCGAACGGCGAGACGATCGCACCAATACCGTCGGCCAGGCCCTCGATGCTGCCGAGGACGGCGGCTGGGGCACCGAGCACAACCGTGATGAAGATCGGGAGGATTGGGTAGATCAGCTCGCTCGCAGTGTCCTGGAGAAACGACACAACAGAGAGGACAAGGAGGTTGCGAGTCAACCACGCTCTTGGGGACGGGGAGTCACGGGAGGGCTCAGGTCCCTCGGTTCCCGGTGGCGCTGGCATGGAACAGCCTGGCATCCCGGAGCCTCGGAGGTGGGTGTTATCCGCGTTGACCGAGGCTGTGGCGTTTCCCTGCTTGGAAGAACAGGTACTAGCTAGCCGAAGCCGTTCGGCATGGGAGGACCACTCAGTTCCGGGCGCTCGATGCCTTAGCGAGCAAGCGACGGCCGTCGCGCTTAACCGCTAGCTAGTGAGATTACTTGCTCAGATTGCAAGCTCATCGCCACTCGTGCCGACTTCCCGTCAGAAGACCCCGAACCGGATCACCGACGCAAACCCGAATGCCAATGAGTACGCGGCAAACGGGATGAGGGTACGCGTCCTGAAGTAGCGCGACAAAAAGATGATGGCGCAAAGTGAGCTAGCGGCTGCCGCCAAGCTCCCTACTATCACCTGGCCTCGAATACCGTTGCCCAGTGACCCGAGGAGATCGGGGACTTTGAGTAGGCCGGCGGCGAAGATCACTGGTGTCGAAAGGAGGAAGGAAAATCGTAGGGCGTTCTCGTTGTCGAGCCCGCGGAAGAGACCACCCACCATCGCGACTCCTTCTCGGCTGATCCCGGCAAGGAGTGCCAGAGCCTGAGACGCTCCGATGACAACAGCACTGAGGTAGCCGACACTCGCCAACACATGCTCACCTTCGGCGTCCATGGGGACGATCCGCTCGTCACGCCATGATCGGGCGAGGCTCGAGGCCGAATGGCCTGACTGTCCAACCGGCGATACTTCAAGTGGCCCGGGGCTGTCCTCACCCTGGGTACCGGCACGGCGGCGGCGGAACACCTCGCCCGCCGCCAGGATAAGACCGTTCACCATGAGAAAAATGGCAGCGGCCAACGGCTTGGCGAACAGCGTCCGGAACTGGTGCTCGAAGATGATCCCGAGCGCGCCGACGGGGACCGTCGCTATGACGATGAACCACGACAACCGTTCCTGATCGCTGACCGCTTTGCGGCGAAGCAACGAGGTAAAAAATCCTCGCATCAGACGCACCCATTCCCGGAAGTAAAAGCCCAGCAATACGACGGCCGTCGCAAGGTGGAGTCCGACCACAAAAGCCAAGTACGGGCTCTCCGCCGACGACTCTTGGCGGACGAGAGTGGCCCAGCTGCCCCCGATCCACGACGGCACCAGAACGGTATGACCGAGACTGGAAATCGGGAAGAGCTCCGTGACTCCCTGGAGTAGACCGATGACAATGGCCTGCAAGAAGTTGATGTGGTACACGGCGTGATGCACGATTGTGATGCCTCCTGTCGCAGCGTTGGAGTCGGGCAATGTGACCGTAGGCGAGGAGTGAGCGTCAATCCAACCTCCTCGCGGTTGCATTCGGCGGATCTTCTATCGGCATCTCACAGGAGAAAGCTCCCGTCACAAATGCTCTCTCGTCAGAACCGGTCGCGGGAAGGAATTTACGTATTCTGCTCGGGTGCAGATAATCCGCCGCGGCGCCGGTCGGCAACAAACGTCGAAGGCGTCTCTCGGTCACGAGGCGTTCCGATTGCGCCAGGTTGGTCGGCCGGTCGACTCCAGTGAGAATGGGACGCGAACTGGGCCAGTCCCGGCCATGAGGGATAAGCCCGATCCGCAGCTGAGCTCACGACCCGGAGGCTGTTGCGCTGCCACACGATTTGATCACCATTATCCAACCTCACGACTTCGTTGTCAGGCCTCATCAATTGGACCGAGATGGAGCCACTATCTGTCTCCTTACACGCGCTGGTCCCCTTCGACTAGTGGCTCCGCGGCCGGTGCTTTCGCAGCCTCGCCCGCAGTCCCTCGGGATGCTCTCCGCTACGTAAGCGAACGAGATATCAATCTGCCTCTTCCTGACTCATTTCCCCCTCGGCAATGGCCGTCTCCATATGTGCACCCTCATGGCGAGCACGGATGTCCGCGACTGCTGCGTCGAAGTCAGTTGTGCCCTCAGTGGCTCGCAGCTGCGCTGCCTCTTCTTCGGTGATTCGAGCCGATTTCACCATCTTGTCCACCTGCTTGATGATGCGTTCCTGTCTCATCTAACTCGTTACCTCCTTGGGGTGCTCAGGGTGATTCCGGTGATCAGTGGACTGCCGGTTTATGTTCCTCATGCCCTGCGTCAAGTTGGTGATGCGAGTGGCGGTCAGGGTCAGCTGAGAACCGCCCCGCACAGCGATCCGAGCAAAAATAGAACCGCTTGCCTTCGTACATGACCGTGGCCGGCGTGTTGGCAATTTGGACCTGCATACCGCACACGGGGTCGAGCGCATAGCCAGCGTCCCCGCCCAAACGGACCCGGTTGCGATAGGCCCAAAAGAGGACTGCAAAGAGGGCCAGAAAGATGGCATTGAGATAGCTCGTGTAGTTCCACGAGAAATGATCCGGCACGATCTGTGTCGGTCGAGTCTTGGGCACCAGGCCTGTGACCCGAAAGATGCCTTCGGTGATGAGCCCCGCTGCCGCCATGACAGCCCAGAACATCACCAACATCCTCAGCATGAGTCGAGTGCCGTAGAACTGGCGGTAGATGAGAAGCAAGGGGAACGCGATCAAGTCGGCGAAGATGAAAGAGATCACGCCTCCGAACGAAATGCCGCCGTGCCACAGCGCAGCGGCGAGGGGGACATTGCCTACTGAGCAGACAAAGCTAATGATGGCAATGAAAGGTCCGACGATCGCGTTTTCGAGACTCGTCCAGAATCCGTGACCATGGAGGAACACCGTGTTCCAGACGTGGACAGGCACCAAAGTGGCCAAGAAGCCAGCGACCACGTACCCAATCAAGAGTTCTTTTCGCAGCATGGTGAGGTCGGCCATGGTGTAGCTGGCCGAATCGGCCCATCCACCCTTCAAGCGCAGTTTAGTCTTCCAAGGCTGACGCTGCAGTTCCGCAAGCGACGCTGGCCGGTGATAGGACGTGCGATCACTTCTCGACGTCACCGACTACGTCATGATGGTGAGCGGTCGCCGCGTGAGGGTCGAAACCAACTCCCGATGGATCGACGTGGATAATGGCGTCAGAGAGATTTGAGATGTGGTGCAGAAGCTCATGATGGGCCATTTCGGCAATCTCGTGTGCCGCCGTGACCGACGAGGCCCCGTCGACGCTGAGCCGGACTTGAGCCAAGAGTCGGTGGCCGGCCCAGCGGGCCCGGACTTCTGTGACGGCAACGACGCCGTCTACTGCCCCAACTGTCTCTGAGATTCGCTCGACAATGGCCGGGTCCACGGCGTCGAGCAGGCGTTGCCCGACACTACGCACAGCCTGATAGCCGACCACCAAGATGGCAGCCGTGATGAGTACTCCGACAACCGGGTCAGCCCAGCGCACCCCGACGGCCACGGCCACTGCGCCAACCAGAACGAGCAAAGAGGTAACGCCGTCGGTGCGGGCGTGGATGCCGTCGGCCTCCAAGGCAGCCGAACCAATGCGTCGGCCCACCCTGATGCGGTACTGCGCCACCACTTCGTTGCCGACCGCGCCCACTACGGCCGCCGCCATCACAAAACCCAAATGGGTGATCCGCTCGGGATGGATCAGCCGGTTGATTGCTTCATAGCCGGCGAACCCAGCTGATCCGGCAATGAGCACAATGACGGCGACCCCGGCCAGGTCTTCGGCCTTTCCGTAGCCGTAGGTGAACCTCGAGGTTGGCGCTCGACGACCGAGCCGGAAGGCCAGCCAGAGGGGTAATGCCGTCAACGCATCGGCGGCATTGTGAAGGGTGTCCCCCAACAGGGCGACCGATCCGCTGGCCACAACAACCACGGCCTGAATGCCGGCGGTGAGCAGCAAGATGAGGACTGAGAGGGCCACGGCCCGGATGCCATCCCGGCTCGCTTCGAGGGCTTGGTCGAGCGAGTCCTTCGCATCATGGGAATGGGTTCCGAAGAGGTCACTCAGGAAATGGCCGAGCCCACTGATGTGGTCATGCGAATGCTCTTCATCATGATCGTGCGAGTGGCGTTGGTGACCGTCAGAGCCGTGGTCATGTTCAGACATCGCGATGAGTCTCATCCGCCGTCGTGACAAAAGCACGTTGCAACCGACTCGCTAAGGGGAACGGTCCGCGTTTGAGTCATCGGCATCGGCCCCATACCAAGGAACATCGTGTGTAGGGGACGCTTTGGCCCGGCCAATGTCAGCAATTCTGGGACACCCGTTCTGAGGTGGTTCCGTGGATCAGGCCAAGTACTGCGTCAACGCCGTGCTCGTCGAGGGCCGCTCACCGCGGGCCGTCGCAGCGGCGACCGGGCGCTCGAAGTCCTGGGTGCAGCGCCACGTCGCCTTGTACCAAGCGGGCGGCGTCGAAGCCCTGACCCCGCGTAAGCGCGGGCCCAAGGTTCCCCCCAACCTCACGCCTTCGGCGCTCGAGGACGAGATCGTGCTCTGGCGCAAGCGCTTGGCCGATGACGGTCTTGACGCCGGGGCGCGGACGATCTCGTGGCACATGGCAAAAGGCGGCGGCGTGGTGCCGGCGCTGTCCACCATCCACCAGGTGCTGGTGCGCCGCGGCCTGGTCACACCGCAACCCCAAAAGCGTCCCCGTTCGAGCTGGATGCGCTTCGAGTCGGACCTACCCAATGAGACCTGGCAGTCCGATATGACGCACTGGCACCTGGAAAACGACGAACCGGTCGAGATCATCAACTTCATCGACGACCACTCCCGCGCGGTACTGGCCAGCGTGGCCGTGCCCGTCGCCACGGCGGCCGAAGTGGTGCGGATCTTCTATGAAACAGCCGGGGCTGTCCGCCGATGCAGGCCTGGCGTGCCCTCGACAAGGCCTCCGTCA
>PMLV01000108.1:0-10304 GCA_003160635.1 Acidimicrobiaceae bacterium | reverse complement strand
ACAGGACTCGAACCTGTGACCCCTTACGCGTCATGCACCCTTAGGGGAGTCAGCGCGGTCCGCTGTCGTCCAGGATCGACCACTGACCTGGGATGACCCAACCACTGCAGTTCGGCACCGACCACGGTGGTTCAGCGGCGTGGCTACAGTCGTGGCTGCAGCTTGACCCCTGCCGAATCGGCCGGCTGCCCAGTCAATTCGCGCTGAGTCGTGACCGGCTGGCGAAAACCGCTGAAGCGGCGCTGACACGGAGGTGAGCCCCAAACTGTGGATCCATCACTCGTTCAGGAGCGGCCCGATCCATCGCTCGCTGCCCGTCAGGCCGTCAGGATGGTCGTGCAGCACCTTCTCGATCGCTCCCGCGAGCATGGTGATGGCAGCGCGAATACGAGACCGCGTCGAGGGCACCAAGATCAGGCCCCCGTGCGTCCGTCCCTGCGCAAGCCGTTCGGCGGCGAGGGGTCGAAAATCCTTGATGTTGTTGGTGACTACGGCGCGCCCTTCGCCCGTCGCGACCTCGAGGATGGTCGAGTCGATGCTCCCGACAAGGTCGACACGCTCGGCGACGGCGACAGCGTCATAGCCCGCATCGCGCAACAGCGCTGCGATCTGCGGCGAGAGCTGCTCGTCCAGGAGAATCTTCACACACGGAGTGCTTGCTCACCTGCGGCAGCTGCGGCGCGACCCCGTTCGTACTCGGACTCGTTGCTCTCGATCTCAATGTCGATCTCGTCGCGGTACTCGCCGTAGTAGCCCGCAGCAGCCTCCACCAGTCCCGCTGGGACCTGCAGATACTGCGCTGCCAGAGGGATCGACCCGTCGTTGTCTCGGACAGTGGCGATGACCTCCCAAACGTCCAGCCCGCGGCCGATCAGACTTGCGCGTCGCCCGCTGGGACCATCGAGAAAATGGATCAGCGGATGCATGTCGTGTCGGAGCCCCTCCTCGACATAACGCTGCGCCAAGGTCCGTTCCGGCAGATGGACCCGGTGGGCTCGCTCGTTGAGTCGCTCTTTCGTGCCCGGTGCGAGTCGCAAGGTGTAGTGGTCAGCCACGTGACTAGTGTACCACGGTGTGACACGCTGTGGCACACCGTGTCACTGCCACTTGGCGCGCTCGCCTGGCTCCGGAGCCGATCGCCGCCAACCACCTCGGTGGGTGGCCAGAGTGGTTGCAATACACGTGACCTTGGCAGCCACCTGGTTTGTTCGAACGGCGAGACCTCGACGGTGTCTGCCATGACCTGTCCGTTCGACAAAGGCTTGATCGATTTGGTCCCTCCGGGTGTCACACCGGGGTCATAGTCTCTCCGGCACGAGCATCCGATCTCCACCTGGTTCCCTGAGGTAGGACAAGTATGAACTATGACGAGATAGACCAGCTTCGTACGCACCACCCGGCTTGGGCACTCCTGCGGTCGAATAACGCGGCACTCGTTCTGAGCTTCCTCGGGCGCGTGTTCGTAGAACTCAACGCGGGGGACGTCGCCGCGTCGGTATTGGTCAGTGAGCTTGACGAGGAGCTGTACGCATTGAATCAGCGCCTCGGCGAGGAGAGGTTCCCCAAGTCGGCATCTGAGTATCTGGACGATTGGGCTTCACCGGACCGGGGATGGCTACGGAAGTTCTACCCGTCCGGCTCCGACGAGGCCCGATTCGACGTGGTCCCCGCGGTCGAGAAAGCGCTGCGATGGGTGAGCGACCTGCGCACCAGGGAGTTCATCGGTACAGAGTCCCGGCTGAACACCATTTTCGAGTTGCTCCGCCAGATGGTCTTTGGCGCGGAGGACGATCCGGAGCGCCGGTTGGTCGAGCTGCGGCGCCGCCGGGCGGATGTCGACGAGGAAATCGCCCGAGTTGAGCGAGGTGAGGTGGTGATGCTTGACTCGGTGAGCCAGCGCGACCGCTACCAACAGTTATCTCGCACTGCCCGCGAGCTGCTGTCGGACTTCCGCGAGGTGGAGGAGAACTTCCGGCGCCTCGACCGTAACCTGCGTCAGCAGATCGCCGGATGGAGCGGGTCGAAGGGTGCCCTCCTCGACGAGACGCTTGGCAGCCGTAACAGCATCGCCGAATCCGATCAGGGTCGGAGCTTCCAGGCATTTTACGACTTCTTGCTCTCCCATCAACGCCAGGCGGAGCTCACCGATCTGCTGGAGCGCCTGCAAGGGATCGGCGAGATAACCGACCACGACGAGCGGTTGGCCCGCATCCATTTCGACTGGATCGACGCCAGCGACCGGACTCAGGCCACAGTCCGGCTACTGTCCGAGCAGCTACGCCGGTTTCTGGACGACCAGGTCTGGCTGGAGAACCGCCGGGTCTTCGACCTGCTGCGTGGTATTGAGGCCAAGGCCCTCAAGGTCCGGGACCTCCGCGACCCAGCGGTGACCATGGAGATGGACGATGCCTCTGTGTCGGTCGGACTACCGACCGAGCGGCCCATGTACCGCCACCCCACTGTCACCGCCATCGACAGCGGTCTGGTGCAAGAGGGTTCCGACGATTTCGACTCGTCGGCCCTCGTAAGCCAGATGTACATCGACCGCGACGACTTGCTCCGCCGGGTCTGGGACACGCTTGGACCGCGGAACCAGGTTGGCCTGCGCGACGTTGTGTCTGGAGCCCCGCTCGAGCAGGGACTGGCCGAGCTGGTGGGCTACCTCTCACTGATCGAGCCAGGACTAGCGGTGGTCTTCGATGATCAGCAACGGGAACAGATCGCTTGGAGCGCCGAGGACATCGAGCGTGTCGCCGAGCTACCGAGGGTCAGCTTCAGTCGCCAGCGGTTGGAGACGCCGTGACGGACGTACAGATGGCAGAACCGCTGGGCCCGTCGGATCTGTCGGTCGTAGTCATCAACCTAATGAAGGGCCCCGTCTACCGCGACACCCACGAGAAGCCCTGGGCTCTCCTGCTGGAGCGGCGCGGCCAGGTCAGTGACTACGTGTCGGTGCTGGGTCTCCAAGTAGTGGTGGACGAGTCCGAGGGGTACGCCTACTTGCGGAGTGTCCCGGCCGATGACGACGCGGTCGAGTTACCCCGGCTGGTCGCTCGGCGGTCCCTGGCCTTCCACACCAGCATCCTCCTGGCTTTGTTGCGCAAGCGGCTGGCCGAGTTCGATGCCAGCAGTTCCGAGACCAGGCTGATGCTGACCCGGGAGCAGATCGTGGAGATGTTCCGGCTGTATCTGCCCCCATCGACCAACGAGGCCCGCGTGGTGGACAACATCGACACCAATATCAACCGGGTGGTGGAGATGGGGTTCCTGCGCCGCCCGCGCGGCCAGGAGGATCTCTTCGAAGTTCGCCGGATCCTCAAGGCGTACGTCGACGGACAGTGGCTGGCCGACTTCGACACCCGCCTCGACGAGTACGTGGTCGAGCTGGCCGCTTCGGGAGGCGAAGGCTCATGACGTCGACGCTGTTCAACCTCACGGACCTCGACGGCATCCTGCCCGACCGCCTGCCGGGCTGTCGCCTGCAACGGCTGGAGGTGTACAACTGGGGCACGTTCGACAAGAACGTTTGGGCCTTCGATATCGGCAGCCGCAACGCTCTCCTGACCGGCGACATCGGATCCGGCAAGTCCACCCTGGTCGACGCCATCACCACACTGGTGCTACCCGCCCACAAGATCTCCTACAACCGAGCGGCCGGCGCAGAAACGCGTGAGCGGGACTTGCGGTCCTACGTGGAAGGGCACTACAAGTCCGAGCGAAACGAGACCACCGGAGCGTCACGCCCGGTGGGCCTGCGCGACACCCGCCATTTCTCCGTGATTCTCGGCATATTCACCAACGTCGACTACGGCACCACAGTCACCCTGGCCCAGGTGTTCCGGGCCCGGGATGCCGGCCAGGGCCAGCCGGAACGGTTCTTCGTGGTGGCCGACAGCGCCCTGTCCATCAGCGCCAACTTCTCCGACTTCGGGTCGGAGCTCACCGGCTTGAAGCGCCGCCTACGCGATATCGGGGCGCGGACCTACGACACCTTCCCCGACTACGGCAAGGACTTCCGGCGTCGACTCGGCATCGAGTCCGAACAGGCCATGGAGCTGTTCCACCAGACCGTCTCGATGAAGGCGGTGGACAACCTCAACGACTTCGTACGCAGCCACATGCTCGAGCCCTTCGATACCAAGGCCCAGATCGACTCCCTCGTCGAGCACTTCGAGAACCTCACCCGGGCCCACGAGGCCGTGGTGCGTGCCCGCAACCAGCTCGAGCTCTTGGAGCCAATCATCGCCACCCTCGACTCCTTCGACGAGCTGACTGAGCGGCTCGCCAGGATTGGGCGCCAGCAGGAGGCCTTGCCCTACTATTTCGCCAAGCGCACCCGCTCGCTGTACGGCCGCCGGATCGAAGAGCTCACGACCCAGCTTCTGGAGATCGACGCCGAACTGGCAGCGCAGACCTCGAGGCTGGGAGCGCTGCGCACCAACGAGACCAACCTCAACATCCAGATCGCCGGCAACGGCGGAGACCGCTTGACGGCCATCGCAGACGAGATTGAGCGCCACGAGAGGGAGAAGCCCCGCCGCCAGGAGAAGCTCCAGCTGTTCAACCAGTCGTTGGAGGGGTCGGGTCTCGACAAGGTCGGCAGTGCCGTGCAGTTCGCCGCCGCCAAGGAGCTGACGGCGGCGCGCCGAGCCGAGCTCGAGCAGGAGCAAGCGGAGGTCCAGAACCATCTCACCGACCGTCGGATTGACCTGCGCAAGATCGACGAGGACGCCAAGGCGATCAACGCCGAGCTCCGCAGCCTCCAGTCCCGCCCCACGAATCTACCCAGCAGCAGCCTGGAGCTGCGGGTCGGGCTGTGCGCCGACCTTGACATCGACCCCGACGAGCTCCCCTTCGCCGGTGAGCTGATTCAGGTGCGGACGGACGCCTCCGCTTGGGAGGGCGCCGCCGAACGGGTGCTACACAGCTTCGCCCTCTCACTGCTGGTCCCCAACCGGCACTACGAGGCGGTCGCCTCCTGGATCGACGATCATCACCTCGGAGCTCGCATCGTCTACTACCGGGTGCCAGCGGTGACGGCAGCCGCAGCCGCACCGGACCGCCGCGCGGGCCATCCGCTGCTCTCGGACATGCTCGAGATCAAGGCCGGCTCGGGGTTGGAGACCTGGCTGTCAGCCGAGCTGGGCCGACGAGCCAACCACGCCTGCGTCGACACCATCGCCGACTTCCGCGCCGCGGCCAAGGCGGTTACCCGGACCGGACAGATCAAGGACCGACAGCGCCACGAGAAGGACGACCGCCATCGGATCGACGACCGCCGGGAGTACGTACTCGGTTGGAGCAACCAGCAGAAGATCGACGCCATGATCGAGCATGCCAAAGCACTCCACCATCGCCAGTCCGGGCTATCGGCAACGGTCGAAGAGTTGAAAAGGACCGACTCCGCCGTATCAGGTCGGCTCCAGTCGCTCGCCCGCCTTGACGGTTACATGAACTGGGAAGACCTGGACTGGGAAGCGCTGGTCAACAAGATCGCCGACTTGGGCGAAGAGAGGGAGCGAATCCTGGCAGCGTCCAGCGAGCTGGCGGCCCTCACCGAGGAGATGGAGCGGGCCAAGAAGCAGATCGGCGACTGCGACAAGGTGCTGGAGGCTCTGCAGCAGCAAAAGGGCGGTGCCGAGTCGCAGCAGCGGTCGGCCGAGGCGGAGCTGGCCCGAGTCGACCGGATTCTCTCCGACCCACGAGCGGACGAAATTGCCGCAGAGACGTTCGAGTCGATTGAAGTGCTGGTGCCGTCACAGCTGAGTCAAATGGTCACCGACACGGAGGCCATCGCCGACACTCATCAGGCCGTTGACTCGACCCTCCGCCAGGAGCAGTCGAAAGCGCTATCGAGCCAGAATCGCGCCGGGCAGCGGATCATCGCCCTGATGGGCGAGTTTCGGACCAGGTATCCGCAGGAGACGTCGGAGCTCGACGTCTCCGTCGAATCCGGGTCGGAGTACCGCCAGCTCCACCAGCGTGTGACCGAAGACGACCTGCCCCGATTCGAGCAGGAGTTCAAGGACTACCTCAACCAGAACACCATCCGGGACATCGCGGGGTTCTCCGCCCAGCTCAACAAGCAGGAGAAACTCATCCGGGACCGGATCGCGACCATCAACCGCTCGCTGGTGGACATCGACTACAACGACGGCCGGTACATCCACCTCGTTCCCGACCACACCCCCAACACCGACGTCAGGGAGTTCCGCTCCGAGCTGCGGGCCTGCACCGACGACGTGGTCGGCGGCGGCCAGAGCGAGCAGTACTCGGAGCAGAAGTTCCTACAAGTCAAGCGGATAATCGACCGGTTCAAGGGCCGTGAAGGCATGACCGACCTGGATCGTAACTGGACCCGCAGAGTCACTGATGTGCGCCAGTGGTTCGTGTTCTCCGCCTCCGAGCGCTGGCGCGACGACGACCGCGAGCACGAGCACTACACCGACTCGGCCGGGAAGTCGGGTGGTCAAAAGGAGAAGCTGGCGTACACGATTCTGGCCGCGTCACTGGCGTACCAGTTCAAGCTGGACTGGGGGGCGGAGCGTTCCAAGGCGTTCTGCTTCGTGGTGATAGACGAGGCGTTCAGCCGCGGTTCGGAGGTGTCGACCCGCTACGCGCTCAGTCTGTTTACCCGGCTCGGGCTGCAGCTCTTGATCGTAACGCCCCTGCAGAAGATCCACGTGATCGAACCACACGTGGCGGCGGTCGGTTTCGTCGACAACCCAAATGGCAACTATTCCCGGCTGCAGTCCCTCACCATCGCCGAGTACCATCGGCGCCGCCTCGACCGCGACGGTGGTGAGCCGGAGCCCGCGCCAGCGACGCGCGGCGTGGGGGCGTGAGATCATCGACTCGGGCGTGGACCGATGTCGAGCAACTGGTATCGACGCTGCAGAAGCGGTGGAACACCGGCCGGTACCTGCGGGCTTACGCCGCCAGGGCGCGATGGGAGTCGATCACCCTCCCGGTTAATGGTCCCAGTGCGGGAGACCTCTTGGACCACTTCGACGAGGCCCGGAAGTGGGCCGCCGAATTCGAACGGGATGCCGGTGCCGGCCGCCCAGGGTCAGAGCGATTCTCCATCGAGTACCGGACGCTCCGGGGCCGCAACCTGGGCGTCAACCGGATACCGGCCCGGATGCGGATCGACTCGTTCGATCAGCTGTGCGAACTGTTGGACCGGACGGAGGAGGTACGGGCCCTCGACAGCCTCCTGGTGCAGACCCGGGACCGGATCCCGTCAGCCTCGCCCTGGGTCGCCGGCCATCCACTGGTCGCTCTGGGCTACCGGGACGTCTGGGACAAGGCGCTGACCACCGTGGAGTGGATCACGTCCCGTGAGAACTGTGGCCTCTACCTGCGTCAGATAGACGTCGCTGGCGTGAACACGAAATTCGTGGAGGGGCACCAGAAACTGCTGGACGAGCTGCTGACCGCTGTCCTGCCACCCGATCGGATCGACCGATCCTGGCCCCGAGCCGACTTCACCCGTCGTTTCGGTTTCCTCTCCAAACCGGGGTACACCCGGTTCCGGCTGCTCGGCCGAAACGTGTCGGGCTTTTCATCGGGCGTCACCGAGCTGACACTTCGGACCGATGAACTGGCCAAACTGGCGCCCGATGTCACCACAGTCTTCGTGGTGGAAAACGAGGTGACCTACTTGGCGTTCCCTGACGTGGCTAACGCAATCGTCGTTTTCGGTTCCGGATTCGCTTTGACCGCACTTGAGGACTTGCCGTGGCTCCATGGCAAGGAGATCGTCTACTGGGGCGACATCGACACTCACGGCTTCGACATCCTCAACCGGCTTCGAGGTCGTTTCGAATCCGTCCGGTCGATGCTCATGGACGCCGACACTCTTCTCGCCCACACCGAGCAGTGGGTCCTCGAACCGACCCCGACCAGCCGGGCCCTTCCGTACCTCGCCGCCGACGAGGCTTCGCTTTACCGTGACCTCGTAGAGGGACTGCACGGACCGAGCATCCGTTTGGAGCAAGAGCGCGTGCGCTTCTCATTGCTGCATCGGGCCCTTCTCCCGTGGACGCCGGCTTGATGCCTTCGGAGTCCCACTTTGGGTCTGTGGACTGCCCTTGGTGGATGTGACATTCCTTGCCCACGGCAGAGGACACCGGACATCTCTCATGGCTTCGCAACGAATTAAGTCACGGGATGACCGCGGGTGCGGTCCGCCCAGCGGGACGGGGATCTACCCACTCTCGGCGGCCGCATTTGCGCCATACCTCTCTGCGCACTCTGGGGATGAAACCAATGTGGCCAACTCCGCCCGTGTCTTCTCGACTAGGGACTTCACTCGGACCGACGTTTCGATAAGCATCCACCATCCCAAGTTGTGTAAATGGTACGAAGGTTTCATGACAGATGCCCAACTTCTGGAGCGGGTCCGCCAACTGCGCGGGGAGGGTCGTTCTCCCAAGGAAATCGCCCGAGCCCTCGGACTCCCTCCAGCAATGGTTTCGCCTGTGATCCGACAGATCGCCAGAGAGTCTTCGGCGGATGCCCCTGTACTTTCGGTTCTCGGGTGCTGGATAAGCCCGGGGTGGCATATTGGGCTCGGCGTGGAGGAGTTCGGTGATTGGCCCGTACCGGACGATTGCGGACCAGGGCGCGGTGGAATCGTGGGTGCCCTGGTGGCTCGCCGCGATCGCCCCGGAAGGGTGTCAGTATGCGGGTACCTGGTCGACACCTGGTGCCTCGGGGTCAAGAACGCTCTCGGGCCCCGGCTGATGAACGACCGACGACTCCCAGAATTCAGGGAGAGGTTCTTCGCCGCTTTCGACGCCGATCCCGTCCAAGCACCGATCGAACTGGTGCGACACCTGGTCTGGGGTGCTGTCGAGTATGCACGCGGGTTGGGATTTGAGCCCCACCGCGATCTCTGGGCTGCCGCTGGTCATATCGAACCACTTCAGGGCCCGAGTGCAATCAGGTTCGGCAAGGATGGAAAGCCGTTCTATGTCGAGGGCCCGTATGACGATGCCGCTCGGAACCTCCGAACGCTTGAGCGCTTGGTCGGAAAGGACAACTTCTCGTTCGAGATGTCCGTGCCTCTCCCGCTGCTCGACATTGCGTGATGAGCACGCGCATATGGGCAACGTGACGTGTTGCGGATCAGATGTCAATCGGGAACATTGAAGGTCCAGATCGAGGCTGTGCTCCTTCGGCGTGACCTGGAGCATTGCCGGTTCTTCTGCATAGCGCAGCCCCCAAAGGCACCGGCCTGCTGATCCTCGCCGCTAGCCGGCCTAACCGGCTGACGGCCGCACCATCCGCTGGTGACGAAGCTCGACACCTCGCGGTCCGAGTTGCTTCGTGCTGCTCGCTGGCTCTTCAACTTGCCCGCCGAGTAGGGCGCCACTACGTCATTGGCTCGAGGCCCTCCATCACGTGTCGGCTGGCTCCTTCCTTATATTGGCTCCGCTCACTGTCCGTTCCTATGCCGTCAGCTGAACCTCGACGTGCTCAGGGGTGATGTCGATGTAAAAGTCGATGCCGAGCCCTTGGGAGAGCCGTATGAGCGCGTCCACGCTGGGATTGTGATCGCCTGCTTCCAGTCGTGCGATGGCGGGTTGCCGCATCTGGATCTTCCGGGCCAGTGCGCTTTGTGAGAGGCCATTGTCTGCCCGGTATTCAACAAGACGGAGCGCAACAGCTCGTGCCAATGCCGTGCGTTCCCACGGCTGGCGAATCGCAGGATCGCGGAGCCGCTTCTTGAGCGAATCGCTTCCTGTGGTGATGCGTGGGGTAGTCATCCTCGCCTTCCGTACTCCTCATGTTTTGTTAGGCGGGCTGCGGCCAACCGGACCGCCCGCTTGAAGCCCTTCGGGTTGATAAAGGCTTCAGGCCCGATCGAACCATCGAAGAAGTGTTCTACCCCGATGCGCTGGTGAAACGCCGCCAGGGACTGCGTCCCGAGCGTGGACGGAGCTCTCACCGTTCCGTCGCGATCGGGCCCATTCGGTGCGCATCCCGTAGTAGCCGTAGCCACGTCGCAATTCCCGTGGCTGCAGTAGACCCAAAACTCTTGGGCCAACCCCTTGCGCCCAATACACCCTTCACCAGGGGATTTGCGTGGGCCGTACAGGACTCGAACCTGTGACCCCTTGCGCGTCATGCAGCCCGACTCGGTTCTTGGCAGTTCCAAGCAGTTCGCATCAGGCCAGTTGAACAGGTCTTTCCGTTCTGGTTGGTTCGTGCAAGGTCGAGGCCGTTCATCCCTTTAGCTACATACTTAAGCTACATCGTCGATCGTTGTGATTGTCCGTGGCCACGAGAAAGTCCGC
>PMLV01000155.1 GCA_003160635.1 Acidimicrobiaceae bacterium | reverse complement strand
GAGATGCCCATGTCGGAGGCATCCAGGCCGACCACGCCGTCCCGGTCGGCCCGTCCGAAGACGAACGGCTGATCGGGCGTCACGTGGAACTCCTCGTCTCCAATCAGCACCGTCGCCGTCGACACGCCAATGTTCTCCCTGCGAAGGGCGGTCTTGCAAACCCGCTTGACCAGCGCAAACAGCCTTGTCTAAGCGGAGAGATTCTGCAAGGGGAGCTCTCCCCCTATCTCCGCGACCGAAGACTTCTCAAAATCTTGAAAGACCGGTCGCGAGGGCCGTCAAGAGAAAGGGGCAGTCATGAACCAGACAGAAGGATCCATCGTGAAGAACGGGCGCATTTGCGGCCACGCATCGAGCGGGCTCCGCCGAGCAGTTGCTCGCCTCGGGCTGACCGTCGTCGGGATAGGTGCTCTGCTGTCGCTAGGAATAACAGCAACGCCTGCCTCTGCGGCACCGGCCTACAGCTACCATTGGTACTCCGCAAGTATCAGCGTTGGCAATGGTCTTTCGCATGTAACGCTCCAAGCTGAGTACAAAGACAACGGTTCGGACGTCTACAGCGTTGGCCCTGTCTACTGCACTCCGAGTGGGTATGGCATCACCATTACATGGTGTGGAGCTACAGGTGGTGGCGCGTCCAATCTGACGTTTGGCTTCAACACCAACGAATGCATCGGACCGTGGGGAATCGGATGCTTCTCGGGTGGCTATCGTGGAACCATCAACACCTGGGGTCAGCTCGTGGGTTGGTATACCTTCTGATACAAGCGCCAAATGCAAGGCAAGATACGGCGTCCGACGGGCGCCCTATCTTGCCCTTTGTGGTTGGTAAGCGATCTGAATTTTGTGGGCCTCAGAAAGGACAACCGGCGGCCCTTGACCGTTTTCTTGGGTTGGCCCGAGATGCGGCGAGAATGGTCTATAACGACGCCCTACGATCCAGTCACACTGAGATCGGCCCCGTCGAAGGCGGAACGGCAGTGGCCGCAAGGGGATCCGCCTGCGGGAATCCCATGATGAAGTGCGGACCATCAAAGTTCACCGCTGACCGTTCGCCTTCCGGGAATCGTTTTGCGGCGGTGGCCGCATAGTGGCGCATTGCCTCTGCTCGCGAAAGACAGCATTACAGGCGTCACGAGACCGGCCGCGAGGTTCACTTGCCGAGATGCACTCATCCCCTCACGAGGCACCCTGCGTGGAGTTCATCACCTTGCTAGCCAAGTAGGACGTCCAGGTCTCAATCGTGGACGAGCCGGTTGCCGGATTCACCAATACATCCTGGGTGCCGATAAGGGCGCTGGACGTTGGGTCGAAGATGAGCTCGTCGAGGGTCTGCTGACCTGAGCCGCCCTTCTCGACATAAGCAACAGCCACGCCCGACTGTCCGGTCTGCGTCTTCACTGTTCCTTCGAGTTGGACTCCAGGGATGTGCGAAGCAACCTGGAAGAGGGCAGAGCGAAGGGCTGGTGGAGCGTCCGTCTCTCGGAGAAGGTCTCCCACCTGTACGAAGTCCTCCTGAGGGCCAGAGGGGCCTCCTTCGATGCGACGGCTAGAGACCCAGTTCGCCAATGTGGTGGGGTCGGTGGGGAGCGTCCAGAGGTTCACCGGTCCATCCGTAAGGCCACCTGGACCAAAGGTCTGGTCGACAGGCTCGGTGGTGAGAGGTGGACTCCCCTGAGCCAACCAGTTTGCTCGGTCCTGTGCGGTGGGGAAGGTCGGGTTGGAAGCCGTCTCCAAGATGCGGCCGGACCCATCAGGGCCAACCCAAATCTGACGGTGAGTCTGTACGTCAACGTTAAAAACAGGCGTGTCGCCATAGGTGTCCGTGCTTGCCCCGACGGATTCCGTGTATTGGAACTGCCCTGCTTGTGGAGCCGAGATTGACGGGAGTGCAGACGCTGTTGAAGCCAAGTGGGTCAGTTCGGCAGCTGCGGCTGAACTGGGATTGCCTGCTCCGTCGGGAACAACTTGCGTCACTAGCGCAACGGCGATGCCGACAGCAGCTACGCCGGAGGCGACCAGACTGATTCTTGAACGATTGCTATTACGTGGTGCTGAAACTACCTCGTGAAGAATCTGTCGGGCTCGAGCAGAGTCCGGGCCCTCGATGGAGCTGATTACGACGGGGTTTGCCTCGGCGATGAGGGTCTCAATGGTCACGGGAGTTCTCCTTGTTCACTTGGTGAGTGTGATGGTTGCTGGACGGGTTGAAGCTGCGTTGACTACTTCTCGAACGGCATTACGTGCGCGGCGGTAGCGGGATTCGAAGGCGGCGACGGAACACTCCATGACCACCGCGGCCTCTTCGTGCTTGAGGTTGTCCCACAGGATGAGGTGGAGGGCTTCTTGGTCGAATTCAGAAAGGCGACTCATTGCTTCGAGGACGAGGTCATATCGGGAATCAGTCACCGGCGAGTTGAGAATTCGAGGACTCGCTTCGACGAGCTGTGCGTGCAGCCGTAGCTGGCGATCGTCGCTTCGTCTCGCGTCGGCAACGCAACGGCGAGCAACCCCGAAGAGGTAGAGCCGGTCTTCAGGAGGGGAAGGGACGGAAGAGAATCGTCGCCAAGCGACGGTGAACACTTGCGCCACCACGTCATCTACATCTGCTGTGGGGACCCGCCTCGAGACGTACCCGGCGATGTCTCGATAGTGGCTTTCAAAGAACCGCGCGAATGGTTCTGTTGCGTTCTCGGTTCTTCGGAGTCTCATCCGACTCCTGTCTGGTTTCGGGTCCACATATCTCTACATGGCCGGCAGTCCGAAGAATCCGTCACGAATCTACGGGTCTTACGCTTGGCTATTCGTCCCGCCTCCCACCAGGAATCGCGTACGAAACCCCAGAAGGTCATCGCTTCGGCCAAATGAGCCTTCAGGCTGGGTCACCAACCCTCATGGCGTGATCATCACTGCGTTGAGGATGCTGCTGACGGAGTGATACCTCTCGGCGCGACGTTGATCGCCACGCACTTTTGAGGAGTATCCCTGATGTGCCTGCAGCAGGCAATTTTCGCCAGCCGGGTGCCCATCCCGGTGGCCTGCCATTCCGTGTACCGATCGTCTTTCGGTAACGGTCGCACGCCAGGACTGGGTGGATCCGGGGGTGCGCTGATCGTTCGCTCAATGGGACGCCCGACTGACCCACGTCGGCCTACCTCGCAAGGACGCGATAACCGTCGTTACGCGCAGGTTGAAGAGTCGCCTTGTCAGTAACCACGTACGGAGAGATGGGGTGTTCGGGCGCTCATCCNNNNGCTTTGCACTTCGGTCAGGTCCACCGGGCACCCGATTGTTGCTGAGAGGGTGACTTTCTGATGTGAGGTCACCAGATGAAGTGTGTGCGCGAGTAGTGGTGACACCATTGAGATTTCCGCGCCGGTGTCCACAATGAAGAGCTGCGACTCGGCACCGTCAAATCTGACCGGCGCATATATCCCTACTGCGCCCTTTTGGGTCACGACCGTGAGGGCGGTATCGACGTGCACCCCTTTGAGGAACTGCGCTGGAATCGATGCGCGCCCTCGGGGGGCACTGTTGTTTGTCGGAGACAGGCTTTCGCGACCGCCCAGGCTCATCGTCTGCCTTCGATAGTCGATACGGACAGCACCGAACCGACTGAGCACGTCCGAGCCGATCACCCCGTCCAAGGGCTGACTCGCGTCGAGCTTGGGCAGCGAGGTGCTGAGGACTGCCTGCGACCTCAGCGTGAGGCTGCCCACTGACCAGCTTGATACTTG
>PMLV01000178.1 GCA_003160635.1 Acidimicrobiaceae bacterium | reverse complement strand
TCGTCGAGGCGCCTACCTTTGGTGCCACCGCGCCGCCTCTTCCCGAGAAGCCGCAGGTCAATCGGCGCATCGCGTATTTGGACCCAACAGGTCATAGCTGCCGATCCGCTGCTCGTACTCGTTGGCTGCCCGACGGGAATCTTCACCAGTCTGACGAACAACACGACGAACCCGGTTCATGTGGTCGTGACGACCACTGGTGCGGTCGATGTGCGCACGGCTTGGGCATCGTTGCCGGAACGCTATCGCCCGCGTGCCACATGGGTCATGAGCCCCGGAGTCATGTCCAAGGTGCGAGCCTTCGGTAACGGCGTGGCCCTGTCGGACTTCACCGTGAACCTCCTTGCCGACGGTACAGAGAACCTGACGGGTCGCCCGGTCGTGGTCAGCGACCATGCCCCTGGTTTCACGGGGACTACGGGTGCTGAAAATTACGCTGTCGTTGGGGACTTCAGCCGATTCCTGGTGGTCCAAAGGGCCGGGATGCAGGTCGAATTGATACAAAATCTTTTTGACCAAGTCACAGGTCGCCCAAACGGAGAACGCGGGTGGTTTGCAACCGCTCGCCACGGCCACGACGTCGTCGACGAAAACGGTTTTCGACTTTTGGCGAACTCGTAGTCCGACATACTTTCGTCCCGGCCGGGTACTGGCTTCTGGTGTCGTCAGTGCCCTGGCCGGGTCGCTCGAGAGGAGCGAAACGGCATTTAGCGACGAGATGCGAAGCCTTGAGCGAAACATCGCCCACGGGAGCGGTTCGCGTAGTTCGATCATCATGGCGGCGCTGAAGGACTTGCCGCCGGGAATCATCAGAATCATCGAGGACCGTTGCGAGTTCATTCCAGGCGCTCCAACTGCGCAACCGACGCGATCGAAGACGGCCCGTGTCAGTCAGCTCCAGCGTCGGGCCCGTCTCGCGCTGGTGCTGGCCGGAGATGGCACGGCCATCACTCGCGCTCAGCCGGTGGCTGAGCAACACGAAGCCTCTGAGTACGTCTACATCCCGGCAGACTTCCACCCGCCCCGCTGATGGGCATCGCCGACGTCGTAGCGGTACTGCGGGCCGACACATCCGACTTCACCGCCAAGCTCGGCGAGCTGTGCCAAGCCGGGATTGTACCGACTCCAATCTCGCTGACCTACTGCGGCTCGATTGGCTGGTATATGCACGCCAAAGAGTGACCGGTGAGGGCGACCAGTGCTCTACGTGTTCATGGAGGGCGCCGATGGTCCCGTGGTCATCGACGAGCCCGCCGTTCCACCTCATCAGGTGGAGTTCGTCGTGCGATATACCCCCGACGGGTGGCGCCTCGTTCGGATCGCCGGGCGATTGCCCTCCTGACGCGACAGAGCGCGCCTACCTGGGATTTGAATCACGACCAGCATCCGCGCATCGGAATCGGAAGTGAACTAAAACAGCCAAATGAACCTCGCCAGCATTGCCACCATCGTTACCCCAAGTGCCAATACCGAGCAGGTATTTGCACTTATTGCACTCATCGTGTTCATCGTGGCCGCGGTGGCCGCGGTGATGACACGCACCTACTACGCCGTGCTCATTTCTGCGGGTTTGGCGCTTCTCGCTGCCAGCCTTCTCTGGCTTTAGCTAGCCCTTGACGGCCGCTGCTCCGACGGTGCGATGACGGTCAAGGACCCCCAAATGATTCAAGAGCAGCCTGCGTGTGTTGAATGGCAAGTCGCAGTTGTATCCCAACGACATCACCGTCATTCACCAGGCGCTCATCGATTTTTCGGACAACCTGATCGAACTGACCTCGAAGCTGGCCGAGCTTGAAACTCGTTTGAGATCGGACCCCTGACGCGACGAAGCGCCCTCGGGGGGGAAGGCGCCTGTCGTCGTAGGGGGTCGCCCCTAGTCAGTAATGAACGATGGGAGGGAGGGCTGACCGCTCGCAGTGAGGGCGCTTTCAACGGTCTACTTCGTAATGACGAGCGGTGCTATCGCACCACATTGACGGGCTTGCCATGGCCCCCGACGCGACAGAGCGCCCCGAAGGACGCCCGTCGCCGGTGTCACTTACAGATGGGTATTTCTGGGGCCGATCTTGAACGGCGAAGCGTCACGTTCTGAGACCAGCGACGCGACGAGAGGGAGGACTCGGGTTTCCCCCTCTCGTGCGTTCCCTTGTGGATGGGCTCATCACTCAGCTGACCGGCGAGGTCGGGATCAAATGATGCATCAATTGGTGGCCCCAATGTCAATATATACTTGACACATGGGGCAAGCCCCGACTCCTGAACAGCGGCTGGCACGGATCGCCGACGCTGACCGCCAAAACCGAGATGCCGACATCCACCTCCGCGAGCTGGTCAAGGAAGCTCGTGAGTCCGGCATCAGCTGGGAGGCGATCGGGAGTGCACTGGGGGTCACGAGGCAGGCAGCGCAACAGCGGTTCGGGAACAGCACCGGCAAGAAGAGCGAAGCGATCGAGAAGTGGGCCNNGGGTAGTGGCAAGTCATGACCATTCCAGACCCCACACCCATCGAGCCCGAGCCAGAGCCCCTGGACCCCGACGTGCCGGGAGGCCCTACTGGCCCAATCGACCAGAGCGAGTCTGAGATCGACGCGGGCATCGAAGCAACCTTCCCCTCAAGCGATCCGCCATCAACTTGGGCGGGTTCAGATGAGTAGTACCTGGGAAGAGCCGGGCGAAGACGCTCCACCGGAAGCCCCGTCGCCATCGAAGGAGCAGGTCTGCCACTACCAGGTCACGATGAAGGTCGGATTTCGCCTCGAGGAACCATCCGTAGGAAGCGCTCCGGGCGAACAGAGCTCGAGCGATCCGCCATCAACGTGGGCGGGTTCCGACGAGTAGTACGCCTGACAAGCGCAGACCTGAATGGATCTGAAAAAGTGGCCCAGAGTGCCCCGCAGTGTAGGAAAACAGGTTTCCGGGTATGACTACGTGCATGACCCAAGCAGAAGAACTGGACGTCGAGAGATTTGTAGCGCTACTCAATGAAGACCTCGGGACCGAGTACCAGTCGATCGTTCAATACATCAATCACATTGCGACGATTACCGGAGTTGAGTTCCTAGGCGTCATTGACGAACTGAAACTGCACCTCGGCCAAGAGTTGTCCCACGCGCAGGTCTTGGCCGAGCAGGTGTCCTTCTTGGGAGGGGAACCGGCGACGACCGTGCCTGCGGTAGAGCGGGCGAGTGACAGCCGCCTCGCTTTGAAGGCAGACCTGCGCTTGGAGACCAACCAGCTGGAGCGCTACCGCCTGCGGTTTACCCAAGCGAACGAACTGAATCTCGCCGATGTCGCAGAGGCACTGCGTCCGCTTCTACAACAGACTCAGGAGCATGTCCGGGATCTCCAAGCCGCGCTTGGTGACTGATCGTTGTGATGAACCGAGCACCAAATCTCTCCTGGCTCGCTCCGTCTGTGCCGGCTGCTCGGTGCGGGCCGAATGTCTCACCTATGCCACGGCCAACGTCGAGATCGGGTGCGTTGGTGGTGGGGAAGGCATCTGAGGCCGTAGGGGGGTGACAATGGCCGGGGCCTTTCGATTGAGTGCGAGCGATAACGTGTGCCCGTGACCAAGCCGATCGCCTACATATGCCACGGCTCCAAGTGCTCACGAGCTTGTGCGCATAAGTCTTTGCTCAGATCGCTCACCAAGGAGGCTGACGTTCGTCTCGTGCGGTGCCAGAAGATCTGTCACGGTTCCGTAGTGGCGATTAGTCTTGGCAAGCACATCGAATGGTTCGAGCGAATCGACTCCGGAAAGGCTTGCGTGGCAGTGAAACAGGCGCTGCGAGGAGGTACAAGGAAGAACCTTGTTCCCGCACTAAAAAAACGACGACTCAAGCGTCGTTCGGATCAGATACCTCGATAACGCGATCGCCTTAGACCGCTAACCACGCCATTTTTGAGCCGCAATCGCCCCCTGAAGCGCACCGGCGTCCTCTCGCGTGCCCACACCAGGTGCATCTTCCCCTTGGCGTCCTTCCACCGTCCTCGCCATGGCGCGGGCTCGTAGCAGTGGGTCGCCTGCAGCTGGTCCGAATAGATCATCGGAAAGCAGCGGCACGGACTGACAAAGAAGCCCGTGAGGGGGCCACGGACTCGCCTTCGTCAATGTCGGCACCAATGCGCTCGTGGCGAGTGGGTAGGTAAGATAAGGAGAAACGGAGTCGACAATGCAGCCAGAAAAACCGAAGGATGAGGGTTCACAAGCCGCTTGGATGAGCGAGAAAGAGGCGTCGGCCGATTTTGGGCCCTTGTACGACGAGCGCTTGCGTATTGATCGGATCGTCAGCAGGCTGGACGTCACCGATGACCTGGTCGAGCGTGCGGACCTTGCGAGCGAACTGGTGAGATCTGTTTCGCGCTACGAGGATACGATCGAACGAGCCCTGTTTGTACGCTTGGACATATCGGCTCCCGCTGTGCTCGAGGAACTCGGCCGAGAACGCGATCAGCTCCGAGAAGCGATGACGGTCATCCACGAACGGACGATGGGGATTGACCCCCGCAACGTGCACGCCTCGGACGGTCAAGGCTTTGAGGACACCCTCGAAGATGTCGTGCACAGGCTGCGGGCGCTCCTACTGGGTGAGGACCGCCAAATAGCGGCACTCATGGGATCTCTCGGGCCTGAAGACCGCCGTCAACTGGCCGAAGATATTGCCCACGCATTCCGGAGTGCCTCCGAGCATCCTCACCCCCCCCATACGGCCGTGGGCCGGTTCATCAGCAATGCACACGTCAAGCTGGACCACACGTTCGAAGATGTGGCCACTCCCAGCCATCCTGGAGCCGACACCATCAATGGCTGACAGCTGTGGTCAGATCGTTGACGAGACCGTAGGCGCCCGAGCTCGACGACTAACCGCACAATCCGCGCCACGTCACACCCCAGCCGTAGCCTTGTGCCGTGGCGCTCGACGCAGCATCCGCGGTAAGGGCGTGGCTCATGACACCCGCCCTCGGCGAGCAGCTCCCGTCGCTCGATCGAGGAATGGCCCGTACTGTCCGAAAATGCGATCACCCCCTCCAGCAGGGACTCCGCAATGGATCGTTTGTCTCGACTACCGTCGACCCGATGCGAGGGCAGCGGTCACGTGGGCAGCTGTGGGCCTTCGTCTATCTCGCTGTCCAGCAGCTGCTTCGGTTGCTCGTACTGTCCTTTCGCTCCGAACGGTCCAACGGGATCGAATTGCTCGCTCTCCGCCACGAAGTCGCAATACTTCGACGCCAGATGGGACGACCCGCCTGCCGGCCCGGATCGTGCGCTGCTGGCCCCCCTGAGCCGCCTGCTTCCTTGTTCGCAGTGGGGCACTTTCGGAGTAACGCCGGGCACGTTGCTGGCGTGGCACCGTCGGCTGGTGGCGAGACGCTGGACGTATGCCCGTCGCTCGTCAGGTCGTCCGCCGATTGACCGCG
>PMLV01000299.1 GCA_003160635.1 Acidimicrobiaceae bacterium | reverse complement strand
GGAGGAAAACCTCCGGGGACTGCTCCAACGGGTCCACAGCGGTGCCTACCAGGCAAGGCCGTCTCGCAGGGCATACATCCCGAAGGCAGACGGGCGGCTCCGGCCGCTCGGCATCGCCAGTCTGGAGGACAAGGTTCTCCAGCGGGCCGTCGTCGAGGTGTTCAACGCCGTCTACGAGGAGGACTTTGTCGGCTTCTCCTACGGATTCCGACCTGGGCGTAGTCCACATGATGCGCTCGATGCGTTGGCAGTCGGGATCTTGAGGAAGAAGGTGAACTGGGTGCTCCTGTCCGGGACGTGTTGCGCTGTCCGTGTTCCCCTTGGCTGGGTGCCTTCCCTCCCCCGCCTCCGCCGCCGGTTGCCCGGCATTGTTCGGCAAGCTCGTCGGTACTACGGGGCTGTCTGAATTCCCGCGCTCGTGCATCTCAGGATGCGGCCTTGGCCTTCCCTGAGCGCCCCGCCCCGTGATCAGCGGCACGGGCGAGCGTGGGATCTCCCGGTTCTCGCACATGGAGGTTCCGTACATGCTCGGGTTCTCAGACCGCGCGGGCCCTCCAGCAGCTTGCGATAGCGCTGCCGGAGGTGTTGCCTTCCGCATCTGGAGGCGGCGTCGGCACCCCGGACAAGGTGATTTCGCGGCTCAATAGCCCGGCCTATACGTGCCCCTGTCAACGCTTCGCCACCGCCCTTGCGGACGACGACGCATGACTCGGGGTCATCGTGGTTCGCTACTCCTTCGATGTAGAGCTCTTTCATCTCCTCCTCCATGCCGGTTTATCCCGGCGCACCTCCAGTTCCCTCGCCACCCTTCTGACCGTTCCACGTCCCCTACGCCGGAGGGTCCATCACCGCCCGCTCCAAGAACCCAGGCGGCTTCCATGGCCTTCGCCAAATCCACACAGGCTCGGCACCCTCTTGCCCCGCCAAAGGCGGGAAGTCTTCACGACGCTGCAGACTTCGCTTCATGCTGCGGACCGGCCAGTTGCTCGACCCCGCTTCGACCCCGGCCTCTCGGCCGGACCCGGGGGTTCCACTACCGGGGACCTTGGCGTCTCCCCGGACCGGATTCTCACCGGCTGGCTGACGAGAGCTTGCGCTCGGACGCCATGATCACTCCTTTGTGCTCATGGCGTCCGAGCTGCTGGACGCACGTGGATCGAGGCTTAGTGGCGGGGAAGAGGCAATTCAGCGGTCACGAGCAGAGGGGGTAGCTGGACTCAGTCATTGAGGGATGTCGCTACGTCCAACCCCGCGCAGTCCCGAGCCCCGCAAGCCAGGAATATGCCTGTAGTTCTTTGAGATGCTTTCCTATCTTGTTGTTACCGGCATGACTCCATGACGACCACTGTGGGCTGATCGGCACGGATCATTGAGGACGGTCTCGGTTCGGCACCGACGATGGGGATGCGCTGTCGGGTGGTCGGGTGGTAAGAGTGGGTGCGATGGCGATCTCCTGGGCGTGCGCTCTGTCGGTGGCCGAGTACGCAGCGACTGGTCATCGAGCGCCCGCGGCGCGCCTCAGTTGTCCTGACTGTGGGGAAGAGATGGCCTTCGATGGGTCCTATCCCCGTCGGGTGCGCGAGGCGGGCGTTCTCCACCACATCTTCATACGCAGGGCCCGCTGCTCGGGGTGTGGGACCGGGCACGCGTTGACCCACGACTTCGTCCTCAGCCGCCGCAAGGACAGCACTACAGCGGTCGGTGCCGCGGTCCTGGCCCACTCGGGTCACCGGTCGCCGGACACGGCCGTCGGAGCGGCTGTCCAGACGATCGGCGCCACGTGGCGTGCAGCCAGTCGCCGTCGACCCGGTGCCATGCCACCCGCGTGGCCCTTGGCCAACGTCATCTTCGGCGGGCAGCTCCTGGGCACCCGCGTAGAGCTGTCGCGACCGATCTCCCACGAGCTGATCGGGCACTCCCGTGCCGCTTGAACTGGACTGATCTGCTGGGTCTCCCGGCCACTGCCACCTCGGGCACCGCCACCAATCGGGCCTCCGACGCCACGATCCATACGCCCGGTTGGCCGACCACGGCGACGCGCGACCCGAGCACGTTTGAACGACCAGGACCTCGGCTGCACATCGACATCGACGCCTGCCGAATCGTCCTCGCTCAATCCTGCCGACGCATCCTCATCTAATTCTGCCGGCAACACTTGTTGAACATGAACGATGATATGATTTTGTTGGTTTGGAGAGTTAAGTGGCATATGACCCGTTCCAATGAGAAAGATGAGCGTACCCGTGTCGCGCTCGTTTATACGGGATGTCACCGGCGCGGCGGCGTTGAGCGGGTGGTCTGGGAAGCTGCGCACCATCTTTCGGGTCGCTTCGACCTCGTGATAGTCGCCGAGGACGTGGATCCTCTTCCATTGTGCGTGGACGTTGTGCGAATACCCGGCGCACCATTACACAGGAGGTTGGTGCAGCGCAGCTTCCGGCGCCTCGCTGACGCAGTGGTACGCGACATCGGAGCTGACGTGATAGTGAGTTTCGGATCGAATTGTCCGGATGGCGATGTGCTCGTGGTGCAAAGCGTGCACCGTGCCTGGGTGTTGCGAGGCGCAGCGGTGCGAGTAGGCCCTATGAAAGTGCCCGCATTAGCACGGTCGCTCTTACTTCGTCATCGTGTCCGCTTAGCGCACGAGCGTGCGACGTTACGTCGCCTTCGGAGGCGGAGAGCGATCGCTGCCGCCGTTTCATCTTCTGTCGCGGACGATCTGACGCAGCTCTATGGAGTCTCACCGTCACTAATTGAAGTTGTCGCGAACGGGTTCGACCCCTCGGAATGTGAGGTTGAACGGATCGACCGATTGCGTTTGGAGGTGCGTGATGAGCTCCAGATCCAACCCGGATCTAAAGTGCTCGTGCTCGTTGCAAATGAGTACCACCGCAAGGGCCTTGCTGTCTTGCTCGAGGCTATGGCAACGTTGAACCGGGAAGATATCGAGTTACTTCTCGTCGGTCGTATGGCACCAGACGCGTTTGGTCCACAGATTCGCGCACTTCGGCTAGAGAACCGGGTCCGATGGGTGGGCTCCACCAACGACGTTACCCGATACTACGCGGCCGCCGACCTCTTTGTAATGCCGACCCAGTATGAGGCATTTGGCTCGGTGATCGTGGAATCCATCGCGTGTGGATTGCCTGTGGTTACTAGCGAATTGGCCGGCGCCGCAGTAGTGGTCTCTCGTAACCGTAACGGGCTCCTCCTGAAGGATCCTCTTGACGCTAGGGAACTGACCGAATGCCTACGTGTTGCGCTCGAGCCTGGGACCCTCCAGCGATGGCGAGAAGCATGTCGCCCGAGCGTGATCGGGTACGAATGGTCATCCGTGATGCAACGGCTCGGCGATATCGTCGAGAAAGTTGCCGCTCAACAATCTGACCCTGATCCTGCGACCACGTAGGCACACGCTGCGCTAAGCGGCGCAGAGCCCATCGGATGGTCGCTCTGGTCACCTTGACATCCGCAAGGAGAGCCGTGGCAGCCGTCGGACGGGGATGATGAGCAAGAAATGGTTGGTCGAATGTGACCAGAGGCATAGCCCGCTGTCTCCGGGACAATTCGGTGGGGTGTTCGTCCGCGTGCGCGGATTCTAATTGTTCGCGGAGAACCGCGTTCGCCAATAGCGAGTAGCGGGCGAAGCGCCGATCCAGCGGTTACGAGGAGGTCGCGGGCTGCTTGGTTATGGCGGGCGAGGATTCCCACGTTCGTCCCAATGGGCGACTTGGCAGGCTCACCCTGGTCAGGATCGGAGCATGAAGGCTATGTTCTCGAGGCCGCAGGGAGCGTCGAATGGAAGCAGTTCGCCCTCCGACCCGACACGATGGGCTTCGTATCCGAACCCCGCGAGAAAGCCCTCTACCTCACGGTGGCTCGGGAACCTGGCGTCGTCGGTAATCTCGGCGAGGATGAGGGCGGGTGGCCGGGCGGCGAGCGTTTCAGTGAAGCCGCGCAGCACATATAGTTCGAAGCCTTCGACGTCGATCTTCACGATGTCTGGGACTAAGCCCGAGTCAGTGCAGTACTTGTCCAGGGTCACCGCTCGAACGCTTGTTCCTTCCCCCTTGTGTAGCCCCGGCACCACTGTGCCTGCACCAAGATTTGTCCGGTCGTCGCTGGCATAGAAGGTGATGGATTCCCCTTCTGCGACGCACGCTGCCTCGACGACTGTCACGGGGGTTCTGTTGCGATTCACGGAAGCCCTGAGCAGGGATGCCACTGCGGCTTGCGGTTCGAAGGCCACGACCTTTGAGCCTGATCCTCCCAGGTCAGCGGCGAGGAAGGCGTAGTACCCCTCATTGGCCCCTACGTCAAAAAATGTCCAACCTGGCCGTGCCATGTTGCGGAGGAGGGCGGTGACTGGTTCGTCGAGCGTGCCGTGGAAGAAGATCTCAAGGTGCTGCCATTGACTGAGGTCTAGTTCGATCTCGGAGCCAGAGCGGAGCGTCCCGACTCGTACCGGCTTCGAACCGCCGCCTGCGTAGCGGGCATAACGGTAGCCAACGGATGTGAGCGGCCGGTGGGGCCAAGCTCTCGCCGCGTCGACAAGCATCCGCGCAAAGTCCATGCTTCGAGATTAGCTACTTCGCCCTGAAGATGTCGATGGGAAAATAGCCCGTGACTAGCGCGTTCGCAATTGGAGTGCTCGCGTTCTGACCCGAACGAAGCAACGATGGCTCCGTCCCCCCTCTTGCCCAGAGAAACGAAGCAAGGGCCGATCGGCGTCCTTGACTGAATAGGCCTGGGTTTCCCGGAGGCTCCAAACCTTGGAAAGGTAGGAGTCATGGAAGCAAAGAACCCGTCCACAAAGCGGTATCCGCCAGAGATGAAGGAACGGGCGGTGCGCATGGTGCAAGAGGTGCGCCGGTCCGATCCCGCTGACAACACAGTGCTCCCCCGGGTGGCCAGACAGCTGGGCATAGGTGTCGAGTCATTGCGTACCTGGGTCAAGCAGGCCGAGATCGATGGTGGCACTCGGCCGGGCGTGACGAGCACCGAGCACGACGAACTGGTCGAGCTGCGCAAAGAGGTGAGGGAGCTGCGCCGTTCCAACGACATCCTCCAGGCGGCGGCCAGTTTTATGCAGAACCCGCGATTATGCCGATGACCTCTCGGGTGGGGCACGTCGGTGCTGCTCAGCGTGGGTGTGGAACGATGACGCGATCGGCATAATCGCGGTGTTGTAGTCGATGCTCCTCTTCTCGATCCAAGAGAGAGGAGACAACAATGGCGACCACACGCAGCGACGGCAACGGACCGCTTGCCGAGCACGAGGTGGGCTTCGGCGCCCATCTTGTCGGGCTGGGTTACTCCACTTCGGCGGCCAAAAAACACATCCATCTGCTGCGGCACCTGAGCGTATGGCTGGAGCATGAGCGGATTCCCCTTGAAGATCTGACCGCGGCGAGGACCGAGGCGTTCTTCTTTGGTCGGCGTGCTCGAGGCAAGGCCAATCTGCGCACACCGCGCTCACTCGATCCGCTGCTCGCCTACCTCTCTCAGCACGGCTACCTCAAGCCGCAACCGATCGTCGTAACCGACCCTCTCGACCTGTTCATCGACGGTTTCCATAGGTATCTCAGATCCGAGCGAGGTCTGGTCGAGGGGACGT
>PMLV01000074.1 GCA_003160635.1 Acidimicrobiaceae bacterium | reverse complement strand
CGTACGTGATCGTGATCGAGCTAACGGCTGAGACTTCTCCTGGTTCTATCGGAACAGTCGGACCAGAACTGGCTGCCATGGCCCTGGCGTAACGCACCTGGGGAATCGGCGACCGCGCATTGTCGTCTTCCAGGGCCAGAATCACGCCCAACCGAAACCCCGCTGCTTGCGACAACTCCATCGCCTTCTTCTGGGCGTCCTTGACCGCTAACCGTCGTGCCTCGCTCTTCAGCGGCTCTGGATCACGGACACTGAGTTGGATCCCGCGTACCTGGAGTCCGTCGCCCGCTGACGAACCAAGAGCGGCTAGGACGCTTCCAACCCCGTCAATGGGTTGAATGACTATTTCTAGTTGGTAGGTCCCGATCTTGGCGGTCACGCGCTGCTTGCTCTGATCGTGGTAGTCGTGAACTGAGAGTCCAACGGTCTGGACGTCTCGCTGCTCGAGGGCCACTTCGCCGACAGCGGCTATGGCCATCGAGGCCATTTCGGCACACTTTGTGAGAGCGTCGGCTGCGTTCTCGGTCATGTAGTTCAGAGCAACCTGCAGCTTGCACTGGTCGGGAGTGCTCGTGGCCACACCCGTCCCGGTTACGGCGATGAAGGGTTGTTCAGGCACTGATTCACCATACCTTAAGAACCGATTTATCCTTATGGTCATCGCCACTCCGATCCGCACCCACCGTTCATGAGGACCAGCGGTGCTGGCATCTTCAACGCGACCAGTTCGCTCCCACGATCGCTCCGGCGACGGTGGGGAACTCGGTGACCTCCTTCTTGGTGAAGCTGGGTTGTAGGGACGAAGGCGACGTTCAGCAGACTGCCCCACTTCATTGCCGGGAGGAAGCGTGGCCACCCGGCACCTAGGCGCTACACACCACGCCATCGGCAATGTCGTGCTGGTAGAAGACGAAGGCACCGCGGCGGTGACCCGTGGTCGAGTTACGGCCTGCAGCGTGGAAGAGGCGCGCGTCGCGCAGCAGCAACGATCCCGCCGCGCCGACCGCGACGACTTCGCCCGGGACCAGAACCTCGGTGCCCGGGATCGGTACCTCGGAACGCCAGGGCGCGCCGGAGCGGTGTGAGCCCGGCAGGACCCGGGTTGCGCCGTTGTCGGCAGCGAAGGCGTCGATGAACCACGTGGCAGTGACGCCCGCCACGGGCGTTGCGCCGTGGTCCGGATGGAGACGCTGTTCTCCGTAGCCCGGGCTCGGATCGCGCAAGTCGACGTTACCGACCTCGAAGGTCGGACCGAGGATGTGGGCAGCAGCGTCGAGCACCACTCGGTTGCGCCAGCACACGGCGAATACGTCGTTGTCGCTGGTGGCCTTCGCTCGCCGTGTCCCTGGTTCGTGGCGCCTCGATTGCGCGTCCTCCGCGACGAGTCGCTCGAACTCGGTTCTCAGTAGATCGACATCCTCGTCGGCAAGGAGGGCCGGCTCGATCACGAAGCCGCGTTCGTCGAGGGCAGCCAACTCGTCCGTCGTGGCGCACCGACCTACCCCGATCACCTCCGCCCGGTCCAAGCGAATCTCCAATCCCACGGCCGCAGTCTGCCTCAGACGCCCATCGACGGTCAGCGCTCCAGATCGCCGGTTCATGGGCGTGTCTCTGCTAGTTGCCCTCGCTTGGCACTTGCCGACGCGAGCACGTCTCCGGACCGGATCGGTGAACGGCTCTCCGCCCGACAGCCAGCTCCGTGCCTCAAGATCGTGATCTTGGCCGATCGATCCGTAGTGCGGTGTGGCGGGCGAGCACGTCGAAATCAGTGTCGCAGTGCAGGATGGATGAACCGGTTCGAATTGCGATGCTGGCGATGAGACAGTCAATCAGCTTCCTCACGGTCTCACCGCTGCGCCTACAGACACGGTAGAGCACAGCTGCCTCCTCGTAGTCGATCGCCTCGGTATGAATGAGGGTGGCTCGCGCGAGCAGCCCGCGCAGATCACTCAAGTGGCGCTCGTCTCGCGCACCGGCGAGTAACTCCATACGGACCGGCTCGCAGATAGCGATGTCTCCGTTCAACAGTTTGTCAACTCGAACACACACCGGGCTCTTGGTATCACGCAAGAATTCAACCCAGGCTGAAGTGTCGATCAGGATCACGGGGCGCGGGTGCTCCGCAGCTCGTCCAGGTCGCCGTCCCAACCCGAGCCTCGCAGGGCCCTGGCCGCGTCAAGGTCGAGCGGTTCGCCTGCGACTGTTCGCAACGCGAAATTGACAGCGTCCCGCTTGGTCGAGAGATGGTAGCGATCCATAACGGCGCGGCAGGCGTCGTCGTCCAGGTCGACGTTTGTGCGTGACATACACCTATAATACACCAGCGACGTTGCCCTCGCGCCAGCGTCCCCGAATTACGGTCGTCAGCCACGACCCAGGGTCGCCTTGTACACCGGCATCGACGGCCGATGGTGGATGGTACCCCCAGGGGTATATAATGGTTGACGAACTGAGGAGTTGGAAGTGCGACAGCGAAGATTTACGGACAGCAACCACGGCGCTCGGATCCTGCGCGCAGTCGCAACCCTTGATGGCTTACGTTCCAGTTCGAGATTCAGCCGCGGGACTCGGGTGACGTACGCGGCGAGATTCTGAGCTATGGATCGGGAACAATGGGATGAGCGTTACGGCGGCGACGAGCTGGTGTGGACGAGCACGCCCAACGAGTTCCTCGTATCGGAGGTCACGGATCTTCCCGCGGGACGTGCCGTTGACTTGGCATGTGGGGAAGGCCGTAACGCCGTCTGGCTGGCCGAACAAGGTTGGAAGGTCACGGGGGTGGACTTCTCGCCAGTCGGCTTGGCCAAGGCTCAACGAATGGCGGAGTCGCGCCACGTGGATGTGCGATGGGTCGAGTCGGCCGTCGAAGATTGGACAGCGCCTCCGGACGGGTTCGATCTCGTCGCGCTCTTCTACCTGCAACTTCCCAATCCCCAACGCTCCGTCGCGCTGACCGCCGCAGCGGCGTCGGTGGCACCCGCTGGGACCTTGCTCGTCGTAGCCCATGACCACGACAACTTGACCAGAGGATTCGGCGGTCCCCAGGACGACGCCGTCCTCTACTCCGTGGCCGACGTGGCCGACGTGGCCGAATTGAGCGGTCTCATCATCGAGCGGGCTGAGCAGGTGATCCGCCACGTCGCTACCGAATCCGGAAGGCGCGAGGCGATCGACACCCTGGTGCGGGCCAGTCGGCCGGCATGAGGGGTGGGCGATGTGACCATGCTGACGAAGAGCTGATGACAATGTCATGGAATCAGGGTCTGGGCCGGGACGAACCAGAAGGCACCGATGAAGGATTTACGAGAGGAATGTGAGATGGAGCTACCCCAGGACGTGGTCGAAGATGTGCGCAAACGCTTGCGGCGGATCGCCGGGCAGGTCCAAGGCGTCGAGCGCATGCTGGTCGAGGGCCGAGAATGCCGAGATGTTGTCGCCCAGCTGTCTGCTGCCACCAAGGCCTTGGAACAGGCCGGATTCAAGCTGGTCGCCTCGGGCCTGGTCTATTGCCTGGAGCACCCCGAACAGGCAGAGGCCGAGGGCTACGCAATTGAAGAGGTCCAGCGCATGTTCATGAAGTTGGCCTGAGGAGGATGACGGAACATGTGTCGAGCAGTGACCTGTAAGAGGTGCGGCAGGCCTTCATGGAAGGGGTGCGGCTCGCACGTTGAGCAGGCACTCGGCGATGTGCCCGCAGACCAACGATGCCGGTGTCGTACGACAACGGTGACGAACGCCACGCGCAAATTTTGGTTCTTCCGATGAGTGCCGCGCCTGATGGCCGTATTGAGCACGTGGTGATTGTCGGAGGTGTGGCGGGCGGCATGTCCACCGCAACTCGACTGCGCCGGCTCGACGCCGGGGTCAAGATCACCGTGATCGAGCGCTCAGGTCACGTCTCATTCGCCAATTGCGGCTTGCCCTACTTCGTCGGCGGCCTGATCGAAGAAGAGGACGATCTCACCCTCCAGACCCCCGAGCAGCTCTTCGACCGGTTCCGGCTCGATGTCAGGGTCAACGACGAGGTGGTTGCCATCGACCGGGACGATCATTTCGTCAGGACGCGCTCTATGACCACCGGCGAAGAGCACGTCGTGCCATACGACAAGCTGGTCCTCAGTATGGGTGCGGCCCCGGTGCGCCCGCCCATCCCCGGCTACGAGAGGGTACGCACCCTTCGCACAGTCGAAGACGCGGCCCGTCTCGCTTCCGACGTCGATGTCGCCCCGACCACCGCCGTCGTCATCGGCGCCGGCTTCATCGGCCTGGAGATGGCTGAGAACCTCGTCGCTCAGGGGATCGACGTCACCATTGTCGAGGCGACTCCCCAGGTGCTCCCTCCCCTCGATCCTGAGATGGCCATCTTGGTGTCTGACGAGCTCACCGCCCATGGTGTCCACGTCGAGACCGGTGTCACACTCGCCTCGGTCGAAGACACGACGGTCACGCTCGCCGACGGTCGGGTCCTTCCGGCGGACCTCGTGGTTGGAGCGATCGGCGTCCGTCCCGATGTCCGATTGGCAGAACTGGCCATCTTGGATTTGGGCCCGAGCGGGGGGATCGCGGTCAACGAGGCGAACCAGACGAACGATCCCGACGTCTATGCCGTTGGCGACGCCGTCGAGAAGCCAGATGCGATCTCTCACGCGACGTCGCTCATCGCTCTGGCCAATGTCGCCAATCGCCAGGGCCGCCGTGTGGCAGACCACATTGCCGGACGAGCATCGCACCCTGTTGCTTCTCTTGGAACTGCGATCGTCAAGGTGTTCGACGTCGTCGCGGCGACGGTCGGCTGGAACGAGAGCCGGCTACGGGCGGCGGGTCGCTCGTATCGGGCCATCCACTCGCACCCCTTCGATCACGCCACCTACTATCCGGGCGCGACCCGGATGGCTGCGAAGCTGATCTTCGACCCCGATGACGGAGCGATCCTCGGCGCCCAGATCGTGGGGCGGAACGGAGTCGACAAGCGGATCGACGTGATCGCGACAGCGATGGCGAGCGGCATGAGGGCCGACCAGCTGGCCGATCTCGAACTCGCCTACGCACCCCCGTTCTCGTCGGCCAAGGATCCCGTCAACCTGCTCGGCTACATGGCGGAGAATATCCTTAGCGGCGATTGTGACGTGGTCGCCCCGAACGAGCTCGCCGGGCTCGTCGAAGTGGGTTGGTCTGTCGTCGATGTCCGCACGGCCGAAGAGCACGAACATGGAGCAATCGAAGGTTCGACGAATGTGCCCATCGACACACTGCGGGACAATCTCGACGCAATGGGTAGCGGCCCGGTTGTTGTCTATTGCGAAGTAGGGCAGCGGGGACACACCGCCACGGCGCTGCTGCACGAGCTCGGATTCGAAGCTCGCAATCTTGATGGCGGCTACCAGACCTGGTTGGCGTCGATGCGAGCTCGGGCCAAGGCAACCATGGCCCCGGTCCCGTAGCGGTTCGTCAATTGACAGCAGTCCCAATGGTGAACCTTGACCATGGTCGGGGTCCCTTGGCGTAGCGCTCCTCAATACGGCGGCCAACCGCCGAACCACCTCGGCCGGTTCGACCGCAAGGACAACATCGACCGTGAATGGGTAGTGCGGGACATTGAGTCCGGAGCCGAAGACGACCTCGAGCACCCGACCGTGCAGCCCGTCGGTGACGTCGGCACCCGTGGTGGCGGTTACGAGCGATACGAGGGACCTTCGGCCCTGCCGGGCGGCCCGAACATGGCGTTGACTGAAAGAAATGGCGAAGCGTGTGGTGGTCCTCGGTGGTGGAACGGGCGGGACATTGACCGCCAATCGACTGCGTCGCCTCTACTCGCGCTCCGAGGTCGAGATTGCCGTCATCGACCAGGACGACCGCCACGTCTACCAGCCTGGATTGCTCTTCGTACCGTTCGGACTTGCCCACATCGAGGAGATCGTGCGGCCGAGAGGTCGCCAGTTCCACCACGGGATCGATTATGTGAAGAGCGCGATCGATCACGTCGATCTCTCAGCCCGAACAGTCCTGCTCGCGGATGGGTCAACGCTCAACTACGACGTGCTCATCGTCGCCACCGGCGCCGTACTCGTTCCCGAGGAAACCGACGGGCTCACCGGTTCGGGTTGGATGGAGAAGGTGTTCACCTTCTACTCGCCCGAGGGTGCCGCCGCACTTGGAGCCGCACTATCAAGATTTGATGGCGGAAGGTTGGTCGTCAACGTGGTGGACATGCCGATCAAGTGCCCGGTGGCCCCGCTGGAGTTCTGTTTCCTGGCTGACTGGTACTTCTGTGAGCGGGGGATTCGTGACCAGGTTCAGCTGACTTATGTGACCCCACTCGACGGCGCCTTCACCAAGCCTGTCGCGTCGAAGCGCTTGGCCGGGATGTTGGCCGAAAAGGGTATCGAACTGGTCTCTGAATTCAATACCGGAGAAGTGGATGGGAAGGCGGGACGTCTTGTTGCCTACGACGGCCGGGAGGTGAGCTTCGACCTGGCTGTCGTCGTTCCGCTCCACGGAGGCGCCAGGTACGTCGGAAGGTCTCCGGGTCTTGGAGACGAGCTCAACTTCGTCCCCACCGATGAGCACACGCTGCAAGCCAAAGCGGCGCCCAATGTCTTCGTGATCGGTGATGCCGCCAACGTCCCCGCATCCAAGGCGGGATCGGTCACGCACTTCGAAGGCGAGGTGCTCGTCGAGAACGTACGGCGGTACCTGGCCGGCGAGCCACCCGACGCCAGTTTCGATGGGCACACCAACTGCTTCATCGAGACCGGCTTCGGCAAAGCTCTTCTCATCGACTTCAACTACGACACCGAACCATTACCCGGCCATTACCCGGCCAGCGTAGGCCTACCTCTCCTTGCTGAATCTCGGCTCAATCACCTCGGCAAGCTCATGTTCCAGTGGTTCTACTGGCACGGCCTGTTACCCGGCCGAGACGTCCCGGGTATCAGCTCGGCCATGCCGGCAGCTGGCAAGGTACCCGCCGCGAGAAAGGACTGACCCATGTCAACCAACACCATTGCAAACGTCGACGTGGAACTCAACGACGAGGGGTTCTTCGTTGATCCTGGCCAATGGACCGAGGAGATGGTCCCCGAGCTGGCCGGCCGCGAGGGCATCGAGGAGCTCAGCGAGGCCCATTGGCAGGTGGTCCGTTTCATGCGGGCCGAGTACGTGGCCAAGGGGACCGGCCCGACGGTGCGGGTCTTGGGAAAGACCTCGGGAGTGTCGATCAAGGAGCTCTACCAGCTCTTCCCCAAAGGACCGGCGAAGACCGCCGCCAAGATCGCCGGCATCCCCAAACCCCGCGGCTGCATCTGAGACAGGAGCGAAAAATGAGTGACACCATCGAAAAGGTTTCGATCATCATCTCCAAGGGATCTCTCGAAGGGATCTATCCGGGGCTCATCATGGCGAATGGGGCGCGGGCCGAAGGCATCGAGGCCAACCTGTTCTTCACCTTCTTCGGTCTCGATGCCATCCACAAAGCCCGGAACGAGCACATCAAGTTGGCGACCGTGGGAAATCCCGGTCTTCATTTCGCGACTATGGCAGGTGGTCTCCCGGGCGTGTCCACCGCCATGACGCACTACATGAACCACAAGATGGAGAAGCTCGACATTCCCTCGATTCCCGAGTTCATCGAGATGATCGCTGACACCGGTGCCGGTCTGTTCGCCTGCAAGGCGTCGGTCGACCTCTTCGGTCTGGAGAAGAACGACTTCATCGACCAGGTGCAGGACATCATCACCGTCGGCGAATTCTATGAGAAGGCCGCTGGTGGCCACATCATCTTCACGTAAGACCCACATGCCGTTTGGCGGTCTCTGCGCCTTGAGTCGGGTTATTTGAACGTCGATGGCTTGCCACTTTCCATCGCGACCGGGCGTGGACCCTGAGGTGCCAGTCGGTCCTCCGACACTGGGTTGAGCTGGGCGTTTATCGTTTAGAGGCCCGTTGCGGTCCTCGTGATTCTGCTTGAAATTGTCATCGCAAGACGGTCGTCCCGTAGTGGAATGGTGGGCCGTATAAGAGAGTCCCGATTCCGTGGTCTTTTGAAAAGCTTTAGTATCGAATGGCATGTTGGAAAACTTTCTCGTCATCGACGCCGATAGCCACTGGACGGAGCCCCACGATCTCTTCACGAAGCGGGCTCCGGCCAAGCTCCGGGACCGGGTGCCCCGGGTGGAGCAGATCGAGGGCGTCCCACATTGGGTGTTTGACGGCCATCCCATGGGCATGGCCACGGCGGCGGCGGTCGTCGGCCGTGACGGCAAGAAGGTGTCAGCCCAGCTCGGCCTGTACGAGTGGGGGATCGAGGACGTCCATGCCGGCGCCTACGACCCCAAGGCGCGCCTCGAGGTCATGGACGAGTCCGGTATCGACGCCCAGGTGATCTTCCCGAGCACGCTCAGCCTCGGTGGGCAGGACCTCGCCACAGTGGGCGATCCCGGCCTTAGCCTCACGGTCATCCAGATGTACAACGACATTCAGGCCGAGATCCAGGCCGACTCGAACAACCGGCTGCTCCCGATGCCGCTCCTTCCGGCCTGGGACGTCAACCTCTCGGCCGCCGAGGCCCGTCGGGTGGCCGAAATGGGCATGCGGGGTATCAATATGACCTCGGACCCCGACGACATAGGCGGTCCTGACCTGGCCGATCCGGCATGGGACCCGCTCTGGGAGACCTGCACCGAGCTGCAGCTGCCCGTCCACTTCCACATCGGGGCCAGTGTCACATCGAGCTCCTGGTCCGCCAAGTACCCGTGGGCCTCTCACTCCGACAACGTCAAGCTGGCCCTCACCGGTACCCTGCTCTTCGTGGGCAACGCCCGCGTGGTGGCCAACGGGATCGTTTCCGGGCTCTTCGACCGCCACCCTGACCTCAAGTGGGTCTCCGTGGAGAGCGCCTGCGGCTGGATCCCCTTCATCCTCGAGGCCCTCGACTATGAGATGTTCGAGAATGCCCCAGAGGAGGTGCGGGCGCTCAAGAGGAAGCCCTCTGAGTATTTCCGGAGCAACCTCTACGCCACGTTCTGGTTCGAGAAGAACAACCTGCCTTGGCTGGTGGACACCCTCGGCGAGGACAACATCCTGTTCGAGACCGACTTCCCCCATCCCACGTGCCTCTACCCGAACCCCCTGCAATCGGTGGCCCCGAAAATCGCCCTCTTGCCCGAAGTAGCGCAGCGCAAGATTCTCGGGGAGAACGCCAAGAAGCTTTACCGGCTCTGACGTCCCTCGACCTCGACTCTCAGCCCGGAGGAGTGGACAGCATTGTCGGTTGCGGCGTGGCATTAACACCCACAATGGGAGCATTGAGATGCGTGCCGCCCATCGACCCGTAGAATTCGATGTTCCCAAAGGTGAAGATGCCGCCGTCGGAAGACGCTTCCCAATAGCCGTAGGTACCGCTACTTAGCTTGCAGTTAAACCTTCACAACCCACTCAGGCGGCTCTTTTGACTGCCGGATAGCGCGTTCTCGGTGGTTTTCGGGTCCCTTTGGGTCTTCCGGGACCGGGCGTACGGGATTTCGGTGGATTCGCCGGTGTGCCGATGGTCCCACGCAGTAGCCGAAACCCCCGGCGCACCCGCGCCGGGGTGAGCTGGCCGGGATCCTTCGGTCGTTCCCACGGCAGCCGCAAATCCTCGACCAGTGGTCGGGCCAGTCGAAGCTGGCAGTAGGCGGCGATCACGAGCCAGGTCCAACGGTCAGCTTGTTCCGGGGTCTGCAGCGAGGGGGTGGTCCAACCCATCGTGGACTTGACGAACCGGTACGTGTGCTCGATGTCGAAACGGCGCAGATAGGCGCGCCAGCACACGTCGAGATCGGGCAGCCCTGGTCCGGACCACCACAGCCACAGGGTCTTCTTCGAATAGGTTGCTTTGGGCAAGTGCTCGACATCGACACGGATCACGGTGCCCCGCACGATCGGCGGCTTGTCGTGGTCCCGCCAACGGCCACGACCATGGAGCTTGGGGTGCAGTCCGTGCCAGGCCTGAACGCTCACGTTGCCGTAACGGGGGTCCCTCGTCGTGAGCGCGGCATCGGGGGCCTTCCACGTCTCGGGCTCGCCCAAAACGAAACGTTCGCCGTGGCGACGGGGCCGGCCGACTGTGGTGCCCGTTGGCGGGGTGGGGTCGGGGTGAAAGACCCGTGAGGAGCTGAGGCGGACCAACACCTGCGCCCGGGTTTCTTCCAAGCCGTTGGAGATGGCGATCGGGTCATAACCGGCGTCGAAGACGAACATCGGCACCGCTTTGTCGGCCGGCAAGAGCGAGACCATCCGTTTAACCTGGTCGATGGTGGACGACGTGGCGTCCATCGAGGGTTTTATCCGCATCGCATCGAGGGGAGCAGTCCAGCTGTCGGGGGCCCAGTCCAGCTGGCAGATCCATTGATACGACCAGCCGGCGACGATCGGCTTGCCGTTGGAGTGCTTGGTGGCCGAGTAGTGAAAGCCCCGCTCGGGGCTGGTCTCGGCGTCACAGCGAGCCCAGGTCGACTCATCCACCGCGAAGATCAACGGCCAGTCCAACGGGCGCTTCGCCACCAAGAGCCGCCGCAGCGTGTCTTCATCAATCCGGCCACGCTGCAAGGACTTGTACAAGCTCCCATGCGAACGGCGGAACACGGGCTCCAAACTCAACGAAGGCACCGAGACCACCGCCACCGGCGCGCAGAGCGCGGCATCACAGAGCTCGAAGAGGGCGTCGCCCCAGCAGGTGTAAGAGCCATAGAGGTCTGAGCGGAACTCTTTCAGCACCGCTTCGCACCGTTCTACGAACTCGAGGTGGTCTGGACCCTGGTGTCGAGGCATACCAGACAGTATTATTACTGTCTGTTCACAGACGTGGGATACTCTATCCACACCGGGAAGGACGACATGGCCCGATCGAACAACGCGACGAGATTGGCGACCTACGAGCAGCGCTACCGCGACCTCGCAGCCCAGCTCGCCGACATCGGGTTCATCTCCTCGGGCAGCTTGACTCGTCGCTACACCCACTGCGCCACTCCGGGCTGCAAGTGCAACGGCGATCCACCTCAGCCGCATGGGCCCTACTACCAGTGGACGACCAAGGTGGATGGCAAGACCATCACGCGCCGGCTCAACGCAGACGAGGCGAAGCTCTACAAGGAGTGGATCACCAACGACCGGCGGATGCGCCGGGTCATTGAGCAAATGCGGCGAGTAGCCGCCAAGGCGGGTGAACTGAAGATGAAGGAGGTTGCTAGCAGCTGAATCGAGGGTTTAATTGCAAGCT
>PMLV01000211.1 GCA_003160635.1 Acidimicrobiaceae bacterium | reverse complement strand
GGCCGGAACCAAGGTTCTCTAGGCGACGTGTCCGTCTCAGAGATCGCTCGACTGGCCGGTGTCAGTCGGCAAACCCTTTTATCGGTATCTAGATATGTCCGCTAATCGGGCGCCCGAACTGATGACTGCTCGGTCCGCGTAGCGGTCCTTCGCGTTGTCGTGAACCCAGCCCAGTTCGCCAATAAATGCCCATAGATATGGCCGGATGGAGTCGCCCCGCTCCCGGCGAAGTGGGATAGTCGCCGCCCGAGTTAGCAGCATGGGAAGGGAAGCGTGCTTCCGAGTTTCTTCCCTGCCTGGTCCAGGGCTAGAGGTCGATCGAGCGTCGTGTCGTTGTGGATGGGGAAGGCGACCAACCCATCCACGGGGTTCATTCGATCTCCCCTCGGCGAAGGTCCTGCAGGAGCGGTGGCGGGGAGATGCACACTTGCGACGGATGGATGAGCGCATAGGACGATCAGCCCAGCTTGACCGTGTGTAAGCAAACTCACGGGAGATGTGAACATGGGATTAATGATCCCCGTCGCTTTGCAAACGTCGGCCACGGTGGAGTCGAGAACCGCGACGCGAAAGTGATGGCCAGTGACGGAGACACTGAACTCCGTCGCCGCTAAACCCTTCTTCGACGATCCACAGAGAAGGGACCCGATGTTGGTTGTTGTTGTTGTGCATCTGGCCGTCCTCGCTACCACGCGGCTTCCATCGGGAGAAGTGTGCGTGAACAACACCCTTCCAATGGCGAGGTGACTTGGGTCACTAGCGGCGACGGCAACATTACCGAGGAGTAGAGAAGCCAAGCCCAGGATGGAGAGCAGCAGGATGCGCTGCATCCATCTGCCCTTAGTTCCATCGCCCTTCCAGCCCAACGGCACGGAGAAAGTTTACAGCGCCCCATCCGAGGTCTATTCGTCCTGGGCCTGACCACGGTTCGTGCCTTACGCTGCCGCTGCGTGCCGGAGCACTCGCGAACCCGAGAGGGAGTCCCCCAACCGGCGTCCGGGCCACTTTCCCATCGACAAGTAGGCTCAGCGAAAGTGGTTTCAGGGCGAAGGGTAGCGGTGGTCCGGCTCGGACTCATTGCGCTATTGCCCCTGTTGACCCTCGTAACGTCCTCCTCAGTAAATGGAGCGACGCCCTCGCAGCTGCACACCGGACCGCTGTCGCGCTATCTCCGCCCGGCGAGCAAAGCTGAGGTCGCAAGATGTGAAGTCGCCGCAAGATCTGTCAACCTCGATGTCCTCTGCCCGTTGGTCCTACCCAAAGGGCAATACGTCGATCCGTGGTGCGAGGGGGCAAACCCATGTGGTTATCCCTGCATATTCGGCTTCTGTTTCCTCGCGGAGATCATGTTCACACTTCCACAAAGCTATGTGGGAATACAACCAGGCGTGGGTCACTTCGTCGTGTACGCCGTCGCGCAAGGCCGCCGCGTAGTTGTCCCGTGTCGCGTCGGCCGGAATGTGGGCTCCATCGAAAATGGCGGCAGAAAATGGGACATTTGGCACTGTGGCATCCAGCCTGTCAATGACTCCGGTTTCCGTCATCGAGGTGGACGCGAAATCATCGACGCCGGAGAGCTGATGCAAGGTCACACGGTGTTCGTCACGACCGTCAAAGATACGAAGGTTGAGGTCAGTCTCCACGGTGTAACCGCCTTGAACAGAAGGCTCCTTGTGCGGATTACTGCTGATATGAAGGCCAGCAAGTAACTTTTTGCTAACCACCAGAGCCACGCCCGAACCCGGCGGACGGGGTACCCCTCCGTCAGGGCTTGGGTGCGAAGAATGAGACCTGGACGCCGTTGTCCGCCAATCGGACCAAACCACCATTCGGGCACTGCGACGCCGTACTCAGATAGACATAGATGCCGTAGTTCTTGACGTGCACCACCTCGACCTGACCAGAGGGGTCCAGCGTCCAGACGTATCCGCCGCCGGGACCGACACGGATGGCCCTGACGGCACGCCGGTCAGGCAATCCCGCAATCCGGTGTGTGAACCCCAGGTAGGGACCACGGGCCATGTTCTGCGCGACGGATACAACGAAGGGTAAGTCGTTGGTTCGGCTCGTCATGGCAGGAAGCCCATCCGGCGATGTGGCGGGGCCGACACGGGCTGAGCCGGGACACGCTCGGTAGGCAGTGTTGTTCGCGATCAAGCCAACCAGCGAGGGGGCGGCCACGGTAGGAGCGCCCTTTGACGGCATTCCGCCGCTGGTCCAGGAGACACCTGCGTAGACCCCCAGCGACACGGCGACCACGAGCGCTACTACACAGGTCATGAACCAGCGACGTTGTCGCCTGTGACGCTTGGCCTCTTCTATCAGCGCATAAGGATCTTCGGCCTGGACCGTCGGCTCGGAATCGACAATGGTCATATCCACCTCTGGAGCGATGGTACTAATATACTTAGCATCATGCTGAAGGTCAAGCTGCACAGCGAGGGCGAGGCACTCGCCCTCTACGAGCGGGTCGCCATAGAGATTCGCCGCGCAATCGCGGATGGTGAAGCGAAGCCGGGTGAAAGGCTGCCCCCAGCAAAAGACCTCGCGGCAGTGCTCGGCGTGAACGCGAACACCGTCTTCCGAGCCTTGCGGCTACTACGCGACGAAGGCTTGTTGGAGTTCCGACGGGGACACGGCGTGACCGTCACCGGCGCCGCAACAGAACGAGGAGCTGTCCTGTCACGGGCGCGAGACCTTGTGCAGTTCGCCCAACGCCAGGGGTATCACCGAGACGAGCTGATCCGTATCATCGAGAACCTCTGAATCCTCCGCGCCGGGACTTGATGATTCCTCTGTGACTGCCTAGCCCATAAGTGCGTTCGGGGTGAGGCAAAAGGGACCACATCAAGCACCATTGTCGCGCAATAGCGGACCCCCCATCGTCGCCGCCACGGATCGATCTGGGGCCCCACCCAAGGTGCATTCATTATCCGCGTCACTCGTAATCGATTAACACCCCATTGGGTAGGCGGTGGTTACTCTCACCGTCGGTCATGTCTTGCTCGTTACGCCAAGTAATCCTCTGCAGTCACATGATGAGCGGACGCAGGTCAGATCGACCCGAGCCGCATGACATCTGTTCACCCTGGCCCGGTTGCTAGCGCCGGGTCGATGTCGTCGGTCACCTTCCCATTTTGGACGCGTGCCGTCACCGATGCTGCGTTGGTCAAAGTCATGGTTCTGGGTCTTCCTGTCTCGCCCTGGAGTGATGAATGGCCACGGCAGGTGTCCCACGTCAGCCTGACAGACAGGGGGACGACGGGACTGCCGGGTTGAGTCGGTGCGTGAAACACGCGCAACGGTTCGGGGGTTGATTCGGGCCGACCGAAGAGCGAAGTTGTCTCCATGACAATCCACGATCACGACCGTGAGTGGATCGTGCCTGACGACCGCCCTCTACGACGCGTTGCGAAAGTGGAGGGTTGGTTATTCAGTGGGTGCGAAGCGAGCGTTGGCGGCGGCAACAACAGATCCTAGGTTGGCAATGTATCGTTGCATTAGGTCTGTGAGGGGCTGGAAATCCAAGTCTTTCGGTACGCCCACAAGCGTTGTCCAAGACGTAGCACCTGCAAGTGGAGCGCCGCGCATCCGATTTCCGTCAGCCGTGATCCACATGTGGATGCCGCGGTTATCTACTCCCTGCCATCTCACCGCTCCCGGGGGCCGTTCGCTGTCGGGTGGCGGAAACGAGAAAGTCCCATTAAGTGTCATACCCTGCTTGATGTCGACCGGTCGACCTTCCTTAACGATCGGATTGCGGAGTGCGTAGAACCATTGAGATGCAGGATCGTTACGGACGGTCGCCATTACGCCATTCCACCATTTGTCCCACTCCTCTTGGCTGTCCACCGCACTCTTAACCTCGATCATTCTTCTGACGTCGGGCGAGCGGCCTTCGGGACTACACGTTCGTTCGCCGACCCGTTGATGGCGTCATCATTGCACCGGGGACGTCAAGGTTCCCAGTCTCTCGTTTGATCTTGTGATGTCACGCCCTGCGGAATCGCTTCGGGGTCGGGCGCCGGGACCCATAGTTCTATGGGAAGGCGGCGCGCAGACGCGCAAAGGCAGTGGCGAGTTCACGCGCCCAGGGCCAGGTCCGGTCGGCGCGCAGGTCATCAGTGGCGAGTTTTCCCTGACGGAACTAAAGCTGATTGTGAGCCACTTTCAGCCGGAACCTCCCGGGTCGTGACCACCCTCTACCGCCTGCGTCACCCGCTCAAGCGTCGATGGCTGCCTCGTCGGGTCAAGGGGCTCGGCGGACGATTGGCAAGAATGCACGCACGTTCCTGGTCCGCAACGATCTGGCGGGTGAGACATTCAAGGCCGTGACGGTGTCGTCTCCCACTTGGGTTTCACCCCACAATCTGATCGAGGTCTTCCCACATCACCGAGCCATGGTCCGGGTCAAAGATCGCCAAACCTACCCATTGATGTCCACACGGGTCAGCATTCCACTCCGGCAGATCTACTTCCAGCGCCTGGCGTCGGCCATTTAATGATCTTTCGCTAATACAATGACATTTTGGTCATAAGGAAAGACCGGTGTGCTCAAGGAAGTTGAAGCACAGCTGTCGGTTGTTGCCGATTCGCCCGAGGGCGGCATCGGCAGCCTCCTCGGCATCGTCGATGGTGTCGGGGCAGAGATTTGCGAGCTCTGATGTCTTCACGTTGCCCCATACCAACTCCACGGGGTTGAGGTCGGGGGCGTAGCCCGGGAGTCGCTCGACCACCAGCCAGGAACGCTGGAGAGCAATCCACGCCACCATGGCCAGCGACTTGTGCGCCGGGAGTCCGTCCCAGATGAGCGTGACCTTCTCGCCGGCGAAGTGGTCGTGGAACGCTTCGAGGAACTCGATCAGGCTCTCGGTGTTGTAAGTGCCGTCTTTGATCTGGAAGACGAGGGCAGCCTCGGTCCCGTCCGCTCGATACGCCAGTGCCGCCGACATCGACAGCCGACTCCAGTTGAAGTGGTGACGCAGGACCGGGGTTTCGCCCTTGGGGGCCCAGGTGGACCGCACACTCGGGAGCAATGAAAACCCGGACTCGTCTTGGAAAACTATCCAGGCGCCTCGGCGCCGGGCGCTTTTTTTATGCGGGGCCAGTCTTTGGCCACCCAGTTGGCGATGGCCTCCTCGTTGCGCTCGAGGGCTCGACGGGTTGGACGTTGGCGCGACCAGCCCAGGCGGTCACGCAAGATGGTCCAGGTCTGGGTCTGTGAGTAGCGCACACCGGTCGTCGCCTCGATCACATCGGCGACGCGGGCGAGCGTCCACAAGTCAGTCGGAAAACCATTGACCCGCGGACCACGACGCAGGGCGACGATGACATCGGCCAGTTGCTCATCGGAGAGTCGGGGCAGGCGACCGGCGCGCCCGGCGCCGGTCAAGGCCGCACGGCCACCCTCGTTCCAGAGCTGGTACCACTTCGACGCGCTCTCGCGCGAAACGCCGAGCGCTTGAGCAACCTCTGCTTGGCTCTTGCCCCGTCGGAACATGTCGGCAGCCCGCAGACGCCGCACCTTGAGCGCTTCAAAGTCACGTCGGAGCGGAACCGGCTTCTTCGCGCTCTTACCTTTGACCGCGTCGCGCGAACCGGGCACCCATCCAGTATCTCACACCTACGTAGTTACGTCAATGTATTTCCGAAAGATCATTAAGAGGCCGCGCGGTTTGGTGGCA
>PMLV01000216.1 GCA_003160635.1 Acidimicrobiaceae bacterium | reverse complement strand
TGACGGCGTGGTCCAACGCCATGGCCTAGTCGTTCTTCTCGAGCTTCAAGCGCGAAGTCGTCCATGGCGAGCACTTCGCCACACGAGCTGAAGCCCGACGCGAAATCTTCGTCTGGCTCAACTGGTACAACGCAACACGGCTTCACAGTTCGATCGACTACTGCACACCGATCGAGTATGAAGAGCACCTCGCAGAGCGATCACTCGTAGCTTGATATGTGTCCGCCAGCTGGGGGGGAAGCTCAATAGGCTCCCAAAGTTGACGTGCGGCTTCGCACGGGGCCCCAGCCAAGCTTCCGATAAGTCCCGATGGCCGTGGATGGGTAACACCACACGCCAGTTCGTGGCGGACTCGGTAAATCATCGAGTAATCGCTGCATCCCATTCCGCAGCCGGCCGTCATTGACGCGTTGATCGCCGAGGGGTGACGTTCGACGACTACACGGGGACGGATCGGGGACCGCTGGGGCCACCGAGGACGATCGTGGGGTGAGAAGCCCCAAGTGCCGAACGCGAAACGACCCCCCCGCTCGGGCAGGGAGGTCGCCCGCTGGGGCGGTTCCCCCGCCGCCCACACAACGGTGCACCTTCACTTCTCGTTCCCAACAGGGTCGAAGGTCCCAAAGCTGGGAAGAAGGGACTTTCGGCCTAGCGCGTGCTGACCTTCGGCTCCTGCTTCTGGCACGCCTCCACGTACCAGGTGCGCCCCTTGACGTCTTTCCACGACCCCTTCCACACCGGGGGCTCGTAGCAGTGCGTCGCCTGGAGCATGTCTGAATAGATCATCCGGAAACATCGACCGGGCTGGACGGAGAAGGCGCTGATGAGATCGCCGGGCTTGGGCATGCGGTCCATTAGGGATGACCGTACATGGCGGTAGCGTCGTCCCATGTCCGACATTCCCGGCCTCGTTGTCTGCCACATCTGTGGGCGTAGCGGGCCAGGCGTGGACGAACTCATTGCATTGCCGGACGAGTTGGAATCCGAGGCGTTGCGAGTTGGGTGCCGATGCGATGAAGAGGGCCGCTGGACGTGTCTCCGTTGCCAGGGTGCCTCGTGATCGGCCAGTGACGGGTCGACCACTCGCTCCACGCGACAAACCCGAGGAACCTTGCGGCACCTCGGGTCATCGCCACTGAGGTCCACCGCCTTTCGGCGGCTTTCCTCGGATGTTTGATCGTATTCTTTTTGCCATTGAAATCAAGAAGGCCCTTGTTCCAAATTGGTTAAGAATGGGGCGGGCGCGATGAAGAATCCCCCATGGAGGTCCCCTGCGGGGAGGAGCGATACAGGCTCAACCAACGACCCTTCGTGCAGGTCTTGCACAGCGTCGTCCGTCCGGTTCTCAGGCGTCGGTTGGCGTGGAACTCAAGGACGCTCTTCTCCATGTGGCACTGGACACAGACGATCGTGCCGGTGTCGGACGCCGGGTAGTTCTTCGAACTTGCGTCGGCGGCATGGCACTGGCGACACCACAAACTGAGCCCATCCCGCTCCTTGTGATAAGGCGTGGAGGAAGGCTCATCGAAGCCGGGTCAGCATCAGCACCCCCGGCGCGCCGCCCATCAATAGTGGGACGGCTATTGCGCTGAGCCGGCTGGCCCCGACAGATCGAGGGGCGCACCCCGGCCGTGCGTGCCGCCCACAGCTGGCAGCCACGGAATCCACGGACAGGGAGCCGGTGATGAACAGGCCTAGCGGGAGTTTCGGGGCTATCACCTGAGCGCGCATTACAGCGTTGAGGAACTTTCTTCCAAAAATTCGCGTGACCAGCGCGTTTAGGTGTGGACGGTGCTCGCGTTGAGGAGGCCCAGGGTGTATTACCTATAGGGTGAGTTCGATCATCTCAAAGAAGTTCAAGGGAAACACGTACTACTACCTCGTTGAGTCGGCCCGAGTGGGGGGAAAACCACGGATCGTCTCCCAGCGTTATCTGGGTAAGGCCTCCGACATCGAGGCCGCGGTGGGGGGATCTGCGGTCCTGCCCGAGCGCACGAGACATCTGGGTTTCGGCGACCTGGCGGCTGCCCTCTCGGTGCTGCGGCGTTTGGGCGTGGCGCAGAGCGTCGATGCCATCGTCGGCCCGCGACGCGACGATGCCACGGCCAGCGTTGGCACCTATGTCGAGCTGATGGTGGCCAACCGGGTGGTGGCTCCGTGCTCGAAGCTGGCTTTCTCGGACTGGTGGCAAAAGACCGCGGGAGATCGCATGGTGAAGTTGCCGGTGGCCGCGCTCGACCACCGCAAGTTCTCCGACGCCATGGACCAACTCAGCCCCGAGATGCTTCAAGACATCCACAAAGTGGTCGTCTCCACCATGGTCGAGGGCTACGGCATCGAGACCGAAGGACTGGTGCTCGACATGACCAACGTGGCGACGTACGTGGACTCGGCCAACGAGCGCAACACGATTGCCAAACGTGGCCACTCCAAACAAAAGCGCAACGACCTGCGCATCGTCGGGCTCTCCCTCATCGTGACCCGTGACGGTGGGGTGCCTGTCGCCACCCACGCCTACGCGGGCAACCGACCAGATGTCACCCAGTTCGCCACCGCCCTTGGCGCACTGCGCCGCCAGTTCAAGGCCAGCGACGACCAGTTGACGGTGGTCTTCGACGCCGGCATGGACTCTTCGGACAATCTGGCCCTGGTCAAAGACCTCGGGCTGCACTTTGTGGGCTCGGTGCCCCCGTCGTTGCACCCAGACCTCTTGGCCGTGGCCACTACGGAGTACTCGGCCCTCGACGACGAGACCCTCCCCGGCGTGATGGCTTTCGAGACACGCCAGGTGGTCTTGGGACAAGATCTGCGTGTCGTGGTGACCCACTCCGATGACTTTCATCGCCAACAGTCCCGGGGCTTCGACCAGACGCTGGCCAAGGCCACCGCATCACTCTGCGATCTGGCCCGCCGTCTGGCCGGGGGCAAGAGCCGAAGGGGACGGGCGGCGGTCCAGGCCGACATCGACAAGATCTGCGCCCCTCGTTGGGTGAAAAGAGTCCTCAAGGTCACCCTCAGCGGTTCGTCTCCCAAAGACATGGCACTGGACTTCGAAATCGACCACGAGGCACGAGCGGTGCTCGAAGAAGAGATCTTCGGCAAGCGCGTTCTCATCACCGATCGAGAGGACTGGACGACGGCTGAGGTCGTCATCGCCTATCGCTCCCAGTGGCAGGTCGAGGCGGGCTTTCGCCAGCTGAAGGACGACGATCACATCGCGGTGGCCCCCATGTTCCACTGGACCGACCAAAAGATCGCCGTGCACCTGTTCTGCTTTGTGCTCGCCCTCAGCGTGCTGCGTCTCATGACGCGCGAAGTCCGTCGGGCCGGGCTCACTCTGTCAACCGGCGAGATCCTAAAAGAGCTCGCCGATATGCAAGAGACCCTGCTGCTCTACCCCTCGACGGGGGGACGTCCACGAGCCCGGCGCATGCTCACCGAGATGACATCGATCCAAGAACGGCTCTATGGGATCTTCGCTCTGGAGGCCTTCGCACCGGCTTCATAGGTAATACACCGGGCGAGCACATTCACCCCCTTTGACCAGCCGAAATGATGCTCAACCACGGGAAAGCCCCGAAACTCGCGCTAGTCTCCCCGGAGATTGGCTTCGCAACGGCGCCGACGCACCCAAACCGAGAGCGTGCGTCCGGAGCAGGTGACGGCCCGTTGGCCGTCAACGCTGCGAGGCCGCCCCACGCCGCCTCCGCAGGCACTTCCCGAGGGGTCAGGACCGAGAAACACCCTCTACAGGAGGCGAGGCCCCCCTGTAAGAGGGGGGCCTCGCTCTTCCTGCGGTTCAGGTCGGCTATTCAGCCGGCCTTTGTTCCAACGTGATTAAACAGGCGGTCCAGCGAGAACCGGAGCGTTGGTGTACGTGTCGGTGGTGATCCCACCATCGGTGGTCCCCAAGGTAAAGGAGGACGTACCGTCCACCTCCACGCAGGTCATCATCGTGCCGGAACCCGACACGACGATG
>PMLV01000209.1 GCA_003160635.1 Acidimicrobiaceae bacterium | reverse complement strand
GTCGTCACCTATCCGCTGAGCGTCTTACCAAATTGATATCTGGAAGGCGCCAAGTTGACCGTCACCCGCCGCAGCGGCCATGGCACGCCACTCGACAGCAGCGCCGCCCGCACCCGGTCGCGCGACTCGCGCACGGCGGCATCGGGCAGCCCCACGATGGTGAAACCGGGTAGCCCGTTGGAGACATGGACCTCGACCGAGACCGGCTGACCGACCGCCCCGGTCAAGGTGGCGGCGGAAATAGAAGCGAGCATGCGCAAGAACGGTTGCCCGTTTGCCGGTGTTGATCGACACCCCCGCTATCCGTGCCGCGGCATACACGACATGTGTCGACCAGACTTCGCGACAGCTAGGGGTGAGCACCCCAGCGGATGGACGCCGCGAACCCCGCGAGGGCCAGCAACGCCCCGATGATGGCGAACTCGGCCGTCACCTCGTCGTGCTCCTTTTGGACCCTCACGTCCTTGGACAGGTGAGCGAACACCTGCGAGAGCTGCGAGGCGCTTCTGGCGGTGTAGCTCTTCCCACCGGTCATCTGCGGGACCTCTTTCAGCGGCGCCAAGTCGGCCACCAGGGGGTTACCCGAACCCCCACCGAAGCCGCCTCCACCGAAGCCGCCTCCACCGAAGCCGCCCCGCTGCTGGGGAGTGCATTCGAGCAGGCCCGGCCCATGCGTCGTGGCGTAGCCGATGGTGTAGACGCGGACCCGCCGGGCGGCTGCGAACGGGGCGGCCTGCAGCGGCGTGATCCCCCGGTTGTTGGCCCCGTCGGTCAACAGCACGATGATGTCCGGGACATAGCCTTCGGATCCCCGCTTCGCTGCGGTGCCCGTCGAGCCTCGGGAACCGCTCGTTCCCCCGAGCTCGGACGGAGTGGCCTCGGCACCCAGCACCGAGTTGGCGACCGGCTTGACCTGGGGATCGACCTGGGCGATGGCGTCGAGCGCTTGCAGAATTACCGCCCCAATGGCGGTGCCCGGGCCGGTCGTCAGGTGCTCGAGCGCGTGGTCCAGGGCGCCGCGATCGGTCGTCGGAGGGACGGCGAGCTCTGTGTACACGTTGAACAGGACCAGGCCGATCTGGGTGCCGCTCGGCTCGGAGTTGACGAACTGGAGCGCCCCCCGCTGGGCCACGGCCAGACGGTCGGGTAACAGGTCGGTGGAGCACGTCGAGCCCGACTCGTCGGGCGCGAGGATGATCGATGTCTTCTGGGCCGGCACGTCCCTGGTGAGCTCGGGTCGCGCCGACGCGAGCGCGAGCACGCCGATGGCGGCGAGCAGCGCGGCCACGGGCACGTGCCGGAGCCAGCGCGTCCGTGGTGGAACGGCCGCGCGCAACAGCGCGACGCTCGAGTACGAGATGGCCTGGCGGCGTCGCCGGCGCAGTGCCGCGACGTACAGGCCCAGCACGAGGGGAACGGCGAGCACGAGGAGCAGCGCGAAGGGCCAGGCAAAGCTCACGTCACATCACCCGCCCGAACCACGACACCGAGAGCAGCGCACCCACGGCGAGGAGCAGCATGGCCGCTGCGACGAAGATGGCGGCGATCTGGGTGTACGCACTCACCACCGTGAAATGCAGATCGATCGTTTGTGACACGTCATGCACCGCGGCCCGGTCGTCGACCTGGTGGTAGGCCCCGTTCGTGACCTTGGCGACGTCCTCGAGCGTCTGCGGATCCAGTGCGGTGGCGACGCTGAATCCCCCGATCCGAACCGTGGTGCCGGCGACCGTGCCGACGCCGATCGTCTGGATGCGCACCCCCGCGCTCGACGCCAGCCGGGCCATCGTCACCGGGTTGGCCTGACTCGTGTCCTCGCCGTCGGAGATCAATACGATGGTCGTTCCCCCGAAGTAGCCGATGTTGACCTCGTTCGAGTTGTCCTCGCTGAGCGCCCTGACGTTCACCTTCAGCGTCTTGCCCACGAGTGCCTCGAGCGAGGTGAGGATGCCCGTCGCCAATGAGGTGCCACCGCGCCCAGGGACAGGTCGTTGATGGCCCGCAGGACAGTAGGGTGATCGAAGGTGGGGTTCTGGACGATCAGCGCACTGGGCCCGAAGGCCACCACACCGATCTTGACCGACGAGGGCTGATCGCGGACGAAGTCGCGGGCGGCCAACTCTCGCTCCAATGGTCTCATGCCAAGCGGTGTCGTCTTTATGGCAGTGATCGGCAATTGGGACCGAGTCAATACTCCTGGAACACTGAAGAGAATGACGAGTACGGCGACGCGGCGCGCACCACGGCACGCTCTACGTTATAACGGATGACATAGTAGACATGGAGTATGGAAGCCGAGTTGGGAGACCTGGGTCGCTTCGCCGGACCGGCTACCTTGATCCTCTCGAGCCTCGCTGGTGGTTCGAAGCACGGGTACGCCCTGGCCCAGGACATTGAGACGTTCGCCGGGGTGCGCCTTCAACCGGGCACCCTCTATGGAGCCATAAGCCGTCTTGACCACCAAGGCCTTATCGAAGCCTTGGCCGGTGACGGTCGTCGAAGGCCCTATCGCCTGAGTGCACACGGCGCCGCTGTCCTTCAGGACCACCTCCTGGCCCAGCGTGAGGCGGCAGAAGTCGGACTGAAGCGGCTATCGGCCGGTTGGTCGATCGCGCGAGCGCCATCGGCGAAGAGGCGGAACCGGCAACCACCGACAACTCCCGTGAGGAGCTTGACCCGCGTAGCGCCGAAAGGATCGCACGATTGTTGCGGTGGTATCCAACCAACTGGCGGGAGCGTTATGGCGACGAGTTCGCCGCCGTCCTCGCCAGTTCCTTGAGCGATGGCAAGGGCAGTCTCCGCCTCTCGATGAACGTGGCACGGGAGGGGATGGTGGCAAGACTGGAGGAAGCGGGTTTCGTCGGCTGGTTGGCAACGGACCCCGGTTCTCGAGACTCTCACCAAAGCGGGCCTGAGAGAGCCCAGGCACAGGCCACGAGTGCACTGAACAAGTCGGAGGCCGGGCGAACTTATCAACAGGCGGTGCCCGAAGACGGATTTGGCCTCTTGGCGTCTGACGAAACTGTCTCAGCGGCAGGGTTCTCAGCATGGGTAAGGCGCCTAATTTCGGCGGGTGATTCGTGCACGACGGATGATCCCACCGTTTCACGCTGTATCTATCGTTGGATCGTTGATGGAGACGACGTGTTGGGTGGCATTGCTCTGCGCTACGGCGATAGCGAGTTCATCAGATCGGCTGGACATATCGGCTACGGCATGCGGCCTTCTGCGCGACGACGCGGGTTCGCGACCCTGGCGCTCGGCCATATCCCCAACGAGGCGGGCGCCCACTCGGCATCAACCGCGTGCTTCTTGTCTGCGATGCCGGCAACGTGGCCTCTGCCGCCACGATCGAACGCAATGGGGGAGTGTTCGAGGGCGTCCAATAAACCGAGCACGGCCTAGGAGCGTGGGTCAGAACCCGCCAATGACGCCAAAGGGCTGATTGGCCCTCCCTTCGGTGCGGGTACTCGCGATTTGCCCCTGGATTTGCGAGAATTTACCCATGGCAGATGATCGGGTCGGCGACAAGCTCTTCGAGGTGGAGACCGGGCCGGTCCCGGCCGAAAAACGAGCACCGGCGGGAGCGCAGAAGCGCTTCCGGCACTACGACCAGTCCCAGTCCTTCCTCCTTCCACCATCTCTCGACGACTGGCTGCCCGAGAACCACGAGGCACGTTTCATCTCAGACGTGGTCGACGACATGCTCGACCTCTCCTGCATCTACGACTCCTACACCGAGGCCTCGGGCGCTCCGCCCTATGACCCCGTCATGATGCTCAAGCTCTTGTTCTTCGCCTACTCGACCGGGGTCACCAGCTCACGGGAGATGGAGCGGCGTTGCCATGTCGACGTAGCCTTCCGCTGGTTGAGCGCGAACGCGGCTCCCGACTATCGCTCCCTCTCGCGTTTTCGGCGCCGGCACCTCCGTGCCATCGACGCCCTGTTCGTCCAGGTGCTGGCCCTGTGCGCCGAGGCCGGACTGGTCAAACTCGGCCGGGTCGCACTCGACGGCACCAAGCTGCGGGCCTCGGCGAGTAAGCACAAGGCCATGAGCTATGACCGGATGGGACCGCGCATCGAAGAGCTGGAGGCGGAGGTGGCGGCCATGCTGGCCGAGGCCGAGGCCACCGACGTGGCCGAAGACGAAGAATTCGGTGCGGACAAAAGGGGTGACGAGCTCCCGCCTGAGCTGGCGACCAAAGAGGGCCGCCTGGCCAAGTTGCGCGCCGCCAAGGAGTCCATCGAGGCCGAGGCGAGGGTGAAGGCGGCGCAAAAAGCAGAGCAAAAGGCCAAAGAACGAGGTGCCAGCGAGGAGGAGGCCCAAGCCGCCGGTGCCAAAGCGGCCGAGGAGGCCACACTGTCTGGCCGGGCCCAGCGCAACTTCACCGATCCCGAGTCACGGATGATGAAGACGACCGACGGCTTCAACTATGCCCAAAACGCCCAGGTCGTGGTCGACGAAAAGGCTCAGGTCATCTTGGCCCACTCGGTGAGCAACCAGGCCGCCGATGCCCCGCAACTGATGGAGATGATCGAGGCCACCGAGGCCAACCTTGGTGCGGCGGGCATAGACGAGAACCCGGACACCGTCATCACCGACGCCGGCTACTTCTCCGAGAAAAACGTGACCGATGCCACCGACGCCGGCGTCGACGTGCTGATCGCCACCGGGCGCCTCAAGCACCACGAGCAGGTGCCTGCCGCACCGAGAGGTCCCATCCCAAAAGACGCCACGGTCAAAGAAAAGATGGCACGCCGACTGCGCACCAAAGAAGGAAAGGCCGACTACGCCAGACGCAAGGCCATTGTTGAGCCCGTCTTCGGCCAGATGAAGGTCCGACAACGCGCCGGGTTTCTCCGCCTACGCGGTCTTGAGGGTGCCCAGGGTGAATGGGCCCTGCACTCGCTCTGTCACAACCTGCGAAAGCTGGCCCGAGCGAACGTGTAGGAGGGCCCAATGCGTCAATTGGGCATCAACCACGCTCTCGACACGCCCTCACCATCGCCTTCTTCGCGCCATGGCCTACCCGCAAGGCCCGAACAGTGGTTCTCAGGCGTCACTCCGGACCCGTTGGCGGGTTCCGACCCACGCTCCTAGCGCGACGCTACTGGATTTCTACCGCCCAGCTGGTCGGGCACCGTCCAACAGACTCCTCGAACAAATGGGCAAGACAGATCGGTGAGAATCTCTCAAGGTGATCTCGCTTTAACTCCGCCAGCTCTCGGAGTCCGCAAGGTGATCAACGGCGCCGACGCACCAAAGCGAGAGCGTGCGTCCGAAGCAGGTGACGTCCCCCGTTGGCCTTCAACTCTGCGAGGCCACCGCACGCAACCTACGCAGGCACTTCCC
>PMLV01000071.1 GCA_003160635.1 Acidimicrobiaceae bacterium | reverse complement strand
TCGAGGCCAGGGCCCCCGTGCAGCTACACACAACGCCGATCACAATGGGCGATTTTTTTGACGCGGCCGAAGAAGGAGCACCGGACGCCACGAGACCTATGCACATCGTCACCGCGGCGAGCACCAAAGCGCCAGATCGTTTGAACCTCATTGTCCCCCCTATTTGTCAGTCCGCCAATCCAAGATGTTGCTTTTGGGTCTTCCCCCAGTCCAATACGCTACACGCAACGTTTTGCCGAAACGAGCGGGATGCCGGTCCCATTTGACAAAGTTGGGTTGAGACCCGTACCGGACACCCGGCGCAGATGGCCCGCGCCTTGGCCATGGTGGGCGGCGTTGACGCCCTTGGCGGGGAAGAACACTTCGACCGGAAGCCCACGACACGCGGCCCGCCGTTGCCACCCTGGCCGGTGGGCGATCTCCTCGAGCGTTGGGAGCTGCTCGCCGATGCCGGGGGTCATGAGCCATTGCGTGACGGCCGTCGCGGAGTCGAGCACCGCGCACCAGGCTACGGCGTCAATGTGGCCAGATCGTGGACCGCTGCGTTACGAAGCGGCTTGACGGCGGTGGCCTGGCCGAAACACGGGAGAGGTGGCAAGAGCCGGTAGGCCAGCGAGGGTCGTCCGAAGGCTCAACCACATCGCCGTCGATGTGAGCCATCACCCCTCCCTCAGGATCTTGCGCCCCATCGCCTACGCCGCCGATACCAGTTTCCGCCCGCTCCTGCACCGTCGTGCCGCCCCACATGCGGGCGAATACGGAGAGGAGTGCGATGAGGATGAACACGACCCAGCACGCCACGCACAGGGCGCCGATGGCCATGAGGGTGTCGAGGAAGGGGGTCATCGGTACGATCGCAATGCAAGGGTCACGGCCTCGGTGATCTTGCACACTGGTCCCCGCCGCCTGAGTGCATGACCCACCCCACGAGCTACCAGGCTACGGCGCTGGGGTATGGATCGGTGGGATCGTCCACCCTGTCCGCCTTGGCCATTCGAGCGCGCTCGGGAGCCGACGGGAGCTCCTCGCCGGCTCCCGGGCGTCGTCAGCCATGACAGGACCGCTGTAGCGCCATCGGGCACGTCACCAGGTTACGGCTGGTGTGTGTCCAACTTGTGGATATCCGGCAACGACGCGATGCGCTGCCAGCGGGAGGACTGGTGACGTTCGACACCTAGTTGTGACAGCGTGTCACGAGTAGGGTCATTCGAGAGGTTGGCTGCGGCGAGCATCTCCCCGCCTTTGCGCTCGGCCCGTAGCTTGAGTTCGTGGGTCCGTGGCAAGGCGCTGGCTGCCTTCGCCGGGCTCCGGTGCCAAGAGATCGCCGGCCTCGACCGGGACGAACATCATCGAAGCCAAGGACCTGATCCGGATCCGCCACGGGAAGGGCGCAAAGGACCGGATCGTCCCATTGCATCCCGACGTCATGGAGGCCCTGCGGTGCTTGCCACTGCCGAGGGTCGGTGCCATCTTCGTGCGGCCTCGAGGTGGCCGCTACAGCCCCAACTGGATGAGCGCCACGTGCAACAGGTACTTGCACGACATCGGAATCAACGCCACGGCGCATCAGTGTCGCCACTGGTTCGCGTCTGAGGTGTACGCCAACACGCATGACATACGGGTCACTCAGGAGTTGCTCGGCCATGAGAGCCCCAACACGACGGCCGGGTATGTCGCCTATTCGCACGTTGACGCTGCGGCGGCGGTGGGGTCGCTGAGGCTGGGGGCCTGACACACCCCCCCTGCAATGACTCCGCCCAGCGCGGAAGATCACCGACGACGGGCGCCCTTCGGGGCGCGCTTCGTCGCGTCAGGGCCCCGGTCAAGCAACTTGTGGACGCCCCATGTCTGTGGTGAATCTGGACCAGTAGGTCAGGCCCCGTCGATGGAATTACCCGGTCGTAGTGCCGGAGGAGCTCGAACCGCTGCTCGAGTGGTGCGGACACGGCGTCGTGGGCGTGGTGGTCGAAGGCGTGGGGGTACTGGAGCTCGCCGGGGTGGTAGTCGTGGTGGTGGAAGCCGCGCCGGATATCACGGTGCCAAGGCCAAGCCCGAGCCCAAGGGTGCTGCCGGCGATACCTGCACCCAATAGAAACTTTTTGAGAGACGATGCCATGTCGTGCTCCTTTGGTGTGTCGTCTGTTCGCCGACCGAGGAAGGCCCCTGGTTGCGACGTTTGCGGGCGAACTGCCCGATACCGACACTTGAACACGCGGACATTCGGGCCAGCTGAGATTTGGATAGGCGTTTGAACAATCCGTTGTGTTTGGGGCGCCCTTCGTCGCGTCAGGGACTCCAACTCCCGCCGGCCCGGCGACCGGCTTTCTATGCGCCAAGGTCGCCTACCCCGTACATTGACGGAATGAGTCCCGTAGAGGGCGCCCGACCCCGTTTGTCTTTGGCGTGTGTCTCCAAGGTTAGGGGATGAGCAAGAAGAAACGGGGCAAGTGCGTTTTTTGCGGTGAGCGCACCGATATGACCGTGGAGGACGTTGTCCCGCATTGGGCCGCCCGCGAACTTCGGCGCCTTCATCCGCACCAGTACGTGCAGGCAGTGACCGCACTCACTGACGGAAACGACGTGCTCCGGATACGCCAGACGAAAGTGGGATCGGCTGCGGCGGTCAAGCTCCCCCTCGTATGTGCGCATTGCAACAATGTCATGGGCCGCGAGATGGAAGACCCCACAAGCAAACTCCTGAAGCCCATGTTGGGCGGGACGCCTACAGACCTTACGGCCGCCGATTGCACCACGATTGCCGGTTGGGGAACGTTGAAAGCGTTGTGTTACGACATCATCGAACCTGACCCCGGGCGCGTCGTCTTCGCGGGGGAGATGCGCAGCTTCTACGCCTTACGCAAGCCTGCGCCGCAATTCAAGATGTGGCTTGGAAAGTTCGAGGGTCACGAATCAGACCTCGCTTGGCACGGCAGATCACACACGACCTCGCACACGGATCTGCCTGGTTTCCCGGCTGGTACTCCGCACGCACAAGTGCTGACTCGCATCCTTGGGGACCTGATAATGCAATCGGTATTTGTCGGCATCAGGGGTCGAGGCTTCCCCAGCGGGTATGAGCGGCCAGAGCTCGACCCCTTCACGATTCAGGTGTGGCCGCCGCCCAGCAAACCGCTCCAATGGCCGCCACCATCGCCGGTGACCGCTGAAACTCTGCGGTATTTCGCGGACGTCCCTGAATCTCTCGTCACTAAGCCAGTGCCACCCGAACCAGATCAGGGCGCGGGCGCGGCGTAGTCCCCTCACTGGGCACAGCCCGAGTAGGTGGACCCGACGGGTGTCGTGGTCGATGAAGAACAGCACGTAGAGCCGCCGGAGCAACACAGTATCGACGCTGAAGAAGTCACAGGTGATCAGGCCCTTGGCCTGGGCCCCGAGGAACTCAGCCCACGTGGGACCCAACCGTCTCGGCGCGGGGTCGATGCCTTGACGCTTCAGGATCGCCCAGACGCTCGAGGGGGCGAGCTCGATGCCCATGGTGGTGAGCTCGCCATGGATCCGCCGATAGCCCCAGGTTGGATTCTCACGAGCTAACCGGACGACGAGGTGGGCGGTGCCCGCAGCGACAGTAGGTCGACCAGATCGGCGTCGTGGGTAGGTCCAGCGTCGGCGGACGAGGTCTCGGTGCCAGCGCAACAAAGTGGCCGGCTGGACAAAGAATCCTCCCCAGTGCGTCCGCGAGAGGAGCCGCGACAGGCCGGCAAGCAGCGCACGGTCGCCTGGTCGCAGAGCAGGTCGTTCGACCTGGCGGCGCAGTACCGCCACCTCGTGACGCAGGATGACGATCTCGATCGCCAGATCGCCCTGAGCACGGCACGAGAGGCGGACGAGCTGGACCACGCGAACGAACGCCAAGTAGAGGAACGAAAGCACCATAAGAAGGCATCCTCGCTGCCGGGACCGTGGCATTGAAAGTCCTGGTGGCAATCACGGATGACCTTCTCGGCACCCACAGGCCTCAAGAACGGACCTTCGGCTCTAGAGATGATGACCAGAGTGTCTTAGGTTCGGATTGGGGTGGTGAGCCCCAAGGAGCCACGATGACCGAGCGAGACGAACTGTTCATGCGAAACACTGACGCGTTCTCGTGGTACCTCGAGGCCGATCCTGGTCTCCGCGCGACAATCCTCTCCATCGTCTGGATCGACGAGCGGCCTGATTTCGATGTGCTGGCGGCTCGGCTGGAGCGGGCGACCCGGCTGGCCCCGCGTTTCCGGCAGCGTCCGCTCCAGCCGCTGGGCCGATTGGCGACGCCGCGCTGGGTTGACACGGACTTTGACCTGTCGCTACACCTCCACCGCATCGATTCCCCTCCGCCGCACACTCGCGCCACCGTGATCGATTTCGCCCGAATCGAGGCGATGAGCAGCTTCGACTTTTCGCGACCGCTGTGGCAATTCACACTCATCGAAAACCTGGTCGACGACCGAGCAGCATTGGTTATGAAAGTCCACCACTCGCTGACCGATGGCATCGGCGGAGCGGAGCTGGCCCTACTCTTGTTCGAGACCACGAGTCAAACCGATCCCGGCGAATATGTCCCAACGCCAGAGAAGCACGGGTATTCGCCTGGCGCGGTCGAGCTCCTATGGAATTCGCTCGCTTACGACACGCACCGCGTCGTCAAGACGCTTCACCGAGGGCTGTCCGATGCGCTCCCTGCGGTGATGCACATCGTCCGTGATCCGTTGGGCTCGACTTCCGACGCGTTGGCGACGGCTTGTTCGATCGGTCGGTTCGTGCGGCCTGTCTCCGACACACTCTCCCCGGTGATGACCGGCAGGGGCCTCGACCGGAACCTGAATATGATCAGCGTGGACTTCCACGACCTGAAGCAGGCAGCAGTTTCGGCCGGAGGTTCACTCAACGATGCGTTCGTGGCCTCGGTCACGGGCGGGCTGCGTCGCTACCATGAGCTCCACGGTGCCCCGGTCGGAGAGCTTAGGATCACCATGCCGATCTCGATCCGCAAAGAGGACGACCCAGCAGCGAGCAATCGGATCACGCTCGCTCGGTTCAAGATACCCGTCGGAGTAGCCGACCCTGCCGAGCGGGTGCAACTCACTGGCCAGCGGTGCCGTTCTGCTCGCGCCGAGCGCGCGCTACCGCTGTCGAACGCCATCGCTGGCACATTGAACCTTCTACCCTCGGGTGTGGTCGGGAGCATGCTCAAGCACATCGACCTGCTGGCGAGCAATGTACCGGGGTTGAACGTGCCGCTCTACCTCGGCGGGACACCGGTTTCGGGGTACTACGCGTTCGGACCGACGACCGGCTCGGCGGTGAACGTCACACTGTTCACCTATTGCGGAACGTGCTGCGTGGGGTTCACGATCGACACCGCAGCGGTGCCCGATTGCGACATGCTCATGGAGTGCTTCCGTGAGGGATTTGAAGAAGTACTCGTGCTCGCGGGTGATCACCATCCGGTCGAACTTCCCTTGAAACTCGATCCGTCGAAAGACACCTCCGAACCCGTTCTTTGAGACTCGCCACTTTTGGGAGCATGTGCAACAGCGAGATCGTGGCAAAGATGAGAGCCCACGCGCGGAACCTCGCCTCCCACTGGTGGCAGAGAAGAAGCTGTTTCCTGCGCAGAAGTCATCCCCCAGCCAATAGAAGCGTTGCTGGCTCGTTTGTGGAAGCGGGGTTGCGTTCGGCTGCTCGTGATCACTATGCGAGGCCGATGGAGCCCGAGAACCGAAGCCTCAGCGGGAGTCGTTAGGCCCTATTCGGATGAGCGCGTGCGCGGAACAATGGGATACATGCTCGGTGCCGCCCTCGACGTTTTCCGCCTCCGCCAGTACTTCAACATCATTACCCGGACCAGGGAGTTCGTCGAAGGAGTCCGCGAGGACGTGGGCCTGATCAATGACGCCCGGCGAGCACTAATAACCCTTCCTTTCCATCAGCCACGAGAGCCCGACCTCCATCCGTTTCCCTCGAGACAGCCCCTCTTGTCCGCCGACCTGAAGGAGCGCCGGCTGGCATTGTTGGCGACCGGGGGCAGTGGCGCTCTCGCCTCGGTCGTTGGGGCTGCCAGAGCCCTGGAGGAGGCGGGAGTGCGCCCAGGCGTCATTTCTCTTTGTTCAGGGTCCGCTCTATTCGGGTTCCCCATCGCCGCTGGTATACCCGCCGACGAGGTCGCTGCCTTTACGCTCTGCCTCCGTCCCGACGAGTACGTCGACGTCGACTGGCGCATGCTGGCCTCCCTAATCCCACGGGTGGGCACAGGGTTCGCCGGCATCATCCGAGGTGAGCGGATCGAGGCGAGGTACCGCCGGCTGCTTGGCGACATGACCCTCGGCGAAATGCCGATCCCTGCATACGCTCCGGTCTGGAGTATCGAGGACAATCGGATCGAATACATTGGCCCCCGCACCTACCCCGACATGTCCGTCGCTCGGGCCATCCATATGGCGATCGCCCTGCCGATGTTTATCAAACCCGTGATGCTCGGCAACGGCTTTTGGTGCGACGGTGGGATCGTCGACATTTTCCCAGTGCGGCCCGTCCTCGACATCGAGGAGCGTCCAGAAGTGGCATTGGCGATCAACGGTTTTTACCCCCCGAGATTCGCCGGCGAGAACGCGTCCGGCTGGCAGGACCGGCGGAACAGCATCCTCTACGTCGCCAGCCAGGTGCGCACTAGCCAGCAAATCGAGTTGGCGAGGACCAACCTGGCCCGGCTCGAAAGGGAGTGCGACGTGATGATGATTGAGCCGGTTCCCTACACCAAGGTTCGCGGGGCCGGGTTCTATCGTCAATTCCTCGACACCACTGAGTGGCCTGCCTTCATGCGTGCCGGTCGCCTCGAGACCCGCCGTGCGCTTGCCGCTTGGTCGCACCGAAACCGGGCATCGTCGTGATCGAAGCGCCCGGTCGATCCTCCGTCTCGAACATCACGCCGGATGGTTGCTATCGATGGCCAGAGCTCCGGCGCCGTGACGCCGTTGACCAGTCGCCTTGGATCGTATGGATGAAGCAGGCGACGAAGGAGGAACGGTGGAACGACTGAATGCTCTTGATGCGGAATTCCTTCACCTAGAGGATGGGTTCGTCCATATGCACATAGCCGGCGCCTGTGTTTTCGACAACCCGCCACCGACGGTCGACGACATCACAGCGCTGATCGCCTCCAAGCTCCACCTGATACCGCAATACCGCCAGCGTGTCCGCACGGTGCCGCTCGAGCTAGGACGGCCGGTGTGGGTGGATGACCCCAATTTCGATCTCAGCTACCATGTGCGGCGCACAGTGCTGCCCGCGCCGGGTGACGATGCGGCATTCTGCTCTCTCATGGGGCGGATCATGTCCCAGCCGCTCGACCGCGAGCGCCCACTGTGGGAGGCCCTGCTCGTCGAGGGCCT
>PMLV01000340.1 GCA_003160635.1 Acidimicrobiaceae bacterium | reverse complement strand
GTCTATTTCCCAATGGCGGGGGATCCTTTCCGCGCCGACGACGCACTACCGTGAGGGAGATGGAGAACGCGACCATGCGTCGCCTCGTGGGCGAGGCACGGGTGGCGCGTCTCGCCAGTGTCCGTGCTGATGGACGGCCTCACATCATCCCATGCTGTTTCGCCATCGAGGGCGACACCGTCTACTCGGCGGTCGACGCCAAACCCAAATCGACGTTGGAATTGCGCCGCCTCGAGAACGTACGGTTGAACCCCGCCGTAGCCCTTCTGATCGACCACTACAGCGAGGACTGGACGGCTCTGTGGTGGGTCCGTCTCGATGGAACCGCTCAGGTCATCGAGACCGGTAACGAGCGTGATCATGCACTCGAGCATCTACGTGAAAAGTACGAGCAGTACAGACGGGAGCCACCACCTGGCCCGGTCATCATGATGTCCGTCATCAGATGGCTGGCCTGGCCGTAAGGAGAGGTGGCGTCTTTGCGTGCACGTACCTCGATCGCGCTCGTGGTCGCAGACATCGATATTCGCGATACCCGTCGTCAAAAGACCGAGAACGTGCGATACTCGGCGCGTGACTGTTGCCCATGTCTTCGATACATCTGCGGGTACCGAGTTCCTGCTCCCCGACCCTGAGCCACGCCAGGTGAGCTACACGATCATCTCGGTCGACGACCACCTGGTGGAACCACCCGACATGTTCGAGGGTCGTTTGCCGGCTCGGCTCCAACCCGAGGCGCCAAGGATCGTTGTGACCCCAGAGGGCCATGAAGAGTGGGAGTTCGACGGGAATCGTTATAGCCAGCCGGGCGCCAATGCGGTCGCCGGCCGCCGGCCGGAAGCCATTACCGCAGATCCCTACCGATTCGAGGAGATGCGTCCCGGTTGCTGGGACATCGATGCCCGCATACGCGACATGGACATCAATGGAGTGTGGGCGTCGCTCAATTTCCCCTCCATGATCACCGGCTTCTCTGGTCGGGTCTACTCGGCGGCCAAGGACCGGGACCTCGGATTAGCGGTAACGAAGGCATTCAACGATTGGGTCTACGAATGCTGGTGGTCGCCATACCCTGACCGGATCATCCCCTTGGGCATCACGTATCTTGCCGATCCCCAAGAGGCGGCGGCTGAAGTTCGTCGCAACGCCGAGAGAGGGTTCCGTTCCTTGACGCTCCCCGAGCGGCCACACCGCCTCGGACTCCCCAGTATGTTCACCGATTACTGGGACCCGGTGCTCACGGCCTGCCAAGACACCGACACCGTGATCTCGCTCCATGTCGGATCGTCGGGACTGCCTTCTGACTTTGCTCCGGAGGCGAAGTCCGCCGGTCTCTCGGCCAGTCTCTTCGGCCAGCTCTCGCTGACGGCCTGCGCCGAATGGATCTGGTCAGGTGTGCCTGCTCGTTTTCCCGGCATCAAGATTGCCTTGAGCGAAGGCGGAATTGGGTGGGTTGCCATGCTCTTGGACCGTCTCGAGACCATCCACGAGCGCTCGGGTTACGGGAAGGACTACCCCGGCGAATTGACCCCGGCCGAAGTCCTCCGTCGGAACTTCTGGTTCTGCACGATCGATGACCCCAAGACGATCGTCACGAGAGAGGCGATCGGCGTCGACAACATCATGGTCGAGGTGGACTACCCGCACGGCGACTCAACGTGGCCGGATACACAGGCCGTCATCGACCGGGTGTGGGGTGCCCTGCCGGTGGATGACCTGCGCAAGATGACGCACCTCAACGCGGCCGAACTGTACCGCTGGCCCCTGCCTCCGCAGACCTTCCCCTAACCCCGCACCACGGCCGCGGCTGCTCCCGGTCCGGTCACTTGGGACGGTTCCGCGGTAGGCCGAGGCGGCCTTCGGCGATGATCTCGCGTTGGATCTCGCTCGATCCGCCGTAGATCGTGCCCACGACCGTCGAGCGGAAGTGGTGCTCGAGCTCGCCGTGGAGCGGGGCGGCGCCCGATTCGGGTCGCAGCACGCCCGCCGGTCCGAGCATGTCGACCAACTCGCTGTAGTGGCGCAGGTCGGCCTCGCTCGAGAACAGCTTGGTCATGGATCCCTCGACGCCGGGCAGTTCGCCCCTCTCGTTCATCCAGCGCACCCGCAACCCGAGCAGGCGCGCCACCTCCTCGTCGATGGCGATGCGGGCCAGGCGCTCTTGGTTCCTCGGGTCGTCGTAGTAGGTCGCTCCGTCGGTTCGTTGCGTCGACTGGGCCCAGGTCGCCACTCGCTCGGCCAATGTCGGGCCGGCGGATCCCCTGCCGCCCCCGCCCCGCTCATAGACCAACGCGACGCGCATCACCCGCCACCCCTCGTCGACCGCCCCGATGCGCATGGCGTCGGGCACCCGCACGTCGGAGTAGAAGGTGGCGTTCGTGCGCTGGCCGCCCAGGGTGTAGATCGGCTGGAGCTCGAAGCCCTCGGCGTCGGTCGGGACCAAGAACATGGTCAGACCCTTGTGCTTGGGCACGTCGAGATTGGTGCGGGCCAAGACGAAGACGTGCGAGCAGGACTGCGCCGTGCTGGTGAACATCTTCTGGCCGCTGATCACCCACTCGTCGCCGTCGCGCACCGCACGGGTCTTCGCCGCGGCGACGTCGGAGCCCGAGTCGGGCTCTGAGTACCCGAGCGCGATCAGGATCTCGCCGCGCAGACCGGCGGCGATGATGCGTTCTTTTTGCTCCTCGGTCCCCACGTTTCTGATGGTCCGCAGGACCATGTTGGTGGTGGCCCACCCGTCGGCGTACAGCTCGGCGTCGGAGACGGCATCGAGCACGGCCCGGGCGTAGCCGGGGTCGGTGTCACTGCCGCCGTAGGCGGGGGGCCAGCCGGCCCCGAGGATGCCGTCGGCGGCCAGCTGGGCGTGGAGTTCGGGGGTGTGGTGGGTGCCCGAGGTGTACTGCTCCCAGGCCCACCCCGGGCGCACGTTGTTGTCCACCCACTCCCGAGCGGCCTCGCGGTGCTCGGCCAGGTTGTCGACGGTCACGAAGTCCATGTCAGCGCTCCTCGTGCTCGAAGAGACGGGCGGCCAGGGCCCCGTACCCGTCCTTGGGGTCGCCATAGGCGAGCGGCCAGGCCTTGGCCCGGCGGAAGTACAGCTGGATGTCGTACTCGAGCGTGTAGCCGTAGCCCCCATGCAGATGCAGGCTGTCGGCCGCCACCTCGAAGGCCACCTCCGAGCTGAACAAAAAGGCCATCGTGGCCAGGGCCGGGGCATTGGCGTGTCCCTCGTCGGCCGCCCATGCGGCCTCATAGGCCAAGAGCCGGGCCCCTTCGAGGTCCGTGATGGCGTCGGCCAGGCGGTGCTGGACCGTTTGGAACCAGGCGATCAAGACGCCGAAGGCGTGCCGCTGCTGGGCGTAGTCGGCGCCCATCTCGAGGGCGGTCTGGGCCAGGCCGACCAAGGCCCCGGCCATGAGCAACTGCCACTCTTGACGGGCCACCTCGTAGGCCGCCACCGCCTGGGGGCCCGAGGCGAGCACGACACGCTCGTCGACGCCGGCCCCCCGGTCCGCCAACGGTGCGGTCCCGAGGTTCGAGGGCACCTCGAGGGGGGAACGCGGGCTCACGGCGGATCGCAAGGCGACCACCTCGTCGGCGTCCACGCAGAGCACGGCGTCGGCCACCGCCCCGGCCGGGACGAGCCGGGCCACCCCGCCGACGAGGGGATTGAGGGCCAGGCTGACGAGCGCCTCACCGGCCACTGCGTCCGCCAGGAGCTGGTGCGCCGCCTCCGAGCCCCCGGTGCCACACACACGGCCCAGCAGGTTGGTCGCCACCACGGCCTCGATCAGAGGCGCCGGCGCGATCTTGCGGCCGAACTCCTCGGTCGTGAGCACCAGGTCGAGCACCGAGGCCCCACCCCCGCCGAGGTCCTCGGGGACCGCCATGGCGGGCAGGCCCATGGCGGCGATCTTGTCCCATAGCTCGGGGTCGAATCCGCTCGGCTCAGCGGCCCGCACGCGCTCGGGCGTCGACTCCTTCGAGAAGAAACTCGAGAGGTTCTCCCGCAGGTGCTGCTGCTCATCGCTATATGAAAGGTCCATTTGCGTCCTCCACTTCGAGCGTACCGTATGGCGCCTGGCGCCCCCCAACCGCAGTGCCCGGTGCCGTCGAAGGTCCGGTGCCGGGTCGCTGAGCCGGGGCCCGTCGTCAGGTCCGCTTGACGC
>PMLV01000222.1 GCA_003160635.1 Acidimicrobiaceae bacterium | reverse complement strand
TCCCGCCGAGTGAAACGACGGGGTCGCGTTGACCGCGAAGGGTTAGCAGTTCACGACGGTTATCAACCCGACAGACAACAACCTCGCATTGCGGCAAAGGTTATGGTCCATGAGTCGACGGGGGAGCCAGAGTTTGAGATGTTCTCCTGGCATCCGCGCCGTCGGAGGCGTTAATGGAGCTAGGGGCTATTCAGCTGACCGGACTAACCTTGGACAGTGACGAATCTCCGAGCGGGTGTTCACTACCCACGATCTGACGGCGAGTTTCGGTCGTGGTTCGGGACTGACACCGACTGCCTCGACTATTTGGAGTGGCTGCGCTGGCCCAAGGGTTTTGTCTGCCCGAGCTGCGACGCCGGTGGAGGCTGGGCGACGTCTGATGGCCGCTTCAAGTGTGCGACGTGCGGCGAGCGAACGTCGACGACGGCGGGCACGTTGTTCGATCGGAGGCGCACGCCGCTCACCGTCTGGTTCGCCGCATGTTGGATGTTCGCCAGCCAGAAAGATGGCGTGTCGGCGCTCAGCCTGCAGCGGGCACTCGAGATCGGCTCGTATCCAACAGCCTGGGCGATGCTGCACCGCCTGCGCGCCGTCCTCGTCCGCCCCGGCCGTGAACGGCTCTCGGGTGTGGTTGAAGTCGATGAGACAGTCATAGGGGGCGTCGAGCCGGGCCTGACCGGAGGACGGTCGCGCGGGAACAAGAAATCACTGGTAGCAGTGGCCGTCGAACGCAAGGAACCCAACAGCTTGGGGCGCTGCCGCATGGCGCCCATCCCCGACGCCTCCTCCGAAACGCTGCGTGCCTTCCTCGTCGACAGCGTTGTGGAGGGCTCGACGGTCGTCACCGACGGATGGCAGGCGTATCGACAGGCGGCCTCAGGCCTCTATGTCCACGAGCGCCACGTCGTGCCGAAGAATGAGGCGTCTCAACTGATGCCCGGCGTCCACCGCGTGGCGTCGCTCTCGAAGAGGTGGCTACTCGGGACACACCAAGGATCGGTCGAGGCCGACCATCTCGGGCAGTACCTCAACGAATTCGTGTTCCGGTTCAACCGACGCGGTTCGCATAGCCGCGGGCTTCTCTTTTACCGGGTGCTCGAGCTCGCCGTCGCGCACGAGCCGGTGCGTTACCGAGACCTCGTCGTCGCCCCGACACCCAAGAAAGTGCGACCAAATCCGCCGATCAAGCGGGGCCATCCGCCAAGCATGGAGCGACCGCCGGCCGACCGGCCATGGAGAAGCCCCTGACCTGGGATGGTCCGGTCAGCTGAATAGCCCCTATGGAGCTAATGGGCAGATGACTCCCGTACGCCCAACGACCTACCGAATGATCGGGTTCACCCCACCGCAGTCCTACCGAGCGTCCATATGACCTGCCCGGTCAAGGTTCCCACTCAAGGTGCGTCATACGGGACACCCGAGGGCTGGTTCGGACCCCGTTCATTCGCAGGACGGATGAGCGTCTCTTTCCCATGGGAGCTGGGACCAAACGACCAAATCAAACGTCCCTTCACGGACCAACATTGTACGAATATCAGGAGGACACATGAAAGGCTGAGTAAGAACGCTCGTCGGACTTGCCGGGCACCATCTATTGAACCGCCCGCGCTCAGTGCCCACCGGCTCACACCACTTCTGTCACCGCCTCAGCTCGCCCCCTCATCTTCCAGCCGTCGCCTACGGGTTGCCACGAGGAGGCTCTCGGTGGCGGCACTGGGCGCGGACCCGGCTTCAAGATTCTCGGCTTGTGCGCACGCCAACCTCCATTCGCGCTCAACTCGTTCGTTGTTGTCGGCCCACGCTTCGAGCACCATGGCCACACGATGCAGCTCCCCCTCCCCGTCGGCGGCGAGCCGGGCCCGCTCGATTCCGGCTCGGGCTACCTCGAGATCGATGACCCCGTGCCGAGCCAACTCGGCCAAGCAGCCAGCGGCCTTGGTCGCCAGGCGTCCGATGCGGGCCTCCCACATGCTCGACCACCAGCCATAGCGGCCGCTCCCGTTGCCGACCGGGGTGTCGTCGATCAAGTTCAGCGCCGCTCGGCACAGCTCGGCTGCTGCGTGGGGGTCTTCGGTGTCGATCCCGCGCTCGGCCATCTGCACGAAGCGCAGTACGTCGACGGTCACCTCATCTGCGAGGCGATAGACCCCGGTACCGCGGTCGGCGATCAGTCGCGAGGTGCCGTTGACGTCGGTCCCCAGAGCCGCCCGGGCGGCGGAGACCATGTTGTAGAGCGTCTTGGTGGACGTGGCGCCGACGATGCCGTGGTCCAACATCGACGCCGAGGTGGTGCCCTTTGTGCCCTGCAAGGCGATCCAGGCCACCAACTCGGTGATCCGCACCGCCATATTGGTGGGCAACGGTTCGGCCAACCCCACGATCTGTGGCGTAAAGGTGAGCAGCCGCACTTCGATCGGCCCCGCGCCAAGCTGCTCGGCTGACAATGCCAGGGCCGTCTCCGCTCCCACCAGCTCGGTCGACTCACTGGGCTCTTCATCTTGCTCGAGCGCCACTGGGATCAGGCACGGGTCGTCGATGCTCGCGAGCACACCCTCTGCGGCAGGGTCGAGTCGACACGGTCGCACCGTGATCCCGAACGGTTCGATGAAGGCTTCATCAGCGGTGACAATGACGCGCACAGTGGCACGTCTCGGTACCGAGGTCACCGAGGTCACCGAGGCGACGATCGCACTCGCCGCCTCCGACAGCACCCCGGGGTCCCCCGTATAGAGGAGGGTGGCCCGCTCCTCGAGGCTGTTCTGACCAACGAACAGCGGTGCCAGTGCTTCGGCCGTCTCGGCGTCGCGCGCCATGCCCACTTGCTCGGCCCAAGGCCAGGACTTGGTGGTCTGTACCCAGGCCGCCAGCATCGACGCGGCGTCGGGACCTTCCAATGACACCACGTCGCCGGACTCGAGGTGCAGCAGGTACGTGCCGCTGGCGTCGTCGCCGACCGGCAACAAAAGAGGTAGCCAAGCCAGCTCCTCACACGCATCGGGCCAGAGCATCGTTCGATCGACGTCGGCGGGCAGCCGCCAGCTCTTTCCGTCGGCGGCCAGCGTGAAGGATCCCGGAGCCCAGTCGACAGCCTCGTCCAAGAGCAGCTCGACCCCGTCCGGTCCGGTCCGCACCACTCTGATCCGCGGCGCCGGATCGGCCCTGCCCTCGGCGCGCAAGGCCGCGGTGAGATGGCGATTGGCCAGCTCCAACCACTCGAGCACCGGCGCGTCGGCGAAAGGGGCCAGACGGGCTTCGAGCATCACCGCGTCCGAGTCGGGTTCGGCGACCAACTCGTCGTCGCCTCGGTCGGCCCGGGCCTGCGCGCGTCGGCGCCGGATGCGGCGCAGGTAGGCGGCCGCGACCAAGGCCGAGATCCCGAGGCTGGCGGACTCGGGAACCCAGCGCGCCAATGCGCCGGCGACGCCGTCACCGACCGCGGGCGCCGATGCCTCGGTGCCATTGCCCGCGCCATGAACTGCCCCGGTGTCGCCTGGCGCGCTGACACCGGTCTGCCCAGGGCGTGACTGTCCCGGAGCTGGAGTCGGCATCGGGGTAGACGCGCCCCTCGAGGGCCCCGACGCCGGCGACTTTGGAGCCCCCAGTCCACCCCCACCCCCTTGAGCACTCGCTGGTGGCGAGAGGGCGCGGGGCGCCGGATCCAGCTCGGGCCCCAGGGGGTGCGTCGCCAACGGAGTCGGCGTCGGATCCGTTGGAGCGGACTCGGTGGGGCTGGCGGCGGGCAGACCGGGAAGGATGAGGACCCAACCGGCATAGATCAGATTGGGATCGGTGAAACGCATCCCGCCGGCCATCACCCGGTTCGCGTTGGCGGCCCAAATCTCGGTCCACGCACCCTCGTCGCCATAGAGGCGGAGGGCAATGGTGGAGAGGCAGTCCCCTCTCACCACGGTGTAAGTCGCCGCGGAATTAGTCGCCATGGTGGCCGGGGAGACAACTGGACTGTTGGCGGAAGAGCCCGGCGACGCCGGCGATACGGGCGGGGTCGACGCCGGCAAAGAAGGTGCTGAGGCCGCCTGAGCCGATGCAGGCATGGTGACCGCCACCCGCGCCGCAGCGATGGCCGCACTGGCCGCTCCCGCACCCATCGCCGAGCCGGGGAGGAGAATCAGAGCCATACCGAGTACCCATCCGGCGAGATGACCCCTCAGACCGCCTGCCCGCTGCGGGTTGTTGCGCTGCGCGAGCCCAGAGGCCACGTCCAGGCAGAGACCGACGAAGATGCGTAGCCAGGCCGCACACGCCACGACATCGAGAACGAAGAGCGCGAAGCGGGCCAGACCGCGCACGTCGAAGATCGCGCTGTGCGACCAAAGTGCAACCGTGACGGCTCCCAGCACGCTCGGGGTCGCGAGGCCCACCACCACGACCACGGCCAGACCGGCCAGAACGGCACGGAGCTTGAACAAGGACTGGCTCACCACGTCGGACCATGAGTAGAGGGGTGGGATCGGCCGGTCCCCTCCTCTTCCGGCGCCACAACCGCGTGGGCACCGTCGCCCCGCGGCTTTCCGATCGGCCAAGTGTCCTGGCCGAGACTGGCCCCCGTCACGTGCTGACAGCGGTCCATCTGCCCTCCTCCTGGCTCAGCGTAAGTCGCCCCGGGGACACCGCACGACCGGCGCTCTGCCGGCTCAATGCCATAACCCCGTCCAGCGCGGAGAGACAGCCGGCACGGAGAACGATGGCGGGCCACACTGTCGCGACGACGAGCGGGCGCAGACACGAGCGGGTCAGCGCCCTCTGCCCACGATGGCGCGCCTCAGCCAAAGTGCTTCCCATGAGCCGGCGCGCCTCATGCGCATCCCCCTTGCTCCGCTCGGGCCCATCTACGTAGCCCCGCACCACCCTGCTGTGGGCCGTCATCATCCCTCGTCCCACCATGGACAGACCCACGGATCGAAGGTCCCGGTGCGACAACCCCCGACCGGCCGCGTCTCCTGACGCGACTGGGAGCACGAGAGAATCCCACGGGGCGAACTCCTCATCACCTTCGTGGGCCATCCGCGCAGGGTGGCCTGTGCAGTTCCCCACCGAGCACCCCACCGACTTCCCCACGGCGCGAAAGCGCACCCTCGGGTAGGCAAGACGAGTGTTCAGGGTGTCCGAGGTGCCCGGCCGATCGATCCCCGATGGGCTCGCACCCCGTGGGGAAGGGCGGGTTGCGCAGCAGGCGGCCAAGAGTCTCCGTGCCATAACGACAGCGTGAACGCCGTCGCTCCCCCGAAACCTCCCACCAGGCATTCAACCAGGTCAGTACGTGATCCAGAGCCGGTCGGAATGGCGCACCACCAGTGGTCGCTCGCCGTCATCGTGGGCTCTCGGGTGCCCCGCTGAGCATCCTTCAGCCAGCCTGGACCCACGGACTTAAACCATGCGGGCATCGGTGTCAAAGAGCGCCAGTTCGGCCGGGGTGCAGATATGGCGCACCATGAAGGAGCGCTCGCCGATACGCCAGAGCCCCTCTCCCCTGTCCAAGTCTGGGAGTTGGCCGATCTCGGTGGACGACAGACCGAGGACACCGCCGGTCTTTTTGGCTTCGTCGGCTTCTTGGGCATAGATGATCTTGGTCGAGCAGTCGGCCAGCAAACCCAAGGCCAGGTTGCGGGCTTCGCTGTTGGCGTCCCCGACGGCATCGAGGTCGCTGAGCCGATGGATGATCATGAGGTTGGCGATACCGAGTGCCCGCGACAGTTTCCACTGCGACTGCATCCGGGCCAAGAGGCTTGGTTGGGCGATGAGGCGCCACGCTTCGTCGTAGATGACGTAGCGCTGCCCCGCCGCAGGATCCGCTAACGCTGCTTCCATCCAGGCCGAGGCACAGCTCATGACCAGACCGATGAGCTGGTCGGACCCCGAGATGCGCGACAGATCGAGGGAGAGCATGGGCAGCTCCGGGTCGAAGACGACCGTAGACGGACCGTCGAAGAGACCGGCCAGATCTCCATGGACCAGGCGGGCCAAGGCGTGCCCGGCGTCGCGGCCATCGGTGATCAGCTGGTCCACCGACGACCCGAGGCAGGCCTTCGCCGGAGCGAACAGGGCATCGACCACCATGGGCAGGATCGGGGTAGTGGAGTCCGCCACGACGGTGTCGAGCGCAGCGTGGAGGGCGGTGTGCTCGGTCGAGCGTAAAGGGCGCCCGAGGGCCGATTCGGTCAACGACCCCAGCAGGGCCTGCCGTCGCTTCGCCGTCTCGACCTTCGCGGTGGCGTCGTCGGTGCCGGCCAGCCGCGGGCCCTCGTCGAGAGGGTTGAGGCGGGTGCTGAGTGTGCCGCCAAGTTCGATGGCCTGACCGCCGACGG
>PMLV01000212.1:74367-93447 GCA_003160635.1 Acidimicrobiaceae bacterium | reverse complement strand
CTCGACGAGATCCTCCCATCCGTCTCCGTCTTTGCCCGCGTCACCCCAACCAATAAGGTCAGGATCGTTCGTGCCTACCAGCGGATCGGACGAGTGGTCGCCATGACCGGCGACGGCGCCAACGATGCGCCGGCCATCCGTCTGGCTCACACCGGCATCGCACTCGCCGGACGAGGCTCGCCCGCTGCCCGTGAGGCGGCGGACATGGTCGTAGTGGACGATCGAATCGAAACGATTCTCGATGCCATCGTCGAGGGAAGGGCGATGTGGGCATCGGTACGCGACGCCCTAGCAATTCTAATAGGTGGCAACCTCGGAGAAGTCGGCTTCACCTTGGCGGCGACCGCCATCGCCGGCGAGGCCCCCCTCGGTGCTCGCCAATTCCTGCTCGTCAACCTCCTGACCGACATGCTTCCCGCGATGACGATCGCCCTGCGGCCTCCGACAAACCGCTCTCCGGAGTTCTTGCTCCACGAAGGGCCCGAGGCGTCCCTTGGCGCGGCCCTGGCCCAGCAGGTGGTGCTCCGCGCTGTGACCACGGCCGGTGGCGCCACCGGCGCCTGGCTCATCGCTCGTGCCAGCGGGACCCGCCGGCATGCCAGCACGGTGGCCTTGGTGGCCTTGGTGGGCACCCAGCTAGGCCAGACCGCGCTGGTTGGAGGTCGAAGCCCCGTGGTTCTCGGTTCCACTGTGGTCTCGACGGCGGCACTGGTGTCCATAGTCCAGACGCCGGGTGTCAGCCAGTTCTTTGGCTGCACCCCCCTCGGTCCCTTCGGATGGGGTATCGCCACCGGCGCGGCGGCAACGGCAACGGGTGCTTCGCTCCTCGTGCCCTGGGCGCTCGAGCGTATCCGTGGAGCGGAACAACCCTCGCTGGCGAGGAAGGTCGCTAGGAGTGGGACCGCGTTCTCGTAGTTTTGGACCTGGTGGCAACGGGAGACGTCACCGCCCATCATGGACCGACTCGGTATCGCTTCTGTCGTTCGGTCGTAGGCAAGGTTCAACGCTCGGCTGGACCCAGACCTCGACAACTCGGGCCTCCTCTACCGAAGCAAGCACCCGTGAGCGGACCTGTAGGGCCAACTTCTCGGAGGCGGCAACGGTCATGGTCGGCTCGACCTGGGACACGACCTCAAGTCGAAGAGAGCGACCGGTCCAACGTCCGCGGATATCTACGGCCAGCACTCCGGGTACATCAGAGGCTACTTCCTCGGCCCGCCTCAGCACCTCAGGATCCACCCCGTCCATCAGATGCTTCACGATGTCAGAGGTCACCTCGTAGCCAACGTGGCCGATGAACAACGTGATGGCAAAGCCGGCTATCGGGTCACCTAATGAATAGCCGAATGCGACGAAGACGAGGCCGACGAGGGCGCCGAGGGACGAAATGGCATCGAGCCACGAGTGCCGTGCGTCGGCGACCAAGGTAGCGGACTGGATCCTTCGACCCACCGCCCCCTTATAGCGAGCCACGATCTGATTTCCGGCCATGCCGATGACCGCTCCGGCCATGCCCCAACCGATGTGGGTGGTTCCACCGTGATGTGCGAACTTGTGATAGCTCTCGACGCCGGCGAAGACAGCCGATGCCCAGATGACGAGGGCCACTCCCAGTCCGGCCAAGTCCTCGGCCCGTTCGTAGCCATAGGTAAAGCGTGCCGAGGCAGGACGCTTGGAGATCCGAAAGCCAAAGAAGACCAATGCCGATGTGCTGACGTCGGAGAGATTGTGCAGTGCGTCGCTCAGGAGTCCGACCGAGTGGGTAATGACTGCAAGTGCAAGCTCGAGCACCCCAGTCGCGCCGAGCCCCAACGCCGAAAGTGCCAGTGCCCGGTTCGCCGCCCTCCGGTGGCCGACTTCGTCGTGCCCGGTCTGGGGCTCAGATACACGCACATTCCTGGATGCGTCGAGCGTCCCCGTGACGACTTGATCAGGAGGCATGCCCAGCACTATACAAGAGTGCATGAAGAGTTCTTCATGTCTACACTATTGCGAATGGAAGGCAGTAGGATGGTGCAATGGGTCATGGCACAAACGGGCGAGCCCCCCAGGCGCGACTCGATGCAGCGACGGCCGAGGCGGTTGCCAGCACCTTGTCCGCCCTGACCGCACCAAGCCGGCTTTTGATTCTCGGCCGCCTGCGCGAAGGACCCATCTCGGTGACAGAGCTGAGCCAAGCGGTGGGGATGGAGCAATCGGCCGTCTCCCATCAGCTCCGCCTCTTGCGAACGCTGGGCCTGGTGACTCGCCAGCGCTCCGGTCGCAGTGCCGTCTACTCCCTCTTCGATCATCACGTGGCCAGCCTGTTGGACGAGGCCGTTTACCACGCCGAGCATGTGCGAATGGGCGTTCCGGACCAAGCCGTCGAGAGCGCCTGAGCCCTTGACGCCATGGAGTGACACTGTGTGGAGGATGCGGTGAGCGGTGAACACCCACTGGATGGATCTGCGCCTCGACAGAATCTTGGGTGGTGCTGTCGCGAGTCCCGCTCCGTCGGGCACGCCGGCACTCGTGGCGGTGCTCGTCGCTTTCGCTCTGGTGGCGCTGGCGATCATCATCGCCGACTACTGGTTCCACCGGCCGGACCGCTAGGCGCGCGGTGACCCGGCGAGACATACGGTAGGGACATGGAGACTCAGGAGGCGGTTCCCCGCCCTGAAGTAGAGATCGTCCACCTTTCCAACATCATCAAGCGCCCGCTCGTCGACGGGGCTGGTGACCGCCTCGGCCGGGTGCAAGACCTCGTCGCCCGAGTGGGAGATGCCCCCCATCCCCCCGTCGTGGGACTCGTCGTCAAAGTCGAAGGGCGCGACCTGTTCGTCCCGATCCGCAAGGTGGGAAGTTTCGATCCGGGTCACATCCACTTTGAAGGTAAGCGGGTCCACCTGCGGAGATTCGAGCGCAGACCAGGCGAGCTCCTCCTCGGGCAAGACCTCCTGGCGCGTCATCTCATCAACTTCGTCGGTGGCCGCCTCGTCCGGGCCAATGAGATCGAACTGGCCAAGTTCGACGGCACATGGGAGGTGGTCGGGGTCGACCCTTCGAGTCGACCCATGCTCCGCCGTCTCATGCCGCATCGTCTGCGCTGGCGCACCGATAACCGCTCGATCGTCGACTGGGCGAGCATGGAGCCGTTTGTGGCCCATGTACCCACGGCCCGGCTTCACATCCCTTATCGAAAGCTCAAAAGACTTCACCCGGCTCAGATTGCCGATCTGGTCGAAGCCGCATCTCACGACGAGGGCGAGGAGATCATCGAAGCAGTCGGCCAGGACCGTGAGCTCGAAGCCGACGTGTTCGAAGAGCTCGACACCGAGCACCAGCTCGAGTTTGTCCAGTCTCGATCCGATGCCGATGCCGCGCGGCTGCTGGCGTCTATGGCACCAGACGACGCGGCCGATCTGATCACCGAGGTCGATCAAGAGCGGCGCCTGCCCATACTCAACCTCTTGCCCGAACCCCAACAGCACAAAGTCCGTTCACTTCTCACCTACAACCCCGAAACCGCTGGTGGGTTGATGAGCCCCGATTTCGTGTGCCTGCCGTCCACCTGTACGGTCTCGGAAGCTCTCGACGCCATTCGAAGGAGCACGGCCCCACATGAAGCGATCCACGTAGTGTTTGTCAGTGATGCCGGGGGTGGCGTCATCGGGTCGGCCTCGGCCGTTCGTCTCATTCAGGCTGATCCGACAGCGTCTCTTGAATCGGTGATGGTGCCGGATCCCCCTCATGTGCATGCCGATTGGGACCTCGGCGCCACCGTGCGCAAAATGTCGGATTTCAATTTGACCGTGGCTCCCGTCATGGACGCCGATCACGGCAAGATCCTTGGCGTCGTCACGGTCGACGACGTACTCGAACTCCTGCTCCCATCGGGGTGGCGGCGCGACTTTGGCACCACGGCTCCAGAGAGTTGACCGATGCGGCAAGACCGAACACACGATTGTGGGACACGCGCAGAATTGAACCCCTACGAGGCCCCTCACATACGAATTGGCCTCTTATGGATTCGGCAAGCTGACCCTCAGCGCGAACCCAAGGAGGTGGAGCCGTGAAATCGGAACCTCCCAGTACCTGGCGCCCTCCGTCACGGCCGCGATGCTGAGGAACGAGGAGAGCAGGATCCTCTGAGGTTGCCACCTCGGTAGTTCACGGGTGCCCCGCACGGCAGGGCGAGGAAAGCCTAGAAGGCTCTTGACATGAGCCATTTCACTCGCCGGTCGCCTGGCGCGACCTTCTTTCATCTGATCCGCCTTGTGCCTCTCACGGGCGCGTCGCCACACACCTGTTAGGACAATCTCGGTCGCTTCCACGAAGGGAAGGAAAACATGCCCGAGCACGCAAGGATCTGGCGTAGAGGCCCTATAAACGCCGCAACGACACCCGCCGCAATTCCCGTCGAGGCGGATAATATTGTCGTGCCACGGGAGCTCGGTGCGGTCCTCGATGAGGAGCATGTCGGCGACATCCAAGGCGCGTTCGGGACTATCAAGTACGGCGACACGGGAACACGCCGCTCGTCAAAGGCAAAGCTTCTCACCCTTCTCGCGATCGTCGGTCCTGGCCTCATTGTCATGGTCGGGGACAATGACGCTGGTGGCGTTGCCACCTATGCCCAGGCTGGTCAGGACTTCGGTACTCACCTACTGTGGGTACTACTGCTGCTGATACCGGTGCTCTACGTGGCCCAAGAGATGGTGCTGCGCCTCGGCGCCGTCACCGGGGTGGGCCATGCCCGATTGATCCTCGAGCGTTTCGGCAAGTTCTGGGGCGCGTTCAGCGTCATCGACTTGTTCGTGCTCAATGCCCTCACGATTGTCACGGAGTTCATCGGTGTGTCACTCGCCGCAAGCTATCTTGGCGTGCCGAAAGTTCCGGCAGTGGTTCTGGCCAGTGTTGTCATCATCGTGGCGGCGAGCACCGGGAGTCTTCGCCGCTTCGAACGGACCGCGTTGGCGCTTTGTATCGGATCGCTCATCGTGATCCCGCTCTACGTGATAGTTCACCCGCCCGCCGGGGAGGTGGCTCGTAACTTCGCGCTGGTGAACCTGCCCGGGGGACCCTCCCAGCTCTCGAACGTGATGCTGCTCATCATCGCGATCGTCGGGACGACTGTAGCCCCGTGGCAGCTCTTCTTCCAGCAGTCCTACGTCATCGACAAGCGCATCACGACCCGGTTCGTGAACTACGAGCGCGTGGACCTCATTCTCGGTATCGTCATCGTGATCATTGGTGCGGGGGCGTTGATGGGGGCGTCCGCGGCGGCGTTCGCCCACACACCGCTGTCCGGGCATTTCATCGACGCCCGTCATGTCGCCGCGGGGCTCGGAAAGTACGTATCGCATGCGGCGGGGGTGCTCTTCGCCATCATCCTCTTCGATGCCAGCCTCATCGGCGCCTCGGCGATCGGGCTCTCGACCGCCTATGCGACGGCGGATGTACTCGGCCTCAAGCATTCCCTTCATCGCTCGTTCCGGCGGGCGAAGGCCTTCTACGCCGTGTTCGCCGGACTCATGATCGCGTCGGGAGCGCTTGTGCTCGCGCCAGGCGTGCCACTCGGCACTGTCACCGAGGGAGTTCAAACACTCGCCGGTGTCCTTCTTCCGAGCGCAACGGTCTTTCTTCTGCTGCTCTGCAATGACAAGGAGGTCCTCGGGCCGTGGGCGAACTCCACGAAAACGAACATAATCGCCTCGATCATCATCGGTGTACTCGTGCTGCTTTCGCTCATTCTCACCGCAGCAGTCCTGTTCCCCAACCTTTCGGGTCCTGACATCGAGCTGATCATCTTGGTAGGGGCTGGAATCGGTCTCGTGATCGGCGGATTTCTTCTCGTGCAGTCACGCCATCGCCGTGCCGCTGCCCTTGCTTCAGAACAAGCGGCAATTCTGCACGCCGATGACCGCTTGTCGCTCCGCGCCACCTGGCGGATGCCACCGTTGGCCATGCTGGAGAAGCCCGCAATGTCGAGGCAGCGCAAAATCGGCATGCTGACGCTGCGCGGCTATCTGCTCTTCGCGTTCGCTCTCGTCATCGTCAAGGTGGTTGAAGTGGCGATACCGAAGTAAGTGCTCAAAGCGGCGAGCGAAACTTCCGCTTTGAGTGGGCCGGCTCCCATGGTTGTCAGACATAGCGCCGTCGCTGGGAGAGTGTTGCCAGGTTGCCAGGTCACGGAAGGCCGGACTGGGAATGGGCAGCACTGGGACAGAGGGAAGGGTCGAATGGGATGTCGTCCTTGACGATTCGTCAAGCCCCGGACGGCTGAACGAGGGTCGGTGCTAGTGCCGTCCTTCTCCAGGAGAACCGCATCCTCGCTCCGAACGCGCGACCTCATGGTGCGCTTCGCTCCGGTCAGATTCGGCATCGAGAGAATTCGTACCCCATGAAGATATCGGGCGACGGACTCTCTCCGAGGTCGGCAGCGCTGATGACGTGAATCCAGGCGTCACAAGAGAGCAGAATCCTTGCGATGAGGAATGGTGGAATCGAGGATCTGTCGGTGGAACCACGTTGCTCACGCCGCGTAGCCGAGGCCACATACCAATCCGATATCTAACTAACTCACACAGAGCAGATTCGGGGCGGCAGGGTCGCAACGCCGCCTAGGGCAAGATGGACCGCGGCAGGGTACAAGACGACCGCCCTCTCGGAAAACTGCCGTAAGTGCAGTTTGATCCGCTTCGGGAGACCCCAGTCTCGACCGGACCCATACCAATGGACACGCCGCCAGCGTTGCGTGTCGAAATGGCTGCCATCGGGACTCTCGTCCTTTGGGCTTGCCGGCGGCATAGTGCATGTCCATCACATGCACTTCTTTGTCACGCGTGATGCAATAGACGCGGACTACACCTCGCTCGGTGCAGATGCGCTCACAAGAGTGCGGGTGCGACTCGGCCGGGCCACGCCTAGGTGCTCGTCACGCCGCCGGCCTGATTCCACTCCCGAACCTATGGCCCCCGAGTCCGCCAATGAGGACTCGGGTGGCGGCCACGGTGTTGGCGGTGTCCGCGCCCACCACGGCCACGTGGGACCCGACGGTCACGTTGGCAAACGTCGGAGCAGTGACACCTCGGTCCTGATAGGTGGTGGTAGCAGTGGCCACGTTCACGGTCACCACCGTGCCGCTGTGCGTGGTGAGCGTGAATGTGTTGGCGCCGATTGACTTCACCGTAACGCCAGAGTGCCGGGGTCATCAGAGTAACCGCACAGGCGATTCCAAAAGCAAACTTCGCGTTTGTGACCGCGGAACTCGATGCGTTCGGGCACTATGCCGGAAACTGCTTTTACTCTGCGTACGTTATACAGAGGGGACGCAGATACGACATGGTATTCGGATTTTTGAACGGCGCTGGACCAATGAACCCCTCAGCAGTTGCTCACTTCTTGAAGCTGCAGCGCTTCGCTCTGGCGTCGGTGACGCAGTCATAGCGGACGGTCGCTGGTTGCCGTAAGGGCCGCCAATGCTGAGTTTCTCCCGCCCAGTCTCCCTGACTTCGGCCCGCGAACTGGGGCAGGACCAATCTGTCAGTCAAGACGTGTGCCGAGACATAAGGGTGGCTGGGCTGCTGTCAGGCGGCATACCCCTTGATCCGGACTTCTCCCTTAGAGACATCGACAGTCCCGATCCCCCAGACTTGGATCGTGTTGACCCAGGAGTGCTCAGGGGCGGAGGTCGTTAGCGTCACGTTCTCCCGTAACTGAAGCACCGGTGGCTCGCCCAAAGCGACGCCGTCGGCAGCCAGCGCGATCTTCTTGCCGTCGTCGGTGGTGATCTCGGCGTGGATGTGGAGCTGGAAGCGGCCGTCGGCGCGTACGTGTAAATAATCCACGCCCTTGGCCGATCCGCTGAGCTTGGTCCCGGTTACAGGGCCTTCGAAGTAAACGTCAAAGCGCGCCCCTTCGGGCGGCGGAGCTGCCTGCCCTGACACCAGAGCCTCCATCGACACGCCATACTCCACCACCTGGGTGAACTGCACCGTGTATTCGTAGAGCAGCTCGCCCTGTATTTGGTCGCTCATTACGTTCCTTCTTTCTGGGGAAGCAGCCCGGGACCACTGGCCCCCGCAGGTCGGGGACAGGCGATTGTTACACGTTTCCGGCCGAGTTGCCCTTGAGTGGCGCACTATCCCCGAAGTGCGATCGGCCGCACCTCGACCCGGCGCATGGGGATAGGGCAGCCCCCGGCTTGAGCTCGGGTTATTGGGGCACCCCTGGCCAGCCAGGTATCCGCGTCCGCCTATGCAACTTGAACTGTGCTGGCGCGCGAAGTTGCTGGAGGAACTTCTTCGACCAGTCAGAACGCTACCGGTACTGACGCAGTGAGGACAGGAGTGGTTCGGTCGCACGTGAGCTTCGTCCCGGCGTTAGGAGATACCCCCAGCACGATTGACGGACGCGCGTTATGGGTCACCTGCCGCTCGCCAGATCCGTCGATACGCGCTCCTACAGCGCCTCGCAGCAGTGGCTTGCCGGGCACGGTGAGGAGAGCTACAAACATGTACCGGGGGGGGCCAATTCAGGCCATCACGGTGGGGCCAAATCACTCCATCACCCCCATACCTCCGATAACGCGGCGTCCACTGCATTTTTGCGCCTGCTCTTCGCGTGCGAGCGATAGTGTCGGTCCCCGTCGGCACGGATCGAGGGGAACGCGACATGATGTCTCAGGCGGGGGTCGAGATACCGCGCCGGCGAGATGCGCTTGCTGCAAGTGGCCGGCTCTGGAAGGGCCCTCGCGGCCGTCACCTCGCCGAGCCTGGGTTCGCGATGACTCTCAGTTGCGAGCAGACCGTGGACTACAACGTCGCAATTTGTCACGCTCCGGCTGCCGAAGTCATCCGGCGAGCACTCGCCGAAGTGGACGATTCGGGCTCGCCCGCGTTGATCATGCTTGCCGGCGCGGCGCTCGGCGCGGCGCGGACACTCTCCGACGCGGGATGGGTTCCGGTCGGCACGGTCCCTTTCATGTCACTGTCGATATCGTCAGGCGGCCTCGACGGCTCGGTACGTCGGCTCGACTTGGCCGGCCTGACAGTGCTCCGCTCCCATGTCGAGGAGGCTTTCGGCCTGCCACCGTTGGGAGCGCGACTTGCTGTCCCTGACTCGGCGGCAATCGATGCTCACGACGCAGATCCAGCCTTTGCGGGCTGGGGCCTGTATCAGGACGACCAGATGGTGGCGGGGCTTGAGACGGTTTTCGTGAACGACAACGTCTGTATCTGGTCGATGGCAACCCCGCCTGGTTTGCAACACCGAGGGTACGGAAGGCGCCTCCTGACAGGGGTTCTCGCTCAGTGTTCAATCCAGGGGGCGGAGACGTGCCTGCTGATCGCATCTACACCGGGTGAACCGCTCTACCTGTCGATGGGCTTCGCCGTCGTCGAGTATTGGCAGGTCTGGTCGCGTCCGAGGTGGGTCCTGGCGTAGGACGATGTTTCGACAATCTGGTCAGTCGTAGGAGATGGACACCGTTGCGGCCACCTGCCTCCGCATGGCGTGCACTTCGTCGAGGCTGTCGGCAGCCCCGACCACGTTGAGGACCTGCTCGTCCGTGCCAAGCCGCCAGTCCACGGCGTCGCCTGGCCTTCGGCGGAGCTTCACGCTCAGCACTCCCGGGAGGTCGCCCACTACCTCCAGACCTTCGATGGTGCCCACCCGATGTGCCGACATCGGTGGTTGCAGGTTTATCCTGTAACCCACACGGTCACATGGAAACAGGCCCTCGTCGCTCGGAGCTTCGCCCAGAGCCACCCTCATTGCGGCTTCGATCAGCGAGCAGCCGCCAGCGGCGGACAACACCTCCGGCATTCCGCACGGTCGCCCGTTGACCTCGATGATTCTTGGGCCCGAAGGGGTCAACTTGACCTCCGTGTGCAGGCCGCCGACTACGATCCCAATGCCCGCGATCGCGGCGGTCACCACATCGAGAACTTCCTTCACCATCGCGGTCGGCAGGTGGCTGGGTGTAACGTGGCCGGTCTCACGAAATGGCGGCGCCAGCGGTAGCTTGCTCATGACGGCCAAGTGGCGAAGCTGCCCGCCGCCCATGACGCTCTCAACGGAGACGAAGCTGGCGAAGTCAGCGTTCATGGCCTCCTCAGAGTCCGGCAGGAACTCCTCGACCACCATCGCGCCGAAGCCGGCCACCCGAGCCTGGGCCATCGCCTCGATCAGTTGCTCGCCGTCGACGGCCATTGTGACCTCGCGGCTCGCGGCGCCTACGCTCGGTTTGACAACGACCGGAAACTCCATGTCCCCGACGAGAGTGTCGAAGGCGCGATCCCCGAGCTCGACAAGGCAGAACCGGGGTCCAGGCAATCCAGCACGGTGCAACGCCTGTCGCTGACGGTACTTGTCGACCAGCACCGCGGCCACCTCGGGGGAGTGAAAGGGAAGGATGAGGGCGTCGGCCAGCGCCGCGGTGCGAGGTAGATGAGCGTCCGTGAAGGTCGTGATGCCGTCCGGTGCGAGATCGCTGACCCTGGCTGCAGCCGCTGAATCGCTCAGCCCGGTGATGTCTGCCACAGGTCCGAAACGGAGGAGGGGACGCGTCATCGACGGGGTTCCGTCGATGACGAACACGATCTGACAACATCCCGCCGCCGCCTCGGCCAGGTCGAAGAGACCAACCGAATCGGCACTGTGCATGATCGCCAGGATCGGCAGATCTCCCGTCGCGACCACGACGTTCAGCGTACATCGCCATGAGGGCGCCTACGGGTGTGCCTATCTATCGACACCGTGGGCGACGAGTCGGTGTTGCAGACCGGTGATCCGAGGGATCTCCTTCTCGTGCATCAGCCTGCGGGAAGCCGAACTCAAAAGGGTAGATTATCGGGGATACTGACGATTATCCCCGATTCATCCAGGTGCAATTCGGAGATATTGCCGACTCATATCCGCGAGTTGGCTGCAGGTCGTCGACGTGGAGCCGGACATGGCCCGCAGTGAGGCATTACGGGCGGCGAGTTGATCTACTCGTGAGCACATAACGTTCACAATTTCAGCCGGAGAACGCTACCCTGATGAACGCAGAATCGGCGATCTGCGCTTGGATAGGTGTCCCATAACAATGCGCGCGCCATTGCGGGCCGAGGGGCGCCCCGTTGTGCCGTACAGGGCGTAGCTGCATCGCTCACGGTCCGTCGCATGAGGCGACCTCCTTCGAGTCGTCACGACCGGTTGTGGGGAGCGTATCGCGCCGGCTCGCAGGATGGGGCGTTTGGTGGCTGCTAGACGGCCAGCTCTTTAGCGGGGGCCGCCAACGAGTCCGAAGGGAGATCGCTCAATGGACACCAGAACATCGGGTCGCCTCAAGTCTGGTGGAGCGGTGACGCAGATTCGCGAGATGGTTCCAACCGCTGCCGACAGACGCGGGATCGCTTCTGACGCCCGCTGGCTCAGCATCCGTCAGATCGCCGGCGACCTTGGTGTGTCCAGTTCGACCGCCTACAAGTGGTCGGCCCGGGGGGTACCGTGGTTCCCCCGCACCATTCGCTTGCACAACGGAGATATCCGAGTGAGGCGCGATTGGTACGAACAGTGGCTGGCCGCATTAGAGCAGTGACGGTTCGAGCCGTCAGTTGAGAGCCACGACGTCGACCATCACGTCGACCGAGCTGGCTGCGGCGTCAAGGAGCGGTGATGCAGTGGAGACGGCGATCCTCGCACCGAGGACCACGGCGGCGGCAACTGCCTCGGCCGTAAGAAGGTTGAGCTGGCCGGGCAAAGCGGCCATGACCGGGACCAGCCGTCGCATACTCAACAGGCCGATTCCGGCCGGCAGCTGGTCCAAGGCGTGATGTACCCGGCGCCGCTCGTCCTCGGAGCTCGCCGCCAGAGCACGGGATAGTGCGCCCCGACCCGGCCGAGCCAGGACCCGGGCCAATCGCCAGTACCACGCCCCGGTGGTGAACACCTCGCCATCTTCTACACCTGTGATCAGGAGCGCCTCCGAGGCGCCTTCCTGCTGGGCCAATAGGGCCAGCAAGAGGGCATCGTCGACAATGACCACGTGAGGGTCGAGGAGATTCAGCCCTGGACCAAGTCGGGGTCTCCTGCGACGGCTTCTCTTGCCGCCTGCTGATACGCGCCCGACGCCAGGTCTTCACGGATGGCGGCTCGGATCGCTTCGGGGATGTCGGCAGTAACCTTGCCGATGCGGGCAGGCCGAAGTTCGCCGGCCTCCGCTGCTGCAGCTCGAGCTCGTTCAGCTGCCGCTTGCAGATCCCCGGTAGATATAGCCACCACTCAAGGCTACCGCCTCGCCTGAGAACGAGTACGCAGAGCAGCGAGAGGATGGTCTGCGGAGCGCGGGAACGGTAAGCCATGACGGGAGCCGCCGAAATCCTCGCTTTTTTTCCAACCTATATCCAACCTCACAACGCAACGAGTGGCGTATGACGGTGATGAACGGCCACGGTCGTCCATGCGAAATACCGCATTTGACCGGCGGTTATGTAGAAAATTGCTGATCACGCCATTTTGCGCAACATGCCAAGATTGGCATTACAAGTGAAGTGCTCTACCAACTGAGCTACTCGGGCGGCGCATCCATCCTAGGCCCTGGGCAGGGGCCTCACTGAGGTGGCACCGCTACCTTGGCCGGCGACGCACCGCCCGAGCGCGAGGCGCAGAGGCCCAGATCGGCGAAAGGCTTGCGTTGAGGCAGCAGGCACGGCAGGCTGGGCCTTCGATGACCTCTGAACCTCCCCACTCTGCGCCTCGCGGTTCGGGAGGAGGGGCCTCGCACGGCGGGCGTTCGCCCGGCGGGATCGCACCGGTGCGGGCGGCCGTGGTCCTCGTCATCTTCGTGGTGGCAGCCGTCGCGCTGGTGGCTGTGGGCACCCGTCCCACGGTGAGCGGAAACGCCGCCACGCCGCCCACCACCACGACCACCACGACAACAGGGACGGCGCCGACGACAACGACCACCACGGTTGCGCCCAGCGCGGTCAAGGTGGTGGTGGCCAACGCCACCCAAACGAACAACCTGGCCGGGCACTACACACAAGTGCTCGCCGCCAAGGGGTGGGCCATGCAGTCGGCCCTCGACGCGGCCGCCACCCAGCAGAGCTCGGCCGTGTACTACGCCGCGTCCTTTCAGGCGGCCGCGGCCGCCATCGCGTCGACGCTCGGTCTCAAGCCGGCCGCTGTGCTCCCGTTGACGGCGGCGGTCCCGGTCACCGGCATCACCGGCGACGACGTGGTGGTCGTCGCCGGCGCCGACCTGGTCGCCGGGGCCTGATCACGCCCCGGTCGGTGGGCGCACTTCCCGAGATCTTCCTGCCGCTCGTTCGAGACCCTGGACAGAGCGCGCTCTGCCTCGATTTCGACGGCACGCTGGCGCCGATAGTGGCCGATCCGGTGGGGGCCCGTCCGCTCCCTGGCGCGCCGGAGCTCTTGGCGCGCTTGGCCGCACGCTTCGCCCTGGTGGCGGTGATCTCCGGCCGGCCGGTTGACTTCCTGGCGCATGCTCTCGGGTCTCCGGCCGGGGTGAGACTCTTCGGCCTTTACGGGTTGGGGCAGGTGGGACCCGACGCCCGGCCCTGGGCCGGCGCCATAGCCGACGCGGTGGCCGAGGCCCGTGACCTGTCGCCGGTGGGCGTCTACGTCGAGCCCAAGGGCCTGACGGTGACGCTCCACTGGCGCCAGGCTCCCGACGCGGGTCCGTGGGTGACGGCGTTCGCCGCTCGCCAGGAGCACCAGCGGGGACTGCGGGTCTACCCCGGCCGCCTGTCGCTCGAGCTCAGGCCCCCGCTGGACGTGGACAAGGGGACGGTCCTCCGATTGCTGACCGCCGGCATGGCGGCCGTGGCCGTCTTCGGCGATGACCTGGGGGATCTTCCGGCCTTCGCGGCCGCGGCGGACATGGTGGCGCACGGTGTGGCCGCCGTCCGGGTGGCGGTGGTCGACGAGGAGACTGCCGCCGAAGTGACGGCCGAGGCGGACGTCGTTGTGCGGGGCCCCGACGGGGCGCTGGCGCTGCTGGAGCAGCTGGCGCAGGCGGCCGGCGTCAGCGTGTGAGCGGCTGCACCGCGGCGAGCTGCTCTTTGAGCCAGTCCGACGCGGTACGGGCCAGCACCAACTCCTTCAAGCGGGCGGCCCGGCTCCGGCGCTCCCCGATCTCCATCGCGAGGGCGCGATGCAAGGTGTCGGCCGTGCCGGCGACATCGAAGGGATTGATGCCCAGGGCGGCCCCGGACAGCTCTTCCCAGGCTCCGGCCTCGTGGGAAAGGACGAGCACCCCGTCGCCCCCATTGAGGAGGGATCCCTCCTTGGCCACGAGGTTGAGGCCGTCGCGTACCGGGTTGACGAGCAGCACGTCGGAGATGGTCAGGGCGGCCAGCGAGCGCGGGCGGTCGTCTTCGACGTGGAGGACGATGGGCGTCCATGTCGCGGTCCCCCACGCGTGGTTGATCCGCTCGGCGACGTGCGTGACTTCGGCGCCCAGGGCGAGATACTCGGCCAGGCCTTGGCGCGACGGATAGACCAGCGCGACATGCACGACCTCCTCGCGCCACTCGGGGTATGCGACGAGGAGCTCTTCGAAGGCCAGCATGCCGCGCACGATGTTCTTCGAAGGCTCGACGCGGTCGACCCGCAGGATGATGCGGCGTCCACCGGTTTCGGCCCGCAGGGTCTCGACCGATCGGGCGCAGGCGGCACTCGAAGCCTCGGCGAGCAGTCCCTCGTGATCCGACGACAGCGAGGAGACGAATGTCGGTGGCGCCGTCCCGACACCGGCGAGGGCTCCCAGCGCGGGATCGGCGTAACAGGCGCGGAACGCCGCCTCCCATCGGCGCGCATGGAAGCCGCAGGCGCCGAAGCCGGCCAGACCGGCAAGCAACTCTCCGGCCGCGTCTTCGGGTAGGACGCGCAGCATGTTCGGGTCGGCGAAGGGGATGTGGCAGAAATGCACGGTGCGCAGATCGGGCCGGGCCCGGGCCAGCATCTGCCCGAGGAGGGAGAAGTGATAGTCCTGCACCAACACGGTCGAGTCCGCCTCCGCGTGCGCGCTCACGGTGTCGGCCACCGACTGGTTGTAGCGGCGATAGGCGTCCCACGCCTGCCGCCAGTACCGGTCGAATCGGGGCCGACGGGGCAGATCGAAGAGGTGGTGATGGCAGTACCACAGGGTGGTGTTGGACACGACGTCGTAGGCCGCCCGATACGTGTCGTCATCGATGACGACCGGGAGCAGCATGAAGTTCTCGTCCGTCATGCGGCCCTGGGCGACGGCGGCGCGGTCGGCCGCGCCCATCGTCACCGAGACCCAGGTCGCTCCCGTACCGGCCAGGAGCGGCCCGATGGAGGAGACCAGGCCGCCACCGCCGGGGACCGGGTGCAGCGTGCCGTCGTCGTCGACGCGGAAGGAGAGCGGGCCCCGATTGGAGACGACCAGCACCGGAATCAGCGGGGGGCGCGTGACAGCGCGGCCCGCAGCACGTCGGTGGCCTGGGGACGCAGCTCGTGCAGCGGGCGGTTGCGATGGATGCGCACACCGAGGTCCACTTGGGCCAGGACGCCGGCTCCGAGCTGTTGCGCCACGTCGATGAGCAGCCCTATCTCGACGCCGTAGCCGTCGGCGAAATTCACTTTCTCGAAGACCCAGCGGTGCGCCGCCGTCTCGCCGGCCAGTGGTTGGCGGACATCGGAGAGCGCAGGGAAGAGCAACTCGAGTACCGGGCGCGCCACGAGCTCGGTCACACGCCCGCCGCCCGTGGGATCGCCGTGCAGGGGCCGGGTGTAGAAGCCCTTCACCAGTGCGATGTCGTCGAAGAACAAGAGGGGACCGAGCATGCCGGTGACGAAGGCGGGCGTCGTGTTGGCCACATCCGCATCGAGGAAGACCACCACGTCGCCGCTCGACGCCGCGAGAGCGGCCGCCATGGCCTGGCCCTTCCCCCCTCCGACCTCCACGCCGTGCACCACCCGGGCACCGGCGTCGACGGCCTGGGCCGCCGTGTCGTCCGTCGAGCTGTCGTCGAGGACGATGACCTCGTCCACCAGTCCGTTCCCGCCGGCAGAGGCCAGGAACGGCTGCACCACCGCCCGGACGACCGAGCCCACGGTGGAGCCTTCGTCACGGGCCGGGATGCACACCGAGACCGTGCGGCCGGCCTTGGCCTCGAGCACCTTGGCTGCAGGGAAGTCCGCGTGGTGGAAGGTGCGGGTACTCGGCCCTTCCTGGTCGTGTTCGCCCGACATGCCGACAGCATCGTACCCGTCGGGCGCAGGATCTACGCAGGGCGCGTGCAGGGCGTTGGCGGGGCGGACGGCGGGGCGTTGGCGCACCGGGGGCGCGTAGGGGACTACCATTGTCGGCATCATCCAGAGCGACTGAGGGACGGGCCCGTTGACGTCGCGGCAACCGTTGGACACCCACCCGGGGCCAACAGGTGCCAATGCCCGATCGATGAGGAGGACCGATGGTCGATTTTGTCACTGGGCTGCGTTGTCGGGAATGTGCGCGTTCGTTCCCCGCCGAGGCACTCCACGTCTGCGATTACTGCTTCGGACCGCTCGAGGTCGCCTACGACTACGAGCGCATTGCCGCCACGGTCAGCCGTGAGCGGATTGCCAGTGGCCCGCGCACCATCTGGCGCTACCGGGACCTCTTGCCGGTGAGCGACGACTCGCCGGTCGACCTGGGCGCGGGCTTCACCCCCCTCGTGCGCGCCGACCGCCTGGCGGCCGAGCTCGGATTGGACGAGCTCTGGATCAAGGACGACACGGCCAATCCCACCGGTTCCTTCAAGGACCGGGTGGTGTCGGTGGCGCTGACCAAGGCCCGCCAGCTCGGCTTCAAGGTCGCCGCCTGCGCCTCCACCGGCAACCTGGCCAACTCCGTCGCCGCCCACGCGGCACGCGCCGGCATGGACTCGGTCGTGCTCATCCCCCACGATCTGGAACGGGCCAAGGTGACCATGACCACGATCTACGGGGGGACCGTGATCGCCGTCGAGGGCACCTACGACGACGTCAACCGGTTGTGCGCCGAACTGACCAGCGAGCGTCCGAGCTGGGCCTTCGTCAATGTCAACGTGCGGACGTACTACGCCGAGGGCTCCAAGACCCTCGCCTTCGAGATCGCCGAGCAGCTGGGGTGGCAGGCGCCCGATCATGTCGTGGTCCCGATCGGCTCGGGCAGCCAGCTGACCAAGGTGGCCAAGGGGTTCGCCGAGTTGGGCAAGGTCGGATTGCTCGACGAGGTGCCCCACGTGCGCATTTCGGGAGCCCAGGCCGAGGGGTGCTCTCCGGTGGCCACGGCGTTCGCCCAGGGATCCGACGCCATCCGGCCGGTCAAGCCCAAGACGATCGCCAAGTCGCTGGCCATCGGCAATCCGGCCGACGGGTGGTATGCCCTCCAGACGATGCGTGAGACAGGCGGGTCCTGTGCCTCGGTGACCGACGACGAAGTGGTGGATGCGATCGGTCTGTTGGCCCGCACCGAGGGGATCTTCGCCGAGACGGCAGGGGGCGTGACGATCGCCTCGCTGGCCAAGCTGGTCGGTTCGGGGGCCATCCGGCGGGATGAGCGTGTGGTGGCCATGGTCACCGGGCACGGCCTCAAGACGGTCGAGGCACTGTCGGACTACACCGGCCCGACCGCTACCATCGCCCCCACCCTGGCCGCTTTTGATGCGGCGCTCGACCCGCACGCGCACTGACCTCACGGAGGAGAGCCACCGATGAGCTTGACCATCCGCATACCCACCCAGCTGCGCACCCTCACGGGTGGGGCGGGTGAGGTCGAAGTGGAAGCAACCAGCGTGGGGGAGGCACTCAAGGCACTCGACGCGGCCAATCCCGGCTTGGCCGACCGTCTCTTCGATGACGCCGGCGAGCTGCGCCGCTTCGTCAATGTCTTCCTGGCCGACGAGGATGTGCGCTTTCTCGATGGACTTGCAACGTCAGTTGTAGACGGGCAGACCCTCTCCATCGTGCCTGCCGTCGCCGGGGGGTAGGCACTCCGCCGCCCGGTGCTCCCGGGAAGCAATCCCCTGCAATGGGGGGTTGAGCAGGGCTTCGGACCCCGCTCTTGCGCGCGGGGCCTGGGCGTGGTTTCCTATTAGCACTCGACAGATGAGAGTGCTAATGGTCCTCGATGGGCCAGCAGAACGATGGAGGAACACACCAGATGGCCAAGTTGATCGCCTTCGACGAGGATGGCCGGCGCAAGCTCGAGACCGGCATGAACAAGCTGGCGGACGCCGTACGCGTCACCCTCGGCCCCAAAGGCCGCAACGTGGTGCTCGACAAGAAGTGGGGCGCCCCGACAATCACCAACGACGGAGTCTCCATCGCCAAGGAGATCGACCTGGAGGACCCCTTCGAGAAGGTCGGGGCCGAGTTGGTCAAGGAAGTCGCCAAGAAGACCGACGACGTCGCCGGTGACGGGACCACCACCGCCACCGTGCTGGCGTGGGCCATGGTCCACGAGGGTCTGCGCAACGTGGCGGCCGGGGCCAACCCGATGTCGCTCAAGCGGGGAATCGAGGCGGGCGTGGAGACCGCAGTTGCCTCCATTCACGCCATCGCCAAGGAGACCGAGTCCAAGGCGCAGATCGCCCAGGTGGCGTCCATCTCGGCCGCCGACACCGAGATCGGCGAGATGATCTCCGAGGCCATCGACAAGGTCGGTCGCGACGGCGTCATCACCGTCGAGGAGTCCCAGACCTTCGGCATGGACATGGACCTGGTCGAGGGCATGCGGTTCGACAAGGGCTACATCGCCCCCTACTTCGTCACGGACCCCGAGCGCATGGAGGCCGTCCTCGAAGACGCCTACGTCCTCCTCGTCGGCTCCAAGATCACCGCCGTGCGCGATCTGCTGCCGGTACTCGAGAAGGTCATGCAGGGCGGGAAGCCGTTGCTGATCATCGCCGAGGATGTCGANNATGCTCCAGGACATCGCCATCCTCACCGGCGGCCAAGTGGTCACCGAAGAGGTCGGCCTGAAGTTGGAGAACGTCACCATCGACCTGTTGGGCACCGCCCGCAAGGTGGTCATCACCAAGGACGAGACCACCATCGTCGAGGGCGCCGGGACAGAGGCCGACATCAAGGGCCGGATCA
>PMLV01000212.1:0-74272 GCA_003160635.1 Acidimicrobiaceae bacterium | reverse complement strand
TGGCGTCATCGTCGACAAGGTGCGCCACCTCAAGGGCGCCCACGGCCTCAACGCCGCCACCGGCGAGTACGTGGACCTCTTTAAGGACGGCGTCATCGACGCCGCCAAGGTGACCCGCTCGGCGTTGCAGAACGCGGCCTCTATCGCGGCCCTGTTCCTCACCGTCGAAGCCGTCATTGTGGACAAGCCCGAAGAGAGCGCCGGCGCCATGCCCGGCGGCGGGATGGACGACTACTAAATCCGGCCAACGCCGTTCACGCGGGTACGCCGGCGGGAACCAGTACTGCACGCGACAGGGGCGCCCTTCGGGGCGCTTCTGTCGCGTCCGGGGGCGGGTCGGTGCCGGCGGACCGGTGGGGCGGGTGGCGAGCGCTCGTGCATCCTCGCCGGGACTCGGGCCGGGGAGCCTTCCCGGTTCCCTACACTTGTCCCCGTGGCCGCCGACTCTCCGCTCGTCCCTTCGGTGGGCCAGGCGGTCCTTCACCTGTTCTGCCATGTCCCGGGGGGCAGTGGACTCGACACAGTTTCCCTGGGGCACGAGATCAGGGCGGCTGAGGCGGACGGCTACCAGGTCGTCCCCGTCGCCCTCCTGGGCCACAAGGCGGACCTGGGGCTGATGGTGCTCGGTCCCGACCTGTGGCGCCTACGGGAGTTCCAGAGCGCGGTCCAGCGCTGCGGTGCCGTGATCGCCTCGTCCTACGTCTCGCTGACCGAAATCTCCGAATACGCGGCCGGGGTGCCCGAGGAGATGCGCCAGGCCCGGCTCTTCCCCCAGTTGCCGCCCGACGGCAAGACCGCCTTTTGCTTCTACCCGATGTCCAAGCGGCGTTCGGCCGAGCACAACTGGTACAGCCTCGACTTCGAGAGCCGCAAGGAACTCATGATGGGTCACGGAAAAGTCGGGCGGACGTTCCACGGCCGCATCCTGCAGGTCATCACCGGTTCCACCGGGCTCGATGCATTCGAGTGGGGCGTGACGTTGTTCGGCGTGCATCCCGACGACCTCAAAGAGTGCGTCTACGAGATGCGATTCGACGAGGCATCGGCGCATTACGCCGAATTCGGCCCCTTCTATACAGGCATGGTGGGCGACCTCGAGACGGTGCTGGCGGCGATCACGACCAGTGGCGGGGCCGGGTGACGGCCTCGCTCGAGGCCCTACGTGACGAGCTGCGCCAGCTCGGCCGCGTGGTGGTGGCGTTCAGCGGCGGGACCGACTCGGCCCTCCTGGCCAAGGTGGCGCAGGACACCCTCGGGCGCCCCCAGGTGCTGTGCGCCACGGCTATCTCGCCCTCGTTGGCGGCGGAGGAGGCCGACGACTGCCGGGCGCTGGCCCACGAATGGGACCTCCGCTGGGTGGGAGTGCCCACCGACGAAATGGATGACCCGACCTACGTGGCCAACGGTGCCGACCGGTGCGCCCGGTGCAAGACGGCGCTGATGTCAGCTCTGGGCCCGCTGGCGCTGGCCGAATCGGCGCACGTCGTGCTCGGCGTCAACGTGAGCGACCTGGGAGATCACCGTCCGGGTCAGGCGGCCGCCGCCGCCGCCGGTGCAACGTTTCCGCTGGTGGTGGCCGGCTTCACCAAGGACGACATACGCCATTGGTCGAGGGAGCTCGGCCTGCGCACGTGGGACAAGCCCGCAGCCGCCTGCCTGGCCTCCCGCCTGCCCTACGGCACTCCGGTCACGCTCGGCCGGCTCCAGGCGGTGGACGCGGCCGAATCAGCCTTGCGCATGCTCGGGTTCAGCCAGCTCCGGGTCCGTCACCACGGCGTGGCGGCCCGGCTCGAGGTTCCGTCCGACGCGTTCACCACGGTCCTCGCCCGGCGGGCCGAGGTGGTGACCGCGGTGCGGTCGGCCGGCTTTCGCTTCGTGGCACTGGACCTGGAAGGATTCCGCTCGGGCAGCATGAATCGGATGCTGGACGGCCCGGTGGATCAGCCGCTCCGGGGCGGGACCGAGGAGACCACATGAGTCAAGTTCGGGTGAAGTTGACCTTTCCCGAGTCGGAGGTGCGGCGGGCCGTCCTGGCCACGCTGGTGCGGACGTTCGACGTGGAGCCCAACATCCGTCGAGCGGACGTGGAAGAGCACCGGGGCTGGATCATCTGCGAGCTCGACGGCGAGGCGTTGCAGGTCGAGGCGGCCCTCGACTGGCTGCGCCAGGAGGGCATCACGGTCGACCTGCTGGGGGACGTCCTGGAGAGCTGATCCCGTTACCGGGATCGCGGTCCGTCCCCGTCCGGGCGCCGCACCGTCCACCCGGCCTGGGACACCTTGCGGGGTTCGTAGAACACGCAGCCTTCGGGGCAGCCGAAGGGAAGGGGTTCGTTGGCGTCCACCTTGCAGCGCTCCAAGCGGTCGCCCCGGGGAGTCGTCCGCATCACGTAATGGCGGCAATCTTCATTGACGGGCACAGGCCATTCTGGCCCATCGGGCAGGGCGCGGTAGCGTCAGCAGCCGTGGATCGCAATGTTCCCCTCAAAACACTGCTTCGTTGGAGCGAGACGCTCTCGGCCATCGCCCGTACCGGGCTGGGCTTTACCGAGAGCCTGTACGAGCAGGAGCGCTTCGAAGAGATTCTCAAGGTGGCGGCCGATATCCGGTCCGAGCTCGAAGAGGAGCCCGCCGACGCGGATGCAGCCGAGGGTCTCGTGCAGGAATGGATGGAGACCGTCGGCAAGGGCGTGCCCGGCTACGTCACGCCCAAAGTGGCCGTGGGCGCCGCGGTGGGGAACGACAAGGGAGAGCTCCTCCTCATTCAGCGCGCCGACTCGGGGATCTGGCTCTACCCGACCGGATGGTGTGACGTCGGATACTCGGCGGCCGAGGTGGTCGTAAAAGAGGTGGAGGAAGAGACGGGCATCGAGGTTGAGCCGGTACGCCTCATCGCCGTGTTGGACGGCCTGCGCCTCGGCTTCACCAGGGTCCCGCTCTACTCGCTCTTGTTCTACTGCCGTGCCGTGGGCGGCGCCTTGAATCCCCATCCCCTCGAGTGCCGGGACGTGGGGTGGTTCACCCGCGACACCATGCCCACTCCCATTGTGGGTTCGGAGCGTTGGGCCGACACCGTCTTCGCGGCGCTCGCGGGCGAACACCGCGATGTCCTCTACGACAGCGTTCGCCAACCCATGTGGCGGGGCGATTCGCAGGAGATCTGATGGGTGCGCCGCACGGGCACACCATTGTGGTGGCCGAGACGGCGGACACCGCGCTGCAGAGCGCGGTGGCCCGGCTGCTCCCGCAGCTCTCTTCGTCGTCTCCCCCACCCGATCTCGAGACGCTTCGTCGCATTCTCGAGGACCCGGCAACGACGCTGTTGCTGGCGGTGGCTGACGGCCCGGAGGGAAGCGGCCAGGTGGTGGGCATGCTCACCTTGGCGACCTTCATGTTGCCCACCGGCGTGCGTGCCTGGATCGAAGACGTCGTCGTCGATGACGCATCACGCGGCGCCGGGGTGGCCGGCGCGCTCGTCCAGGCCGCGCTCGAGAGGGCGGGCCAGCTCGGGGCGCGCACCGTGGATCTCACCTCGCGCCCCGAACGGGAGGCGGCCAACCGCCTCTACGTGCGTCTGGGTTTCGCGCATCGTGCGACGAACGTGTACCGGTTCACGCTGGAGCCGTAGCTGGTCATGACACAGGTGCTCAGCCCGACAGGGCGACAATGGGCGCGGCCAGGTCGATGGCCCCCGTCGAGCCCTCGAATGTGGCGTCGCCAAAGGTGAAGACACCTCCGTCGGACGCCACCAGCCAGTACCCCGCCCGATCGGGTGTGGCCATCATCCCGACGATCGGCGCGTTCAGCTGGATGCCCCCGGCAGAGCCGTCATAGGGCGCGTCACCGAAGGTGAAGATGCCCCCGTCGGACGCCACCAGCCAGTAGCCGCCTCCGTCGAGTGTGGCCGCCATGCCGACGACGGGCTGGTTGAGGGGCTGGCCACCCGTCGACCCGAAGAAGCGGGCGTCACCGAAGGTGAAGATGCCCCCGTCGCGGGCTACCAGCCAGTAGCCGCCTCCGTCGGGCGTGGCCGCCATGCCGACGACGGGCTGGTTGAGGGGGTGGCCACCCGTCGACCCGAAGAAGCGGGCGTCACCGAAGGCGAAGATGCCACCGTCGCGCGCCACCAACCAGTAGCCGCCTCCATCGGGCGTGGCCGCCATCCCCACGATGGGCTGGTTGAGGGGGTGGCCCCCCATCGAACCGTAGAAACCGGCGTCGCCGAAGGTGAAGATGCCCCCATCGGCGGCCACCAACCAGTAGCCGCCTCCATCGGGTGTGGCCGACATCCCGACGATCTTGGCCGCCAGCGGCGTCCCGCCCATGGAACCGAAGAAGGGCTCGCAGAAGGTGAAGACGCCGCCGTCTGCGGCGGCCATCCGGTAGCCCGGAGCAGTGGAACATGGCACCGAAGCTCCGGTCTGGCGGGCCTGTCCCGAATTGGCGTTGACCATGAGTGACGACTCGTCGACGGCCTCGAAGGCGGCGGCCGGCACCTCCTTGAGCTCACTGATGAGTGCACTGGGCCACGCCGGATCGGCCGTTCCGCCGAAGTACCAGTTCGAACCGTTGTCGGCCAGGATCAAGCCATACTGCTGCATGGCCCGGAGGACGACCTGGGCCTGGGGCGAGAACGTCGAGATGTCAAAGCTGGCCTTCAGCCGGAACCGGGCACCCATGGGAGGCAGGTTGGGGTTGTCGGCTGCCCCCGCGGCATGGCGGGCCGGCCAGATGAACGCATTGTCCGTGGTTGCGGCGGTCATGCGGATGGCGTGGGTGATGGTGCCGGATTGCACCTCGTCATAGCGCAGCAGCCCGGGCAGGATCGGCAATCCCGCGGCGTCCGCCGACGTCCAGCCGCTGGGGCGAAGGTTGTTCGAGTTGAGGTTCCAGATCGCGCCGGATCCGGCCGTGGAGCCCGATGCGCTGTAGTTGGCGTCGTAGAGCTCGTAGAGCGTGCACGTGCTCGGGTTGACCATGAGCGCGTGCCGGTCGCCCGTCGCCTGCGCACCGCCCTCAATGGGTGTATCAGGGCCGAACGGGTAGGGACCGGGATCGCTCTCACCGCTGTACTGGAAGGCGATATTGACGAGCGGCTGCGTGGGCGAGACCACGGTGTAGGGCATCCCATAGGGATTGCTCGGATCACCCGAAGGTCCGAAATCTGGGTGCAAGTTGGTGGTGGCGCTGTCCATGCTGGCCATCCATGCCGCACTATGGGGGTCTACGGGTAACGCCGAGATGTTGGTGTTCCAGACGTTGTCGGCGGGGAACATCGGACAGTTGGGTGCGCCGGGGAGTGGTGAGCCGGCCGAGGCCGTGCCGGGGGTGACGATGGCCAGTCCGCCCCACGTCAGGCCGGCGAGCAGGAAGGTCGACGGCAGCGCCCTCAGTGGATGGTGCCTGTGCGGTCCCAGGCTGCCGACCGTAGCGCAGCGGGCCATCAGCGCACCGTGGCACCACTTCCTACGGTGCGCGACGATGTCCCGGACGTTGCGCGAAGCAACGTAGTGAGGGATCGTGATGTCGACTGCCACGGGCACCAACAGGAACCTTGTGCTTGCCGCCATGATCTTCGCCGTCGCCATGACGTTCATCGATCAGACGATCGTCTCGATCGCGGTCCCGAATATCCAGCGCGAGCTGTCGCTGTCCGCCACCGGCGTCCAATGGGTGGTCAACGGCTACCTGCTCTCACTGGCCGTGCTGTTCGCGCTGGGTGGACGGTTGTCGGACATCTTCGGCCATCGCCGCATGTGCGTGCTGGGCGTGATCATCTTCACCGCCGCGTCGGGGCTGTGTGGGCTGACACCCAAGGGCAGCGCCGCCGAAGCATGGATCGTGGCCTTCCGCGTCGTGCAGGGCGCGGGCGGAGCGCTGATGTTCCCCGCCGCCCTGGCCATCGTGGTGCGAACGTTCCCCCTTCATGAGCGGGGCAAGGCGCTGGCGATCTTCTTCGGCATCGCCGGTGGCCTGACGGCCATCGGGCCGATCCTCGGGGGATATCTGACCCTGTGGACGTGGCGGGCCATCTTCTGGGTGAACATTCCCGTGGCACTCATCGCGCTGGTGCTGACGTTCATGGCCAAGCCGGAGAACGAGCCGGTCCCGGCCAGAATCGACTACAGGGGCGCCTTCCTCGTTGCGCTGGGGATCGGGTTGAGCATCTTCGGCCTCCAGCAATCGGCGCTGTGGGGATGGGGCAACGCGGGGACATGGGTCTGCATCATCGGAGGGCTGTTCGTGATCTCGATCTTCGTGAGGGTCGAGATGCGCATCACAACTCCGCTCATCGACGTCACGATCTTTCGCATCCGCGCCTTCGCCGTGGAGAACGTGGTCCTGTTCATCGCCATGTCGGTGTTCATCCCCATCTTCTTCTTCGCCAGTGAGTACGCCCAGATCTCGCTGCACAAGACGGCATCTCAGGCCGGCTTGTTCCTGCTCTACTTCTTCATCGGGTTCGCCGTCGCGGCGCAAATCGGTGGGCGCATTCTCGACCGTGAAGGCGCCAAACGGGCCGTCGTCATGGGCAGTGCCCTGGCGGCGGTGGGATTCGGGCTGTGGGCGTCCAAGGTGACGCACCTGACGTTCTCGGGTCAGATCGTGTGGATCATCGTGGCCGGCGCCGGCATGGGGATGATGTTGGGCCCCGCCAACACCGACGCGATCAACCGCGCCTCGAGTGTCTCCTACGGCGAAGCGACCGGCGTCACGCAGACGGTGCGGAACTACGGGGCGAGCCTCGGCTTGGCCGTGTTGGGCACCATTCTGCTCACCGTGCAGCGGTCCAAGCTGACGACGTCGCTGACGGCCCTGCACGTGCCCCACGCCGGGCTGGTGGCCTTCTTGGCGCTCAAGCGGGGATTGCAAGAGGCCTTGCCCGAACGCACGGCGGGTGCCCGCACCGAGTGAGCTCCTTCTTCGCCGACGTCCGGGGGACCTTGGTCCCTCAACCGGGGGGTCGCCATGGCCCCCTCCCACCCTTGCTGGTGGCACTGACGTTGGTGACGGGCCTCGTGGATGCCTTCAGCTATCTCGTGCTCGGGCACGTCTTCGTGGCCAACATGACCGGCAATGTGGTCTTCCTCGGCTTTGCCCTGATCGGTGCACCCGGATTCTCCCTGGCCGCCTCCGCGACCGCGTTGGTCACGTTCTGGCTCGGGGCTCTCGCCGGCGGGCGGATGGGCGTGCGCTTGGGGCAGCACCGCGGCCACATGCTCACGGTCGGCGCCTCGATCCAAGCTGCGCTCCTCGCGGTCTCGGTGCTGTTGGCCGCCGTCAGCGGCAGCCCGGTCGGAGCCGGCTATCGCTACCCGCTGATCGTCGCCATGTCGGTGGCGATGGGCGTGCAGAATGCCACAGCCCGCAAACTCGCGGTGCCCGATCTGACGACTACCGTGCTTACCTTGACCATCACCGGAATTGCCGCGGACAGCTCGATTGCCGGCGGCCAAGGGACGTCGGCCGGCCGTCGCACCACCTCGGTGGTGGCCATGTTCCTGGGCGCGCTCATCGGTGCGGAGTTCGTCCTCCACGTCTCGATCGTGCTTCCCCTGGCATCAGCTCTCGTTGTCCTGATCGCCGTCTCCGCCACCTCGCACATACTTGGTCGTACCGATGCGGCGTGGGTGCGTCCATGACCACGTTCATCACGCGTTATGAGACGTCGGGCAGCGGTGTGCGCCTCGCCGTGAAGGATCTCATCGACATGGAGGGGGAGCTCACCACGGCGGGCTGCCGGGCCGTGGCGGACCGCGCCACGCCCGCTCCCCGCGACGCCGCATGCATGGCCGGGGCCCGGGCGGCCGGGGCCCGGATCGTGGGGCGGACCAACCTCCATGAGCTCGCCCTCGGGGTGACCGGCATCAACCCCTGGTACGGGACGCCGGTGAACCCGGTCGATCCCACGCGGGTGCCGGGCGGCTCATCGAGTGGGTCGGCGGTGGCCGTGGCCGTGGGCGACGCCGACGTGGCCTATGGCAGCGACACCGGAGGCTCGGTTCGCATCCCGGCGGCATGTTGCGGCACGGCCGGACTGAAGACGACGTGGGGCAGAATTTCGCTCGACGACGTGTGGCCGCTCTCGCCGAGCTTCGACACGGTCGGTCCCATGGCGCGCGACGTGGCGGGACTGGTCGTCGGTATGGAACTGCTCGAACCGGGCTTTGCCGTGGCCGAGACGACGGGAGTGACGATCGGCCGCCTCCGTCCACCCGCCGACCCTTTGATCGATGCCGCCGTCGACAAGGCCCTGCACGACGCCGAATGGCCCATCGTCGAAATGAACGTTCCCGAGTGGGACCAGGCCACCGGGGATGCCGGACTCCTCCTGATGGTCGAGGCCTGGGGGTCCAATCAAGCGCTCGTGGCACGCGACCCAGATGGGATAGGTGACCTGGTGCGCGAGCGCCTGGCCATGGGCGCGTCGTTCGACGCGGCCACCATCGCCGCCGCCTTCTCGGGGCAGCGGGCCTGGATGCGCACGTTGGCGGGGCTCTTCGAGCACGTCGACTTTCTCGTGACGCCGACATTGACGATCTTCCCGCCCGCACTCGACGACGGGAACGATCTCCTCGTGGCGCGCTGCACGATCCCGGTCAACCTGGCGGGCGTGCCCGCCCTCGCCCTTCCACTACCGACCCGGGGACCCCTGCCGGCCAGCATCCAGCTGATCGGTCCGGAACACAGCGAAGAGCGACTGCTGGCCGCCGGCGCCTGGTTGGAGTCAGCCGTGGCCGCGGGCTGATTCAGCCGTCGGCGCGGGCTCCTTTCCGTCGCCATAGTGCGCCGTCAACGTGCGACCGATGTCGGCCAGGTGGCGCTGGACACCCGGCGGTGAGAGCACGTCGAACCTTCCGCCGAGTCCGGCGAGCTGACGGGCGACCGCCTCCTCTGAGTGCCCGCGAATTTCGGCCTCGATGCGGCCGTCGGCTCCCACAGGGCCCTTGACGAGTCGCGTGCCGAACATGTAGCGCAGGATGTCCAGGGTCTCGGCGTCCGTCCGGACGTGCACCGCCGCCGGCGCGCGGCGTTCGTCCAGTGAGGTGACGATGGCACGCCAGGCCGCCGCAAGATCGAACCCCTGTGGTCGTTGGACGGCGTCGTCGGTGCGCTCGACGGAGCGCACCCGGCTGACGCGGAACGTGCGCTGGCCTTCCGCCGTCCCGGCGACGAGATACCAGACCTGGTTCTTCACCACGAGCCCCAAGGGGTGCACGATCCGCTCCGATCTCTGGCCGTCACGGCGTCCGTAGCCGAGCTTCACCTGCACGGCATCGATGACGGCCTGCTGCAGTGCGTCGAGGTGCCGTGGCGGGGGGAGCCGGCCGTGGTCCCAGTTCGAGGGGTCGAGCACGACGGCACCGGCGGCGGACTCAGCCTCCGAGCGGAACGAGGAAGGGAGCGCCTGGACCAGTTTGCGCAGGGCGGCCTTCACCTGCGGCGTGGCGGCCGAAGGTCCTGCGACCAGGAAGAGCGTGCGGGCCTCGGCCGCCGTGAGCCCGCTCAAGTCGGTCCGTGATCCCCCCAAGAGTCGCCAGCCACCGCCCCGCCCGGGCTGGGAGTAGACGGGGATACCGGCCATGGCCAGGCCTTCGAGGTCCCGCCGGGCCGTACGGGGGCTGACCTCGAGCTCCAGGGCCAGCTCCCCGGCCGTGACCTGCCCCCGTGACTGCAGGACGAGGAGGGCGGCCACGAGTCTGTCCGCGCGCATCTGTCCAGTTTGACCCGAAAAGTGGCCAGAGGGTGGCCACTTAAGAGGCGCACACTGCAAAGAGCAACGTGACCGATACCCACCCGCCGGCCCGGCCGGCAGAAATGGAGAACCTGCCATGCCTGGACTCGTACCCCCCGTCGTCGACGAGCGCGCCTGTCTCTTGGCCTACCTGGCCCAACAGCGAGACGGCATCCGCTACGCCGCCCACGGCCTCACCGACGAGCAAGCTACGGCCCGTCCCAGCGTGAGCGAGCTCAGCCCGGGTGGTCTGATCAAGCACGCCGCTCTGGTCGAGCAGGCCTGGATCGGCTTCATCCACGACGGGGACTCGTCGATCTTCATGTCCGACTACGACTGGACCGACGGGTTTCGTCTCGTGCCCGGGGAGAGGCTGGCCGACGTGCTGCGATTCTCCGCCGACGTGGCCGAGCACACCGAGAAGACCGTCAACGGGCTGGACGATCTCGGCGCCCCACTGCCGCCGACCAGGCCGGGCGTCCCATGGATTCCCGCCGGTCTGGTGTGGTCACCCCGTTGGGTCCTGCTCCATCTCATTGAAGAGACAGCGCGTCACGCCGGGCACGCGGACATCGTCCGCGAGTCTTTGGACGGCGCGACGTGCTGGACGCTCATGGCGGCGGCCGAGGGGTGGCCCGAGCAGCCCTGGGCGTAGCCGTGGCCACGGGGCCGGGGAATAGCGTCCCGACTGCCGTGTTGGACAAGGTGTGCAGATAGAGCTGTGGTCGGATTTCGCGTGTCCGTGGTGCGCCCTGGGCCTCCGCCGCCTCCAGGTGGCGACGGCGCAGTTCGTGCACGGTGATGAGGTGCAGGTCACACATCGCGCCTTCGAGTTGGACCCGCGTGCACCGGCCCGGCGCCCGCAGACCATGAACGAAGTCCTGGCGATGAAGTACGGCATGAGTCCCGAGCAGGTACGCGCCGGCCACGATCGCCTCACGGCGTTGGGCCATGAGGTCGGCCTGACGTTCGACTTCGATCGGATCCAGCTGGGCAGTACCTTCGACGCGCATCGTCTCGCCCGCGCCGCGCGCGGCACGGGCATCGAGGATGCGTTGGTCGCCGGCCTCTTCGCCGCCTATTTCACCGAGGGCGAACTGCTCTCGGACCATCGGGTCCTGTGGCGCGTCGCCATAGCGGCGGGCATGGACGGTGACGTGGCCGCGGGCATGTTGGCGAGCGATGCCCATGCAGCCGACGTGCGCGCCGACGAGGCACTGGCGCACGACATGGGAATCACGGGCGTGCCGTACTTCGTGATCAACGGGAGATGGGCCATTCCCGGGGCGCAGGACGTGGAGACGATGGTGTTGGCGTTGGACCGGGCGTGGGAGCGCTCGGATGGCGTGGAGCACGCGGGGACGCCAACGGCCTAAGGTCGCCTTCATGCGGCTCGGCAACATGTACGGACCCGATGCCACGTTCGTGGGTGTGCCGGCGGCCGATCTCGCTGATCCATCCAGCTACGCCGGCGCTGCGGCCGTCATCATCGGCGCCCCCTTTGACGGGGGCACCTCGCACCGCCCCGGGTGCCGGTTCGGCCCGCAGGCCATTCGCAGCACCGACTATCTACCGCACGACGGGAGCCGACCGCATCTTGCGCTCGATGTCGATCCCCTGCGTGAGCTCAACGTGGTGGATGTGGGCGATGTCAAGATGCTCCCGGGCGAGACCGACCGGGCCCTGGAACGGCTGGAGGCCGCCGTCGCGCTGATAGCCCGAAGTGGCGCCCTGCCGATCATTCTGGGGGGCGACCACACCATCGCGCTGCCCGACGTCACGGGCGTCGCCCATCATGTGGGGTGGGGGCGGGTCTCGGTCATCCACTTCGATGCGCACGCCGACACCGGTGACAGCCAGTTCGGCTCGCTGCACGGCCACGGGACGCCGATGCGCCGCTTGATCGAGTCGGGCGCGGCCCGCGGTGACCGCTTCCTCCAGGTCGGCCTGCGGGGCTACTGGCCCGAACCAGAGACGCTGGCCTGGATGCGCGAGCAGGGCATGCGCAGCTTCGAGATGGCCGAAGTGGTGAGCCGTGGGCTCGACGCCGTCCTCGAAGAGGCCGCCGCCATCGCCCTGGACGACTGTGATGCGGTCTTCCTCTCCGTCGACGTCGACGTGGTCGATCCGGGCATGGCCCCGGGTACGGGTACGCCGGAGCCCGGAGGCTTCACCAGTCGCCAGCTGCTCGACGCCGTACGCCACCTCGCCATGACCCTGCCGCTGGCCGGGGTCGACGTGGTCGAGGTGTCGCCTCCGTACGATCAGGCCGAGGTGACCGCGTACCTGGGGAACCGTGTGGTGCTCGAGGCCCTCTCGGGTATCGCCTGGCGGCGCCGCCAACGGGATGGCGAGCCGGTCCGCCAGCCGGCCGATCCCCTGCTCGAGCGCCGCCGCCCGCAACCCTGAGAGCGCTCAGGCCATGGTGTCGAGGATCTGGCGGATCATCTCGACGGTGGTGTTCGGATGGAGGAAGGCGAAACGGGCCACCGTCTCTCCCTCCCATGTGGTGGGCGTCACGAAGCCGATCTGGTCGGTGAGGAGGCGGGCCGACCAGGCCTCGTAGTCGGGCTTGGCCCAGCCCGGTCGGCGGAACAGGACGATGGAGAGCTCGGGTTGGCGCACCAGCTCGGTGTACGGCGTCGCCTCGATCATGGCCGCCCCCTGGCGGGCGATCGCCAGTCCGTCCTCGACGGCGTCGCGGTAGGCGTCGATCCCGTAGACGGCCATGGAGAACCAGATCGGCAGGCCCCGGGCGCGACGGGTCAGGTGGTACGCGTAGTCGCTGGGGTTCCATTCCTCGGGGTTCCCGCTGTGGAGCACGTCGAGGTACGAGGCGTCCTGGGTGTGGACCGCCTTGGCCAGATTGGGTTGGCGGTAGAGGAGGGCGGCACAGTCGAAGGGGGCGAACAGCCACTTGTGCGGATCGATGATGAACGAGTCGGCCCTCTCGAACCCCGCGAACCTGGCCCGGGCCGAGGGAGCGAACAGAGCCGCCCCGCCATAGGCCCCGTCGATGTGGAACCACAGATTGCGCTCTTGGGCCACGTCGGCCACTCCGGAGAGATCGTCGATGATGCCGGCGTTGGTCGTCCCGGCCGTGGCCACGACGGCCACGACGTCGTCGGTCCGCGGGTGGTGCTCCAACACCGCCCGTAACCGTGCTCCGGTCAGGCGGTGGTCCTCGGTGGGAATGATGAGCGCCTCCACGCCGATGACATGCAGCGCTTTGCCGACCGACGAGTGGGCCTCTTCGCTGATCGCGATGAGCGGACGGGACGGCCCTTCCCCGCCGCGCCGGTAGCCCGCGGTGTCCCGGGCCACCACGAGTGCGGAGAGGTTTCCCGCGGAGCCTCCGGACACGAAGCAACCGCCTGCCTCGGGCGGCAGGCCGGCCGTGCGCGCGATGACCTCGAGGGCCTGGTTCTCGGCGACCACCACGCCGGCCGCTTCGAGCCATGAGGTCCCGTGCAGGGAAGAGCAGGAGACGAACATGTCGAAGAGGAGCGCCGCCTTGGTCGGCGCGGCGGGGATGAACGAGAGGAAGCGCGGGCTGTCACACGACACGACGGCCGTGGCCAGCTTGTCGACGAACAGCCGCAGGACATCGGCGGCGTCGTTGCCTTCCGGGCGCATCAACCCGGTCAGCACCGAGCCCAACGCGTGCCCCTGACCCCCGAAATCGAGGGGGACCGGGTCAAGGGCCAGACGTTCCTTGCAGTACGCCACCACCAGGTCGGTCATGGCCTCGTCGTACTCGAACATGCCCTTGGCCGTCACGGGTGTTCCAGCCGCCACGCCGCTTCGGCCCGCGAGGCCACGTCGTGGACCGCGGCACCGGTCGTCGACGCGATCGCCGCCACATCTTCGAATTCGGGCTTGGCCCGCCCGTAGCCGACCTTCATGCGCACCACCATGCCATCGACGGACACCTCGTCGAACGTACGGGCGGCCGGCCAGCGCTCGGCGGTCGTGGCGCGCACCCCGAAGGTGCCGGTGGCGGTGTGTAGGACGTGTCGCAGCTCGTCGAGGTGCGCGGCGTCGGTCAGCACGTGCAGGACATGACCCGGGCGTCCCTTCTTCATGGCGACCGAACTGACCCAGGCGTCGAAGGCCCCGGACCCGAGGGCGGCGGACACGGCATAGGCCAGCTGTTCGCCGGTCACGTCGTCGAGATTCGTCTCGAGGACCAGCACCGGTTGCCCCGAACCGATGCCGGCCCGTACGTCGCGCTGCCCGATGACCACCTGCGTGCAATTGGGGAGCTCCTCGAGCTCGCTCTTTCCGCCACCGAACCCGCTACGCGAGATCAGCATGGCCGGCATCGGCCCGAACGAGGTGGAGAGGGCGGCAACGAGGGCAGCGCCGGTCGGGGTGGTGAGCTCCACCGTGGTGGCGCGCCCGTAGGTCGGGACGCCCTGGAGGAGCCGCACGGCGGCTGGTGACGGATTGGGAAGGAGGCCGTGTGACGTGTGGACCATCCCGGTTCCGGTGGCCACGGCCGAGGCGGTGACCTCGTCGACGCCCAGGACTTCGAGCGCAGCGGCGGTGCCCACGATATCGATGATGGCGTCGTGACCGCCGACCTCATGGAAGTGCACCTCGTCGACCGGGCGCCGGTGCAGCGCCGCCTCCGCGTGCGCCAGGCGCCCGAAGACGGCGAGCGCACGCGCCGTCACGCGCGGCGGGAGGGCTGCTTCGGTGATGAGGTGGGCGATATGCGCGTGGGTTCGCACACCGCCGTCCTCGCTCCCCCGAACGACCACACGCGTGCAGGCCACGCCGCCGCGGAGTGCGTCTTCAACCTGGAGCTCCCACCCGGGCAACGACAGGCGGTCGAGCAGGGGGAGAATCTCCTTGAGATCTGCCCCCGCATCGATGAGGGAGCCGAGCGCCATGTCACCCGCGATGCCGGCGAAGCAATGGAACCAGGCGACGGTCCCACTCGGTGGGGCCGCCGGGGGTGTGCTCACTGGAGAAGCCGGGCGATGGCGCAGGCGGCGCCGTAGCCGTTGTCGATGCCGACCACGGTCACTCCGGACGCACAGGCGGCGAGCATCGCCAACAGCGCGGTGACCCCCTCGAAGGCGGCGCCATAGCCGGTGCTGGTGGGCACGGCCACCACCGGTGCGGGCGTGAGACCGCCGACGACGCTGGCCAGCGCCCCTTCCATGCCGGCGATCACCACGACGGCGTCGGCCATGGCGAGCTGATCGACCTCGGCCAGCAGGCGGTGGAGCCCGGCCACCCCGCAGTCCACCAGCACGGTCGGCTCGAATCCGAGGGCCCGCAGCACGGCCGTGCACTCGTGCGCGATGGGCAGGTCCGCGGTACCGGCCGTCACCACCACCACGTTGCCCGCCCGCGGCGGGGCCGAGCGGAAGGTCATGGTGCACGAGGGTCCGGCCTCCGTGATGTCGCCCGGGCCGTAGCCGAGGCCCTCCGTCAGGGCGGAAACCGCCTTGACCTGCGCTTCCGTAGCCCTTGTCAGTAGCACGGGGCCGGTGCCGGCGCCGAGGAGCTCCTCCACGATGGCGGCGCAGTGCTCGGGGGTCTTCCCGGGGCCATAGACGGCCTCGGGCGTGCCCTGGCGCAGGTCACGGTGGTGGTCGATCCGGGCGAACCCCAGATCGGCGTAGGGCAGGCGCCGTAACTGGCGCACGGCGTCGTCGGGCGTGCAGTCTCCCGAGGCCACCCGGTCGATGAGGGCGCGGAGTGAGGAGGGGTCCATATATCTCACTATCCTGCCCGGGAGTGAACCCTCCTGCGACCACGGTCGCCTACCTCGGGCCGGCGGCCACCTTCACCCAGGAGGCGCTGCTCACCCAGCCGGACCTGGCGACCGCCGACCTCCGCCCGCTCTCGACCATCACCGACGTCCTCGACGAGGTGGCCGGGGGCAAGGCCGACGTGGGCTTTGTCCCGATCGAGAACGGCATCGAGGGGACGGTGAGCGCGACCATCGACGGCCTCATCTTCGACGTGGACCTCTACGTCCAGCGCGAAGTCGTCATGGACATCCATCTGCACCTGATGGCCAAGCCGGGTGTCGGCCTCGGCGACATCGGGCGCGTGTCGTCCTATCCCCACGCGCTGGCCCAGTGCCAGAAGTTCCTGGCCGAGCACGTGCCGGAAGCCGAACAGGTGGCAGCCAATTCGACGGCGGACGCAGCGCGCCTCCTGGGTGAATCCGACGCGCGCGATGCCGCCGCCATAGCGCCGCGGCTCGCGGCCGAGCGGTACGGGCTGGCTATCGTGGCCGAGGACGTCGAAGACCATCCAGAGAACCAGACCCGGTTCGTCGCCGTCGCCCGGCCCACCCGCGTGCCCAAGCCCACCGGGCACGACAAGACGAGCATCGTCTGCTTTCAACGGGCCGACCACCCCGGGAGCCTGCACGGCATTCTCGGGCAGTTCGCGGCGCGCAACATCAACCTGACCAAGCTCGAGTCGCGCCCGACCAAGCAGAGCCTCGGGGACTACTGCTTCGTCATCGATCTGAGCGGGCACATCGGTGACGAAGTCATCGCGGACTGCCTGCGCGATCTTCATGCCAGCTTGGCCGGCGTGAAGTTCCTCGGGTCGTATCCAGCCGTCGGGAACCATGGTGAGGTCAAGCGCCGGGAGGCCGACGCCGCCTGGCAGGCCGCCGACACGTGGCTGGCCGGGCTCCGATCCTCCATCGGCTGACCTCCTTGCTACTCTGCGGTCCAGGGCCGCCGACCGCGGCGGGCCGCGCACCCTTCGATGGCCACGGGGAGGAGTAACTCGATGAGCGTCGACCTCGAGGCACATGAGCGTGAACGGGAGCGACTGCGTGCGGCGTATCTCGTCGAACCTGCGGCACGCACGCCGGCGAAGGCCGGCGGCGTCCACCACATCGCCCTCATGTGTGCCGACGTGGAGCGGACCATCCGCTTCTACCAAGGGCTGCTCGGATTCCCGCTGATCGAGATCTTCGAGAACCGGGACTACAAGGGCTCGACCCATCTGTTCTTCGACATCGGACACGACAATTCGTTGGCGTTCTTCGACTTTCCGGGCCTCGGACTCGGCCCCTACGCCGAGGTGCTCGGAGGCCTGCACCACGTTGCGATCTCGGTTGCTCCGGCGGCCTGGGCGGCAGCTCGCGCCAAGCTCGACGATGCGGGTGTGCCCTACCACATCGACAGCGAGATCTCGATGTACTTCAGCGATCCCGATGGTGTTCGCCTCGAACTGATCGCCGAGGAGCTCGGCTCCCTCTACGGGACGCCGCTGCACTGATGTCCGTCACAGGAATGGCAAATCTTGCGGTCAAGGTCGCCGACCTCGAAGCGGCCTGCGCCTGGTACATCGCTGCGGGAGCGACGGTCACCGAGCCGATCGAGTGGGAGAACGGCCGCCGGGCCGATGTCGTGTTGGGCTGGTTGAACCTCACGCTGTTCACCAAGGCGATCTATGAGGACGTGTGCGCCCTACCCGAAGAGGGCTTCCTGCACCCGGCCCTCTTTGTGGATGATCTCGACGCGGAACTGGCGCGGCACACGGTGCTCTGGGGTCCCCGCACGGTGTCAGGGTCTTTCGGGGTGCGACGGATCGCCTTCGTCGAGGCCCCGGGTGGCATCCGGCTCGAGTTCATGGAGCAGGTGGAAGACCCCGCCTGACCGGTGCCGCCGCTTATCCCAATGCGGCCTTGAACGCCGCCAGGGCGTTCGGGAAGCTGCCACCGGTGATGACCGAATTGACGCCGCCGCTGTTCGCGTTGAAGTAGCTCTCATAGGCCACGTCGTCCGCCGGGTACTTCATCCAGGCCAAGAAGTTGGAGATGTAGAGGGGATCGTCGCCCAGCCCGTGCCCGTCAGAGCGGATGGCCGTTCCCCATTCGCAGATGGCGAGTGGCTTGCCTTGGGCGGCCGCGAACTGCTGCGCGGCGGTCAAGGCGGGGAGCAGCGTCTCGTCCCAGGCGTTGGCCGCCGTCAGCGGCGTGACCCAGGACTGGTCATAGGCGTCGAGCCCGATGTCGTTCACATACGCGTTCCCCGGGTACGCCAGTGCGACGTTGTAACCCGGCGTGGTGAACGCGCCGGCGTCGGGATTCCAGACGAACTTGAAGTTGGCGCCTGGGACCGATCGCATGGCGGTCACGATCTGCTGGAAGTAGGCGGCGAAGTTGGCCTCGTTGGCGGGCGTCGTCGCGTTCCAGGCGAACCAGCTCCCGTCGAACTCCCACCCGAGACGGAGGTAGGCGTTGGCCTCCCCCCCGCTGATCAAACTTTGGGCGAGCGTCACGAAGTAGGCGTTGTAGGCCCCGGTGGCGCCGGCAGCCAAGGTGCCGACCGGCGCGCCACCCGAAGTAGGAATGATGGGGACGCCGAGCGAGAGCGCGTCCCCGGTGGCGGCCCAAATGTGAGCGAGGGTGGCCACGCCGTTTCCCGACGAGCCGTCCATGACGCCCCAGCCGCTCCCGTCAGGAAGGTAATCGGAGGCCAGGACGACGTGCGTTCCCGTTGACGCGTCGAAGGCGGCGATGCCGGCCGGGTTGTCGCCACCCCCGTAGGCGCCTTGAAGGAAGCCCGTGGGTACGACCGCGTTGGCCTTTGGCGCCGTCGTCGTGGTCGTCGTGGGGACGGTCTGCACGATCGTGGTCGTCGTCGTGGTGGGTGTCACCTTCACGGTCGTGGTCGTCGTGGTGGTGGGCGTCGACTTCTTGACCGTGGTGGCCGAGGTCGTCGTCGGGGCCGGACTCGTGCCGTTCGTCGCCGTGGACACCGTGATCACCGTGGTGATCGTGGTCGTCGAGGGTGTGGTCCTGACGGTCGTGGTCGTCGTCCCGTTCGGTGAGACGTACGTCCAGCTGTGCATGCCGGAGCGAGCATGGGAGGACATCGTGATGGTCGACGGTGCGGCGGCCGTGGTCGTCGTCACCGGCTCCGTCGTGTTCGTTCTCGAAGGCGGAGCGGTGACCGGCGTCTCCCGGTTCTCGCTCGTCGTGGGCGCGCTTTGCGTGTTCAGCTTGGCCGGGGCCGAGAGGGGGCTCAGTCCGTTCGAGGGGTTGAGTACGGCTGCCGCATTGGGCTTGGGGCGATGCCCGCCGCCGACGCCGGCGAGAAGGGCGGCGATGACGGCCCCCGCCAATCCGAACGACGCCAAGGGCGTGAGGATGCGTGACCGCAGGGACCGGGTCCGGGCATGCCTGGCCGCCGGCTTGGCGTCCTGCTTCCGCGCGTCTTTGGCGATGTGCACGCGGGAGGTCGATGGCAAGGCCGGCTGGGGTGCCGTTGGATCGATCTCGTCATAGCCCATGTGTTCGTTGATCCTCCGCCTAGGTGGGGATGAGCTCCGGTCCGGTGCCTCGAGGTCGTCCCTGCCACGACCTCGAGGACGGCGAATTACCGCCGGAGCGAGTGCATTGTCCGAAAACGCGCGTGCGTCAGAAGAGGTTTACTCTCGAAAGGCCTAGTGGCTCGAAGGGGCCCGACACAAATCGAACCGGGCGGGCCCGGGAGGGGGCCTTTTCGGGGGGCCGACCAAGGGCGGAGGGAGTGGGATTCGAACCCACGGAGGCTTGCGCCTCACAGCTTTTCAAGAGCTGCGCATTTGTCCGCTCTGCCATCCCTCCATCGTCGCATGCTAGGTGAAATCGTGCCTGGGCGATGGGTTGCGTCGTCGCTGCTATTGGTGTTGCAGCCGGGCCCGTTCTGACGGATACGACTATGGGTACTACTGGTATTACCGGTGTTCGGAGGCGTTCTGATCCCGTACGCGTCCCCGGATGCGTCCGCGCTCGGCCTGGGGGAGGATCACTTTGCGGAGCCGGACCACCTTGGGCGTCACCTCGACACATTCGTCGTCGGNNGAGGAGCGTATGTTGTTCAGCTTCTTCTCCTTGGTCGGATTGACGTCCATCTCCTCCTGCCGGGCGTTCTCTCCGATGACCATGCCTTCGTAGACATCCTCACCCGGCCCGACGATGAGGGTGCCTCTCTCCTGCAGGTTCATGAGGGCGAATGTCGTCGTGAGCCCGCGGCGGTCCGCCACCATCGATCCGTTGCGCCGCGTCTTGAGCTCGCCGTGCCAGGGCTCCCAGCCGTCGAAGATGTGGTGCAGCACGCCGGTACCTCTGGTCTCGGTGAGGAACTCGGTCCGAAAGCCGATGAGCCCGCGCGCCGGCACCCGGTAATCGAGCCGGACCCAGCCCGTCCCGTGGTTCACCATTTCGGTCATGGTGCCTTTGCGCAGCGCCAGGAGTTGGGTCACGACGCCCAAGTAGTCGTCGGGGACGTCGATGGAGACTCGCTCCACCGGCTCGAGGATCTTGCCATCTTCTTCGCGCGTCACCACTTGAGGCTTGCCGACGGTCAGCTCGAAGCCCTCACGTCGCATGGTCTCCACCAGTACCGCGAGCTGTAGCTCGCCGCGCCCGAGGACCTCCCACAGGTCGGGACGCTCGGTTGGCGCAACGCGGATTGCGACATTGCCCACCAGCTCCGCGTCGAGGCGGTTCTTCAAGAGTCGAGCGGTCAGCTTGGTCCCATCGGCCCCTGAGAGGGGGGAGGTGTTGATGCCGATCGTCATGGCCAGGCTCGGCTCGTCGACCGTGATGGCCGGGAGCGCGATGGGGTTGTCGACGTCGGCCAGCGTCTCACCGATGGTGACCTCGGCCAGGCCGGCGATGGAGACGATCTCGCCCGGCCCCGCCGACTCAGCGGGCACCTGTTCGAGCGACTCGGTGACGTACATCTCGGTGATCTTCGCCTTCTCGATGGTGCCGTCCACCTTGCACCATGCGATGTTGCCGCCCTTTGTGAGTTCGCCGTTATAGACACGGCAAATGGCCAGGCGCCCGACATAGGGCGACGCGCTCAGGTTGCACACGAGAGCCTGCGTGGGCGCGTGCTCGTCGAACTGCGGTGCGGGGACATGGTCGATGATCGCCTGGAACAGCGGTGCCACGTCGGTGCCTTCGACACCTCGCTCGGTGCTCACCCAGCCGGCACGGGCGTTGGAGTACAGGATGGGGAACGAGATCTGGTGTTCGTCGGCATCGAGGTCCAGGAACAATTCCTCGACCTGGTTGACGACTTCTTCTATCCGTGCGTCGGCCCGGTCGACCTTGTTGATGACGAGGACGACCGGCAGCCGGGCCTCGAGGGCTTTGCGCAGCACGAAGCGAGTCTGGGGGAGGGGGCCTTCGGAGGCGTCAACGAGCAGGAGAACGCCGTCGACCATGGTCAGACCACGCTCCACCTCCCCGCCGAAATCGGCGTGACCTGGGGTGTCGACGATGTTCATCTTCACGCCGCCCCAGCGGACGGCGGTGTTCTTGGCCAGGATGGTGATGCCNNACCAGCGTGGTCTTGCCGTGGTCGACGTGGGCCACAATGGCCACATTCCGGATGTCTTCGCGGTTCTTCATGGGGGACTACAACGATAGGCGAGGTCAGGGGGGTCTCAGGCCGCAGCCCTCGTGACCACCTCTAAAGGGGCGGGAGCGCCCTCCGTCCGGGCCAGGGTGCGGGCAACTGTGGCCACCCCTTCGGCCACCGAAGTCCGATCGACGTCGACCGTGACCATGTGACCCGAGTCCGGCCACCACCCCACGATGCGACCAGGTGGGAGCGAGCGCGGTGCCTGCAACGCTTCCACCATGGCCACCACGCTCAGTTCGGATCTGACCGTGGCGCGCCGCCGACCACCCAGGACCACCAGGTGGACCGAGAAGGGGTGGCCCTCGCTGTCGTGCGCGACCGAACGAACCTCGGCCCGGTTGCGGATGGCGAGAAGGGAGGAGTGCGGGCTGTTCCACCAACGGTCCCGTCCGATGAGGGGACCCTCCTCGAAGGCAGTCCATTCCAGTGCGCACCACAGGCGGGTCGCCCACGTCACGGCGTCGGCTTCGACCGCGGCCAAACCCGCCGCCGGCAAGCCGGCGAGCCATCGGTCCATGGACGCTGCGGATCGCTCCCCGTCTCTTACCGAGCGCAGTGCGTCGGACACCGCGCGCCGTGTCCCGTCCACCGGTGACCTGGCCTCTCCGGCCACGACCGCGCGCACGGCCGCCAACCCGAGGGCACGCCGGGCCGTGCGCGGTGACCAGGCGAAGGGGATCACCGCGGTCGCGTCATCGTGCGGCGCCAGCGCGACGCGCACATGATGGTCGGTCAAACGGAACGAGGTCCCACCGAGTCGCGGCACCGCAAGGTCAGCCAACGCGCGCGGGATGCTCATGGTTGCTTCGATCACCGAGGCTCGGTCCTCGACGATGCGCCTGTCGAGCGGGCCGAGGAGCGCGGCCGTGAGTGTCGGCGCCGGCCAGTTCTCAGCCATCGATCCCTCCCTCACGGCCTTCACGAGCGAGGCTGGTGAGGCGGGCCACGACGTGGGACACGACGGCACGGAGATGCTCTTCGAGAACGTCCTCGACGCCGTAGCGACCAACTGCTGAGTGGAGGAGGGCGACGCGAAACGGTGGGGTGCCGCTCCGCAGCGTCTCGAGGAGAGCGAGGTAGTGCAGCGCCATCCGCGCCTGAGCCCAACGTCCACCGGTCGTGAGGCCCATCGCGCACAGCGTGGCAGTCCCCGGAAGTGGAGCTCCTACCAGCAGATCGAAGACGCCGCACAACACGACCCGGCCACCCGCCAACGGAATGGCCACCCGGTCGTCGGTACGCGGCAACCAACCGGGGGCAAACCGCGGCGTGAGGTTGATCAAGTGCGTGACGTGGGTGGTCAGCGCGGCTGCGAGCGTCGCACGCCGTTCCCCGTCCAACTCCTCGATGTGCCGCACCATGTCGCGACGATTCGGGTCGACGCGCAGCGCGTCGAGTGCGTCGGACATCGGATCCCCGACCCGACCCGTCGTCACTATCTGTCTGAAGAGGGACCGGACCAGACACGACTGGACCAACTGCATCGGATAGGGGTCGGGGTCGCGCCCGGACAGATCGCCCGACGACCCCCCTCCGCTCCACAACAGGCGGGGTCCGAGGAAGAGAGGTGGCGCATCCTCACCGCGGGCGCGGACGAGTTCGCTCGCCCCGTCCTCCAGCCAGGCGCGCAAGCCGCCTGCCAATCCGGGGTGGAAACGTGGCCGCCGCTCCGAGCCCTCCCGCAGCAGGGCCAGGACCTCGTCACGTGCGGCCGTCGTTCCAGCGCCGAACCCGCTGTCGCCGGGCTGGACCGCGCCGAAGTCGGCGTCGCCGTCGCGCGATGACGAGGGCGCACGCGGGATCCGGGGGGCGGGCCCGGTCATGGCTGCCTGTTGGGGTGTGACGAGAACCATCTGAAGAAGTGTGCCGGAGGGGTGTATCGCGCCGGGCGTGGCCCGCACGCGGAGGGGCCGTACCCAAAGCCTCTTCGTCTCCTCTACCCTGACTGGTGCCATGGCTGCTGCCCTCACGCCCCTCACACTGCATGCCTCACTGCTGGCGTCGAATGTGGCGTTTGGAGTCATTTTCGGGATCTTCGTGGTGGCGCTGGTCGTTCTGATCGTGATCACCCTGACGTGGGCCATCCGCAGGGACCGCATGGGCCGGGCGGCATGGAGGCAGCGTCAGGAAGAAAGGTCAGCTGGCGGAGAAGGTGACCTCCCTCCCGCTCCGCAGCCATGAGCGATGACCGCGAGGACTTCGGATTGGTCCGGGACAACGGTTCGGCGGTCTCAGCGGTCACCCCGACCACACCGGCGCCGGTCCCCGGTTCGACGTCCCACTCCTCTTGGTGGAGCCGCGTGCGCCCCCATCTCGAGACAGCGCGGGCCCTCCGTTTCCGCAACGCCGCGCCGCCTCCCGCCCACAAGACGGCGTTCGTCCTGGCGGGGGGTGGGAGCAGGGGCGCGGTCCAAGTCGGCATGTTGGGGGAGCTGGTCGAAAGAGGGATCCGCGCCGACCGGGTGTTCGGCGCCTCGGTGGGGGCGATCAACGGTGCGGTCTATGCCGGCAACCCCACGCCAGAGGGCATCGAGCGGATGGCGACAATCTGGAGGGGAGTGAAGGGGACGGACATCTTCCCCCGTTCCGCGCTGGACGGCCCATGGGCCTTTCTCCAGAAACGGGCGTCGGTCCACTCCAACTCCGGGCTTCGCGCCATCATCGAGGCGGGCATCGACTTCGAGAACCTGCAGGACACCACGATCCCGTTCGAAGTCGTGACCACCTCGATGACCGATGGACGGGAACGCTGGATCGCCCACGGCCGCGCCGTCGAGGCGATTCTGGCGTCGTCGGCAATTCCGTCCATATTCCCCCCGGTGATCATCGATGGCGATGTCCTCGTTGATGGCGGAGTCGTCAACAATGTGCCGATCAGCCGGGCCATGGCGGCGGGGTGCACAAGGATCTATGTCTTGCTCTGCGGACCCCTGCACTATCACCCACCCTTGCCGAAACGTCCGGCCGAAGCGGCCCTGACGGCGTTCTTCGTGGCGGTGCACGCCCGTTTCGTGCGCGAGTTGTCGATGCTCCCTCTGGGGGTCGAGGTCGTGGTCTTCAGCGGCGGCGGAGAACCGTCGGCCCAATACCGGGACTTCTCGGCCACGGCCGAACTCATCGAGGAGGGCCGGTCCGAGGTGGCGGAGGTCCTGGACCGGTATGCCGGGACTTCGCAGGATCTGACCCCTGACCGGGTTGCCGCCCCGACCCCGGGCACCAACGCCGCCCCGACCCCGGGCACCAACACCGCCCCGGCCCCGGGCACCAACACAGCCCCGGCCCCGGGCACCAACACAGCCCCGGCCCCGGGCCGATGACGGAGAACCGTTACCTCCTCTCGAACGCCTCGAACGCCGCGGCCGAACGCTTTGCCGCATTCGTCGAGCTCTTCGACCCGTCCACCTTCGCCCACATCGAGCGACTCGGCATCGCCCCGGGCTGGCGCTGCTGGGAGGTGGGGGCGGGTGGTACCTCGGTGGTGGGGTGGTTGGCCGCAAAAGTGGGCACGCACGGGCACGTCCTGGCCACCGACATCGATGTGACGTGGGCCAGCGGGGCCGCGGACCAGACGAGCCCGCAGGTTGAGGTGCGCGCCCACGATGCGGCTCTCGACCCTCCCCCCGAAGGCCAGTTCGACCTGGTGCACGCCCGCCTCGTGCTGGTCCACATACGGGAGCGGGCGACGGCGCTGGAGGCCATGGTGGGAGTCCTGCGCCCCGGGGGCTGGCTGTTCGTGGAGGACGCCGACCCGGCGCTGCAGCCGCTCAGCGCCCTGGAGGTGCGGGGACCCGAACAGGAGCTCGCCAACCGGTTGCGGAGCGGCTTCCGGGCGCTCATGGCCGCCCGGGGGGCGGATCTGGCGTACGGGCGCACCTTGCCGCGACTCCTCCGGGAGGCGGGGTTGTCCGACGTCAGGGCCGATGCCTCGTTCCCCGTGGCCCATCCGGCCTGTGCCCGGCTGGAGACGGCAACCATCCACATCATCGCCGGCCAGTTGATCGAGAACGGCATCGCCACACCCGAGGAAATCGAGCTCCACCTGGCCAACGTCGCCGCCGGGAGACTCGATCTCACCCAGCCGCCGATGATCGCCGCCTGGGGGCGCCGCCCGTTCTGAGTCGCCTCGGCGGAGGCCGCGCACGCCTGTCACAGCATCCTGGTGAAATAGAGGGATGACCGCCGCGGCCGCCGAGATGCTCGACACATTTCATCCGGCGGTGGCGGCCTGGTTCGCCCACCGCTTTCCCGACGGGCCGACCGCGCCGCAGGCGGAGGCGTGGCCACATATCGCACAGGGAAAGGACGTCCTGGTGGCCTCGCCCACCGGGACCGGGAAGACGCTGACCGGATTCCTCGTTGCCATCGACGCCGCCTACCGGGCGGCGGAGGCCGGGTCTCGTCCGGGTGGGCTCCCCGAGGTCCTCTACGTCTCACCGCTACGTGCGCTCGCCGTCGACGTGCACGAGAACCTCCACGTCCCACTGGCCGAGATCAAGGCCGAGGCGGCGCGGATGGGGTACGCCGACCCCGGACTCCGCGTTGCCGTGCGCACGGGCGACACTCCGGCCGCCGAGCGCGCCGCCATGCGCAAGAACGCGCCGGACATACTTGTCACGACGCCCGAGTCGCTCTACCTGCTCCTCACCGCGCCATCGTCGCGCGCGCTCTTGCGCGGCGTGCGCACGGTCATCATCGACGAGGTGCACACCCTGGCGAGGGACAAGCGGGGCAGCCACTTGTCGTTGAGCCTCGAGCGTCTGGACGGGCTGGTCACCGAGAGCGGCGGGCACCTCCAACGCATCGGGCTCTCGGCCACGCAGCGTCCGCTCGCCGTCGTGGCCCGTCTGCTGTCCGGGGTGCATGCTGGCCGTCCGCCGACGGTGATCGTCGACTGCGGCCACGCCCGCCGGCTGAACGTGGCGATCGAGCTGCCCGACAGCGAGCTGGAGGCGGTGGCGAGCGGCGCGCAGTTCTCGGACATCCTCGACCGCATCGCCGACCACACGCGTCAGCACCGGACGACGCTGATCTTCGTCAACACCCGAAAGATGGCCGAGCGCGTGGCCCATCAACTGGCAGAGCGCCTGGGTGGCGCGGAGGGGCATGGCGACGACGTCGATGCCTCACTGCTCGTGGCGGCGCATCACGGGAGTCTCTCGGCGGCCCGTCGCCGCATCGTCGAGACCCGGCTACGGGCCGGCGATCTGCGCGCGCTGGTGGCCACGGCGTCATTGGAACTGGGCATCGACGTCGGACCCGTGGAGTTGGTCTGCCAGATCGGGTCGCCGCGCGCCATCGGGACCTTTCTCCAACGGGTGGGGCGGGCCAATCACCAGCGCGATGGCATCCCGGCCGGGCGCCTCTATCCCATGACGCGGGACGAGTTGGTCGAGTGCACCGCGCTGCTCGCCGCGGTGCGGGACGGGCGACTCGACATGCTCGAGCCTCCGATCGCCCCGCTCGACGTCCTCACCCAGCAGCTCGTGGCCGAAGTGGCTGCGGTCGAAGAGCGCGGGATCGAAGAGCTGTGGCAGATGGCCCGCCAGGCCGCCCCCTACGCCGACATGCCCCGGAAGGACTTCGACGACGTGGTGGCCCTCGCCAGTTGGGGCGTGGAGACGGGGCGGGGCCGGCGGGGGGCGCACCTCCATCACGATGCGGTCAATGGCCGCTTGCGTGCCAGACGAGGGGCGCGACTCGCGGCGTTGACGAGTGGCGGCGCGATTCCCGAGACCGGCGATTACCGCGTCGTGCTCGACCCCGAGGGCGTCACGGTCGGATCGGTGCACGAGGACTTCGCGGTCGAGGCGATGGCCGGGGACATCTTCCTCCTGGGGACGCATTCGTGGCGGGTGGCCAAGGTCGAAGTGGGCACGGTGCGTGTCTACGACGCCGGGGACCTTCCGCCCTCGGTGCCCTTCTGGCTGGGTGAGGCGCCGGCGCGTACGACCGAGCTCTCCCAGGCCGTCAGCGACCTGCGGTCGGAGCTCGAGCCCCTCTTGCGGGCACAGGACGGGGAAGGGGCACGCCGGCTGGTGAGGGAACGCGCCGGCGTGGCCAACGACGTCGCCCAACAGGTGGTGGCGTACTGTGCCGCCGGCCTGGCCGCGCTGGGCTACCTGCCCACCCGCCAGCGCATCGTGGTAGAGCGCTGCTTTGACGACAGCGAAGGGACGCAACTCATCCTGCACGCGCCGTTCGGCGGCCGGGTCAACCGCGCTCTCGGCCTGGCGCTGCGCAAGCGCTTCTGCGTGTCGTTCGACTTTGAGCTCCAGGCCGCCGCGGACGACGACACGGTGGTGCTCTCGCTCGGACCCCAACACAGCTTTCCCCTCACGAGCGTGGCGTCCATGCTCCGCTCCAAGGATGCGGCGGAGGTCTTGACCCAAGCCGTGCTGCCCCACCCCATGCTGGCGGCGCGCTGGCGCTGGAACTTGAACCGGGCCCTCGTCCTTCCACGGCAGCGGGGTGGCAAGCGGCGACCGATCCATCTCCAGCGGATGGAGGCGGACGACCTGCTCGCCGCCGTATGGCCGTCGTTGGCCGCCTGCCAGGAGAATGCCGCAGCAGGCCCGGTGACGGTGCCCGATCACGTGCTGGTGCGCCAGACGGTCGACGATTGCCTGCACGAAGGCCTCTCCGTGGAGGGCCTGGTCGATCTGTGGTCCCACGTGGAGTCGGGCGCCATCGCCCTGCATACCGTCGAGTCGTCGGAGCCCTCCCCGCTCTCGCACGGGATCTTGAGCGGCCGTCCCTTCACGTTCCTCGACGGGGCACCCCTCGAAGAGCGGCGGACGAGGGCGCTCTCGTTGCGTCGTGGCCTGGGTGCACTCGGGCCCAACGGCCTCCCCGTCCCGGCCGGCGAATTGGACGCGCTGGACCCGGAGGCGGTGTCCCTCGTCCTCGAGCAGGTGCGCCCACGGCCGCGCCACCCCGACGAGCTCCACGATCTACTGCTCTCGCTCGTCGCCTGTCGGCCGGTCCCCGAGTGGGCGGAGTGGTTCGACAGTCTGGTCGCGGCCGGCCGTGCGACGGTCCTCGGGGAGTGCTGGGTGGCCACGGAGCAGATGGAGCGCGCCGGCGCCCTGCAGGACGATGACGAGGCGGCGGCGGCATGCGTCGGCGGCCACCTCGAGCTGGCGGGACCGGTCTCGGTGGCCGAGCTCACGTCGCCGGCGCCGTTGCCGCCCGGGGCGCCGATGGGGGCGCCGGTGACGCCGGCACGGGCGCGCACCGCCTTGGCCCGCCTCGAGGCACAGGGTTCGGCCATCGAGCTCCCGGACGGCCGCTGGTGCGCGCGTCACCTCTTGGTGCGCCTCCATGGTGCCAGCCGGCAACGCCGACGCGGCCTCGTCGACCCCGTTCCCATCGCAGACTTCGTCCGCTTTCTCGCCGGGTGGCAGCACGCCACACCGGCCACCCGCGCCGAAGGGCGCGCCGGCCTGCTCGCGGTGCTCGAACAGCTCCAAGGCATTGAGGCGCCAGCGGCCGAATGGGAGGCCCACATCCTGCCGGCAAGGGTCGACGGCTACGACGCCCGTTGGTTGGACGAGCTCTGCCTCTCCGGTGAGGTCGTGTGGGGCCGCCTGACCCCTCGACCCGAACGCGCCGGTCGCAGCGGTACTCCCTCGCCGGCGACTCCGCTGGCCTTCGTCGTCCGCGAGGACCTGCCGTGGATGCTGCGCGCCGTGCGGGCGGGCGTGGCGGCGCCCGAGCCCGACGTCGGTGCCCCCGCTGACGTCCTCGCCGCGCTGCGTGCCCGCGGTGCTTGTTTCCGGCCCGAGCTGGCTGCATTGGCCGGCCGTCTCCCGGCCGAAGTGGACGAAGGGCTGTGGGATCTGGTGGCCCGGGGCATCGTGACGGCGGACGCGTTCTCGGCCGTACGGTCACTGCTCTCGGCCCGCGATCGTTGGCGCACGCGGGTCTACCGGACTCCCAACGGTCGACCGGGCTCCGGACGGCCGGCCCGCCCCGGACTGGCCCGTCGACGGGCGCCCGTCGGTTCGGGCATCGGGGAGGGACGTTGGTCGCTCCTTCCGGTGGATGAAGAACTGGCGATCGAGACCACGTTGCCCGCCAACGAGGAGCTGGCCGAGGCCGTGGCGTGGCAGCTTCTGGCCCGGTGGGGCGTCGTGGCGTGGGAAGTGTGGAGCCGCGAATCCTTCCACGTCCCGTGGCGCGAAGTGGTGTGGGCGTTGCGCCGGCTCGAAGCGCGTGGGCTGGCTCTCGGCGGCCGGTTCGTCGTCGGTCTCTCCGGCGAGCAGTACGCGCTGCCCGAGGCGGCAGCGGAGCTTCTCAAGGTCCATCGCCGATCACCGGACGGCGAACAACTGGTCGTCGCGGGCGCCGATCCCCTCAACGTGACAGGGTCGGTCATGGGTGGGACGCGAGTCCCCACGCGACGAAACCAGCGCGTGACGTTCCGCGATGGCGTCGTGGTGGACGATCTCCGTGCCGGATGAAGAGCGCGCCATCGACCTGAACGCCGATGTCGGTGAAGCGACTGACGCGGTCGGTATCGCCGTCGAGCGCGCACTTCTCGGTCTGGTCACTTCGGCGCATATCGCGTGCGGCGGGCACGCGGGCGACGAAGCGTCGATGCGCGACACGGTCCTGGCCGCGCGGGACAACGGCGTGCGCGTCGGCGCCCACCCGTCCTACCCCGACCGGGATGGGTCCGGCCGCCGGCCGCTGAAGATGACACCCCGCGACTTGTCGTCCGCGTTGGAGGAGCAGATAGGTGCCCTCGTGGAAGTCGCGACGTCGGTGCAGGCAACGGTGCAGTCCATCAAGCCGCACGGCGCGCTCTATGGCGAGGTGGGACGGGGGACGTCGAGCTGTGATGCCCTGCTCGCCGTCGCACTCGAGCTGTGCGGGCCGGAAACCTGGCTGGTCCTCCCGGCCGGCGCGCCGGCCGTGGCACGGGTGCACGCGGCGGGCCTCAACGTTCTCCAAGAAGGCTTTGCCGACCGCGCCTACCGGCGCAATGGTGAGCTCGTGGCGCGCCAGGTGGCCGGGTCGGTGTACAGCGACCCGTCGCAGGCCGCGATCCAAGCACTGGGCTTGGCTCTCGAGGGAGAGGTGATCACCCAAGAAGGCATGACCCTTTCGTTACCGGTGGACACGCTTTGCATCCATGGCGATTCCCCTCACGCCGTCGCCATGGCCCATGCCGTTCTCCGTGCGCTGGCCGAGGCCGGTGTGGCGGTGACGGCGCCCCCGGCGCGCCGTCCCTGACATGAGCAACGGCGCCTCGCCCCGATCAGTACCGGTGGGAGAGATCCGTCGCCTGGGCGACGACGCGGTGCTCATTGGCGTCGCTGATCCGGAGTCGGCGCGCCGCCTGGTACGCGCGGTCGAGGGAGCGGCGCTCGACGACCTGGCCGAGGTGGTGGGCGGGCTGGCCACGGTCCTGGTGGCGTTCGACCCTGCGGCGGATGGCCCCGAGTCGCAAGGGTTGGTGCTGAGGAAGCTGGTGGACCACGCGCTCGGGCCGTCCGGTGCGGAGGCCCTCCCCGGGGGCGATGCGACCGCTGAGGGCGATCCGTTCGTCATCCCGTGTGTCTTCGATGGACCGGACCTGACCGAGGTGGCGGAGATCGCGGGGTGGTCGCCCGAGACCCTGGTCGACGTCCTCACCGACGCCCTCCTCACCGTGGCCGTGGTGGGTTTCTCCCCGGGGTTCGCCTACCTCGCGGACCTGCCCGACGAACTGCGCCGCGTGCCGCGGCGTGCCCGCCCGCGCCCCTTGGTCCCGGCCGGATCGGTAGCGCTCGCCAATGGGTATGCCGCCGTCTATCCCACGGCGTCGCCCGGTGGCTGGCAGCTCATCGGCCGCACCGACGTGCCCCTGTTCACTCCATTCGTCGCCCCGTTCGCCCGGCTCGCGGCCGGTGACCGCGTGCGCTTTGCCAGGGTGCCTCGGGGTGTCGCCCTGGCGCCGCAGAGGTCGACCGAGGTGGCGGTGTCTCCCGACGATCGCGTGCGCCCGGCAGAAAGCCCGACGACGCACCCCGTCTTCACAGTCGAAGAGCCCGGCGTGCGGACGATCCTGCAGGATGCAGGGCGGCGAGGTGTTGCGGCCCTCGGTGTGCCCGCGGCAAGCCCGGCCGATCCCTCCTCGTTCCGCTTGGCCAACCTGCTCGTGGGCAATCCGGTTGGGGCCGGTGCGCTGGAGATCACCGCACGTGGCCCGACGCTGCGCTGTCTGCGGTCAACCTTCGTCGCCGTGGTCGGCGCCGCGCCGGACCTGAGTGTGGACGGACAACCGGTGTCGCCGGGACGGGTGGTGCCGATCACCGCGGGACAGCAGTTGGTGGTCGGTCCGGTGCGCGACGGCTTTCGCTCGTACGTCGCGGTGGCGGGCGGCTTTGCGGGCCCCGAAGTGTTCCAAAGCTGCGCCAGCGATCAGCTGTCGCAGCTCGGCCCGGGGCCGATCGGACAGGGCGACCGGTTGTGGGCCGGCGCCATGCGGCCTCCGTTGGGCGACCACTTGGCAGACGGGGTCTCGACGGGAGCGATCGGGGGCGAGACGATCATCCTTCGCGTCTTGCCCGGACCGCACCCCGAACGGTTTGCCCCGGGCACGTTCGCCTCTCTTGCGTCGGCGCGCTTCACGGTTGACGCGGAGAGCAATCGCATCGGGGTGCGGCTCCGTCGCGATCCGTCCACACACGCCGTGAGATTGGCCCCGGGACCGGCGGTCGAACTGGACTCCCAGGGCATGGTGACCGGCGCCGTGCAGGTGCCGCCCAATGGTGAACCCGTGATCCTGCTGACCGACCACGCCACCCTTGGTGGGTACCCGGTCGCGGCTGTCGTCGCCGCAGTGGATCACGGGCTGCTCGGCCAATGTGCGCCCGGATCGAACGTGCTCCTGGCGCCGATCGATCATGGCCAGGCGCGCGCGGCGCGCCACGAGCAGCGGCGCCAGTTGGAGGCGGCCGTCGTGGGCCACTATCCCCTCGTCGCCGGGTAGTCCGGGTCGCCTCGTCGCCGGGTCGCGATGCACGCCGGTCAGACGAGAAGCTTCACCGCCGTGGCCAGGCCCACGGCGACCACCACGATGCGGAGGGCCACGGCGGGAATCGACAAGGCCACCCGTGCTCCGATCCATCCACCCCCGAGGCTGCCGGCGGCGAGCAGCCCGACGGCCCGCCACGCCAACCCGCCATGGATCAGGAAGACGGCGGCGGCCACCCCGTTGACCAGCATCGAGACGGCGGTGCGGAGGCCGCTCGTGCGGACGATGGAATCGGGCAGGGCCAGTCCCAGAATGGCGAGCAGCATGACGCCGAGACCGGCGCCGAAGTAGCCGCCGTAGACGGAGGCCACGAAGGTGCCGCCACTCAAGAGGAGGGGCCGGGTGCGCGGCGGTGCATGCGCCGATCCGCCCAGGGCCCGCTTGAGGAGCGGTTGCGCGGCGAACAGCAGCGAGGCCCCGAGCACGAGCCATGGCGCCAGGCTCCTGAAGGCAGCCGAGGAGGTGGTCAGGAGCAGGATGGCGCCGGCGATGCCGCCGATGACCGCAATCGGACTCAATCGCACGAGGCGTCCGCTCTGCCCGCCGATCTCATTGCGGAATCCCGCCGCGCCCCCGACGTAGCCCGGCCAGATCCCCACCGTGTTGGTGATGTTGGCCGTCAGGGCGGGGTACCCCAGAGCCAGGAGCAGAGGGAACGAAATGAGGCTCCCCCCTCCCGCCACGCCGTTGACGATGCCGGCGCTGAGTCCGCCGAGGAGGAGAAAGACGATGTGAGCCGGGGTCAGTGCCGTCGTCCCCAACACCGTCACTGGCATGGGCGTGAAGCGTACGGGACGATGAGAATCTCGCTTGTCCGGGCAGTGGACGTACTCCTCTGGTGCCGTACGGCCTGCTGCGGGCCACGGGCATCGCCTACTGTTCGAGACCCAGGGCGCGACGCACGACGCACAACCGGGGGAGGACCGACGTGGTCAGACTGACATGCATCCTGCGGCGCAAAGCGGGCCTCACCCCGAGCGAATTCCATGAGCACTGGCGTACGGTCCACGGCCCTCTCATTGCGGCGAGCCAGAGCGGTCGCCACGTGCTGCGCTACGAACAGCACCCGCGGCCGCTCTCCGACTACAGCGGGGACGACGATCCCGGCTTCGACGGAGTGACCGTGCAGTGGTTCGAGAACATGGATGCGTACAGGGCGCACATGGCGGAACCGGACTTCTCCGCCCTGTGGCTGGACATCGAGAGCTTCCTCGACACCGGGCAGTTGCACTTCATCGTGACCGAGGAGCCCCATGTGGTGATGGGCGATCCTGAGCCGTTTCCCCTGGCCTGATTCAGGCCGGGCTCTCCCCGCCGACGCTCATGGTCCTGACGACCTCGGGCAGCACGAAGGGGGCCATCGGAGCCGTGTTCACCGCCGCCCTCTCTGCGGGAGCATCTGAAACCGGGACGATACGAAGCGCCCGGCGAGCCAGTGGCATCAGGGCGAGCGCCTGGTCTCGACCTCTCTCCATCATCATCGTCGCCTCGTCCCATTCGGGACCGCGTACGCGTGAGACCTCACGGGGCAATTGCTCGAGGAGGCGCACGAGTTCCCGCCGATGCTGCTCGGCCACGCCACCCATGACGAAGACGGTGGAGGCCGGGAGGTCGGCGGTCAGAGCGAGATGGGACAGGCGGTTGGCCGCTACCTCCGCGTCTTGGAGCAGGCCGAGTTGATTCTGGAGTTTCGTCAACTGCCGCGTGTACTGCTTGGTGCGCCCGCCATAGAGCTCGGCGCTGAACTCGAGCGAATAGCGAAGGCGCTTGCACCGGATGCGGAGCCGGTGGAATTCGGCCGCCTCGCCCGATCGCTTCGCCCGTCGCGCCGCCTTGACGACTGAGGCATGGCGGGAAACGATGAGATCTGGCACGGCCGCCAGGGCAGGGAGACGCGTCGCCGTCGAGCGACGGTGGGGGCCCTGCTGGACCATGGAGGTCAGGCCGTTCTTGATCCGCTCCCAACGGGCGGAGTCGAGCGCAGCCAGGAGATCGGTTCGTGTGGCCTCGCGTTCCGCCAGCAGAAGAGAGGTCAGGTCGGCCCAGAGCTCCCGTTGCCCCGCCTCGACCATGGCGTCCTGCGCCTCCAACTGGACATCGAGATCGCGGACCGCTCCGAGAACGACGGCGAGCCATCCCAACTCGTCCCGGAAGTTGCGGGCACGGAGCGGGAGGACGTCGGCGAAGAGGTCCATGGCGGCGCGCAAGCGCCGGGTCGCCACTCGCATCTCGTGCAGTTCTTCGAGGTCTTCCCCCAGCCGGGTACCGGGCTCCTTTGCCCGCAGGACGCCGAGCTGGCGACGCAGGACGGCGTAGGCCACATCACCCAGGGTCGCTTCGGGTTCGATCTCGGTCGGTCCGAGATCGGGCGGGCTCGGGATGACGACACCGCGTGCCAAGAGGCCTGCCTCGAATTTGGAGAGCGTGGCGGGCCGCAACCCGCACGCCCCGCGGAGTTGCAGGAGGAGCGGCGCCAGCACGTCCGCCCACTCGGGGAGCACCTCGACCTCCACCCGCCGGATCTGCATGGGGCGCTGCCCGTTGCCGACGACGATTTCGGTGTCATCGAGCGCGATCTCCGCGGCCTCGACCCCATCGACGCGGAGCACGAACGGCATGCGTCGCGTGCGGACATTGAGCACCGTGCGCAGGGGCCGGCGCCCGGCGACGGCATGGACCCGGCGCCCCACGGGGCCTTCGGGACCGAGCGCGCTGACGCCGCCCTGGGGGAGATCTTCGGAGGCGTCGAGCGTTCGAGGGAGGGGCGCTTCAGCCCGGCGCGCCGTCTTGAGGGTGATCTCGTCGTGCCGCCCGTGCCGCCGGGTACGAACGACGAAGCCTGCTCTCGCCATCCGCCAATCACCGGTGTCGAGGTAGGCATCGAGCAGACGCCTCGACGGCTGGGCCTCCGCGGCCAGCGTCCTCGGGTCGTCGTGCCCGATGGACAGCGTGGGGAGCGCCGCCAACCAGCGCTCAACCGGGCGAAGGTCGAGCGCGTCGAACTGCCATTGGACCCCGACGATGTCCGTTTCGTGACCCATCTGGCCAGGGTACAGCTGGTGTACCCGAGGAATGGGGGATACACGGCGCAACGGTGCGCACGACGTAGGGTGCCTACAGTGGGTACCCGAACTACAACTATGGAACTCGACAACCCCACCGAGGTCGTTCAGGCTGCCGGCGGCCTGCTCGTCCGCCGGCAAGCCGGACAGCTCCAGATCGCCCTGGTGCACCGCCCGATCCATCAGGACTGGTCGTATCCCAAGGGAAAGCTCGAAGAAGGCGAAACCTTCGAAGAGGCCGCACAGCGTGAGGTTTTCGAGGAGACCGGTTTTATCTGCCGACTCCTGCGGTTCATCGGGCACACCGAGTACATCGACCGCAAGGGTCGGCCCAAGGTGGTGGGGTACTGGGTGATGTCGGCCGAAACGGGTTCGTTCGAACCCAACGAGGAGGTCAACGAGCTTCGATGGCTGGACATCGCGAGCGCCGGCCTGTTGCTCACCTATGAACGCGACCGCTCCCTCCTGGCCGCAATGTTGGCCGACGACCAGCTCGAATCGCTCGTCTGAGGCCGGGAGAAGAAAATTCTCAGTTCGGTGTTTGAGATCCGAGAGGCATGGAAATAGTTCGCTTCAGCGATCTTCCGCCTGATCGCCATAGCCGGAGTGTGTGCCTCAGCCGATAGTTCCAGGATCCCCGCCGCCAAGGGGCCTGCGACATTCTTTTTGAGTCGGCTGAGGCACTCCCGGCCGGCCTGATCTTCGGGGGGCGTCTTCTGCGGCCGAACCGTCGGTCCCCCCCTCCCGCGAGGCCGCTATTTGGGTCTTTCGACCCACGTGAATTGGGCCTTTGGGCCCAAGTCGTCGGTGCCCTCCCCGATCAATACTGTGGCAATTGCTCCTTGACGGGGGTGATCGGCTCGACCGGCCCGCGCCCGCCCGGGCGAGCGGGCTCTGAGAACCGCCGGAATGGGAAGGAAATGACCGCGTGAACGCACCGAGTGGGTGGTACCCCGACACGACTCGTCCGAATACGGAGCGCTACTGGGACGGGAGAGCCTGGACGGAAAAGGCCCGCTTCCCGGGCGTCCGCCCATTCGAGTCAGCCGTGCCACCGGCGCTGGCCGACCCCCAGGTGATGCCACCGGTGGTCTCGATGTTCGAGACTTCAACTGTCGGATAGTCGCTTCCTCGTGACGAGGGGGCGATCCCCGAGGGAGCCAAGGCCGAACCGGCCCAGATGCATCGACCTCGTCGGCCGACCGTCCTGAAATCGTCACCGAGACGGTGAGCGGTCAGCTGGTCAACGCCGGTATCACCATGGAATTCTCCGACTACGGGACGACCGTCAACGTGACGTCGCCGCCGGCCGGCGAGGTGGGAACGTTCCAGAGCTTTCCCCAGGCCGCAGCGTCCCTCACGGGTTCGTCCACGAACTGATCCGGAGTGCATCCCTGAACCCCCCGTCCATTTCCGGTGCGGGGAGGGCACCGAGGGTGGCATGAACCGGGACGAGCCGTGAGGGCGGAGAGGTGATGGTCGGCTCCCATGCGGTACGGTGCGCGTGCAATGCACGAGGTCGGGAGCGGAGCTACGAAGGTCGTCAGGCCGGGACGCTTGTGATCGACGCGACCACTATCGACCTCAGGCCCGAGAGGTTCGCAGCCGGCGTGCCGTTCGACGATCTGCGCTGGCTGCGCGAGAACGAACCAGTGTGGTGGTCGTCGGCCATGGCCTGTTGGGTCGTCACGTCCTACGAGCTCGTCGAGCAGTGCAACCGAGACTGGACGAGATTCTCGAGCAGTGACGGAGTGGTCGACCCGGCGGACGCGGGTGCGCCGAAGTGGAAGCCCATCACCGCGCTCGATCCGCCTGAGCACGGTCGCTACCGCCGGCTGGTGATGGCGCCGTTCACGCCGATCCCGATCGGCCGCCTGGAGGACATGGTGCGTCGGATTGCCCGGGAGGCCATCGCATCATTCGTCGCCGAGGGCGGTGGGGATTTCGTCAATGCAATCGCCTGTGCCGTTCCCTTCCGCGTCATGGCGACACTGACCGGCGTTCCGTTCGACGACGAGGACCTCATTGTCGGATGGACGAACAGCGTCATGCCGAACGCGGATCCCGACTATCGGCCCACCGAGTCGACGGCCGAGGCCTCCCGCGTTGCGTTGGGCGCGTACTGCGTGGAGTTGGCCCGGGCACAGCGAACCGGCGAGAGGCCGTTGCTGTCCCAGACGCTGTTCGAGGGACGGCTGGGAGAGCGGGAGCTCAGCGACGAGGAGGTCGCGAACTTTCTGGACACGTTCATTGTGGGCGGCACGGAAACCACACGCCAGCTCATTTCGCACGGGCTGCTGGCGCTGCTCGAGCATCCGGACCAGTGCCGCCGCCTGGTCGACGGAACCGTCACCGGTGCCGTCGCAGTCGAAGAGATGCTGCGATGGGTCAGCCCGGTCCTGCATCATTCGAGGCGGGCGACGCAGGACGCGGCGGTCGGGGAGGTCGGCATCGGCGCCGGCGACCGGGTGACGCTGTGGATCGTGTCGGCCAACCGGGATCCACATGTCTTCAGTGCGCCCGATGCCTTCGACATCGGGCGCACTCCCAATCCCCATGTGTCACTCGGAGCGGGTGGTCCACACCATTGCCTGGGTGCTCACCTGGCCCGCCTGGAGGCCCGCGTCGTGTTCGAAGAGCTCCGCCCACTGCTGTCCCGCTTGACGATGAGTGCGCCACCGGTCCGGGTCGCCTCCAATTTCTTCAATGGGATGAAGCGGTTCCCGCTCGAGCTGGCACGCTGAGAGACCGATCACGTGCGCTACTCGCTGAGCGGAACAACGGGGCTGACGTGGCCGGAGATCCGCGACGCGGCCCTCCTGGCCGAAGAGCTCGGTTATGACAGCCTCTTCGCGGCGGACCATCTCATGGCGGTGGCGGGGTTCGACGAGGACGCCGGACTGCTCGACGCGGTCTCCCTCCTGCTCGCGCTCGCCCCGGTGACCACCACGCTGCGTCTCGGCGCCATGGTCTCGCCCATCACGACCCGTCACCCGGTCGTTCTGGCTCGGGCGATCCAGACGCTCGATGTCATCAGCGAAGGGCGGGCTGAGCTCGGGGTGGGTGCGGGGTGGTCGGCATCCGAACATGCGGCGTTCGGCCTGCCCTTCCCGCCGGCCCCTCGCCGCCTGGAGCTTCTCGAAGATGCCTGCCGCACCCTGGTGGCGCTCTGGGAGAGCCCGGATCCGGTGTACAGGGAGGGCGATTTTCCGCTCCGGGGAGCTCGACTCCGGCCGCGGCCGGTCCAGCGATCGGCGCCCCTCCTCGTCGCAGGTGGGTCCGATCACGCGGTCCGTATCGCGGCGCGTTGGGGCCGGGCCTGGAACGCCACCGGTTCTCCGAGGTTCTTGCAGGAGCGGGTGCAACTCCTCCGGGAGGAAGAGGCCAATGCCTCACGATCGGGAACGGTGGAGATCACCGCCACCGTACGGCTCGAGTTCTGCGAGACCGCGCCGGAGATCGAAGGCAAAGCCGACGCCGTGCGCGCCGCTCCCCGGGCCCGTTATGCCCAGCGGGAGGTGTGCCTGCCCGGTGAAGATCCTGCGGGCGCGCTCTACATCGGCCCCCTGGGCGGGGTGGGCGACTACATGGCGTCGTTGGAGGACGTCGGCGTCCAGCGGGCGTTGATCCCGGTTCCCCGACCCTGGGATCCGGCGCAACTGCGGCGCCTGACAGCGGCGATCGGACTGCAGGGACCGGGTGCCCAGGCGGGGTGAGGCGCGCAGCGTACGGCGCCGTTCACGGCCCACTCCCAATCAGCGCGCCGAATGATTCGTACGGCTCTCCGCGCGCCTGGGCCAGGGCGGTGCCGGCGCGCACCTGAAAGGCGCTGATACCTCCTGGCTCCCACGGTCCCACGGTCCCACAGAACCAGCGGCGATGGCGTCGGAGGATTTGGGTGGGACGCCGAAGTGGTCACGGACCTCGGGGATCGTCAGGCCGGACAGCGTGAACCAATCCGTGCGGAGAAAGTCGAGGCTTCCCCGGCAGAGCGCGCCTCGGCGCATGGCATCGGCCACCCGGGTGGCCATGCCGTGGTCGGATAGGTGGCCCGGCGAGGACTCGAAGAGTCCTGCGCCGGTACGCAGGTAGCCGGTCTCGAAGAGTGCGACGACCATGGCCAGGAGAGAGAAGGCCCGCATGTCGTCGTTGGCCCGTGCAATGAACGCGAAGGCCTCGAGTTCGGCTTCGACGGTGGTGCCGTAATCCGCGACGACGTGGACCCAGTCGTGTTGGGCCAGCAAGGGAGGAGCGGACCCGGGCCGACCGGGATAGACAAATCCTCGGGCCCGGTAGAAATCGGCCATGCGGCGGCCGAGCGTGTTCGAGGGGAGGCGTTCGAGCTCCTCCCAGCGGGCAGCGAGGGCCGGGTCATCGACGGCGGCATCCCAGGCGGAGGCCAGTTCCCGTGAGGAGTGCAGTGCCGCGGCGTCCTCCGGCTTCCAGGTGGATGTGTACCCATTTCGCTCGAAGTCCACCGCGGCCAATCCGAGGCTGCCATCAGCAAACCGCTTGGCGACGTCGAGCATGCCTTCGTCCACTCCCAACTCGGCGGCGAACCGTGCGATACGTCCCGCGACGTCTGGCGGCAGAGGTCTGAGGACAAGCCCCAGGAGCACCATGATCTGCACGATCCGGGTCCGGAACTCGATCGTTCGCGGGGCCAGGTGCTCGGCGAACGCCGCGGCATCGACCGTGGTCCCGTCGAGCGTCACCGGGTGCCCGGTCATCGCCTTGAACAGCGCGTCGACCAGCAGTTTCTGGATCCGCGTCAAGCCCCCTGCCGGCGACGCGGCCGCGACGACACCCTGGCTGAGGATCCGCACCTCGGCCGCGTCGGGCGGGCTGAGGTTCGCAGATCCGGGATCGGGGAGCGGCGTGGGCACCGCCCGCCACCCTATTCGTGCCCATGTGGGCACCCGACCTGCCCCGGGGCCGGCGCCCGAGGTCGGGTTGCGCCGTGTCGGAGGGGCTGCGGGGGGACACGCCAAACGCCCGGCGATCGTTCACGTAGGCTGGCGGGCACGGAGTCAGGCGTTGGGTGGGAGCACCAGTTCTCGCCGGATGTGAAACTCCTGTTGGAGAGGTGCGAGAGCGGCCGAATCGGATTCACTGCTAATACTTTTGCATACCCGCTCTGATCAGGGATTGTGCCTGGTGGACGCCACTGAGTAGTGCCTAGTTGTGCCGGTTTGCGCCCGATTGGGACACGAATTGGGACACGAACGAATTCATAGCGTGATCTGACGACCAGCTGCGCAATATGTGCGCCTGCTCAGTCAGCGGGACCGTTGGCCCGCGTTATCCGCTGGTCGATGTATTGGGGCGCATGCTGCTTCAGATGTGCTGGCACAGTCCACCGAACGGAAGTCCAGGCGATTGTGGGATGGTCTATGTTCTGAAAATCGAGAGCACCAGGACCGGCATAGGCGACGTTCGTATCGTTGAATAACTGGACCTGTTCAGCGTCCGGTGCGCCCACCAGCGTCCACGTCAGGACCACGGAGCCGGGTATCGGACTGTCGTGTTCGGTCGGTTCTCCCACTATCTCAATGTCAGCCATTGTCGGTTCCGTTTCGTGATTAGCACTCTGACCTTCGAGTGCCAATAACGCTACAGCGGCACCCTCCGCTCACGGCCGTGCTGGCGGGGTGTTTCATCGTCACTTCTCCTTCCGTCGGGAAGGAGAAGTCTCAACTCACCGGCCTGAATATGCCGGGTCGATCACGCCAGCTGTGTCATGGTGCCTGCCTCTATACAGCAGTCGCTTGTCAAGAGGAATGCTCGGTTGCGACGACGTGCCGCCCGGGCGGCCTCATCGTCACTTCGGGGCTATCGACCTCCGCAGCAACAGCAGGGACGGCAGCCGCAGGTGCAGCCGCAGTGCGGGCAAGGCGTCATCTTCCACCTCCTTTCGCATCGTTGATCGCGCAGTACCAGTCTTCGGCAGCGGCATCCATGCACTCGCCGTTGCGCTTCTTGAGCCCGAGGAGCTGGTCTCGCACCCCTTCGAGCTGTTCGATCTCGGCGTTCACCTCAGCAAGCCGTCGCTCGACGAGTGCATCGGTGTGCCCGCAGGGACAACTGCCCCGGTCGCGCACATCGAGCAGCTCCTTGATGTCACCGAGACGCAGGCCCATCCGCTGGATGCCCTTGATGAAGCGCAACCGCTCGGCGCCGCCGTCCATGCGCAGGCCGCCGCCGACGCGGTGCGGCTGATCACCGAGGCGGCGCAGGCCCTGCCCCGGAACCCCCAGGAGTCCCTGCTCCTGCAGGCCCTCTTGGTGCGGCTCGGCTCCCTGGCGACGTGATCGCCTTTGTGGCGGCGCAGGCCGACACGTGCCCCGCCGACACGTGCCCCGCCGACACGTGCCCCGCCGACACGTGTTCGGCCGACAAGTATCCGCCCGACAAGTATCCGCAGGCAAGTGTTTTTAGAATAAGTTACCTGACCGGTATGGTTATTTTCCATTACCCCGCGAGCACTACCCGGCTGAAACACCTGGTGACATTGGGCGGACGCTGTATGTCCGAGCTCCGCTTCGCGGTATCCCGACCGTGCGGGGTAAGCTGTCCCGCCTTGCCTGGACCTGTCAGTAGGAAGTGGCCGCACGCAGTAAACAAGATGCCTGGGTAGCTCAGTCGGTAGAGCAAGCGCACTCGTAATGCGCTGCCTATTTCGGCGTTCTCGCAGATCAGAGCCAAAATATGTCCTGTTGAGAGTAGGCAGAGTTAGTCACGGTTTGCAGGGATTTCGCGGCGCTTGCCAGCGTTTCTAGTCACGTGTCTAGTTACGTTCCCGAGGAGCGGATTCATCTCAAGACCGGTTCGCCCGCATTTGTTCACCTTCTCCCCATTCGCTCTAGTGCACAGGGGTGCGTCGCTATTTCCGCTGGTGCTCTGGGAGAAGCCGGTCGGAACCATCTGCTGGGTCTCGTCCACCATTTTTTCCGACCAACGAGAATGATCCGGACGGAATGGGCGAGTGGGGCGGTGCCCAAAGACGAGGCGGATGAGGTTCACCGCGGCGCCATTAGGGCGGCGGGTCGAGAGTGGTTTCAGGCGGCAACAACCCAAGGGTCATCGTAGGAGTGGCGGTTGCCCCCGGGGCCAGGGTTGTGAATTGCAGAGACACCGGTAGTTCATAGGTCGCAGCGTCCAGATTCGACCGAACCTCGTCGACGCCCTTCCGCTCCTTGGCTACGACCAGTGCCAGCACAGTTGAGACCGCTACGAGAATCGCCATAAGGCCGTAGACAGGCTGCGGATGATTGACCCCCGCCGCCAGCACGACCCCACACCCCACAGCGGCACTGATACTTGCAAACACGGCGACGAGGTAAATCTGAAGGCCATCTGACGCGTGAATTAACTGATCGACCAGATGGCGATCCACCATTTTGTGCACGATGGTCACGCCCGTATTGGCGGGAGCAGGATCGCTCACGTCTCACCCGAATCGCTGTTGCTGAATCCCCGGTAGGTCGATAACCCGCACCCGCATCGGGAGACGACGCATATCGCTCCCATCGATGGAGATCACGACGCTGTACTGGTTTGGTTCAGTGAACTCGACCCCGTCAAGGTTGATGGCGATGGGAATGACCTGCTCGTCACCCGGGACGACCATCGGGGGGCGGCCGATATTGAACTTTCCCTTGAGCTCTCGGACCTTGCCGTCGGGCAACTCGACTCCCGGAGGCGCAACGCCCAGCGCGATCATGTTCTCGTCGGGATCTACGACCTTGATTGAGAACTCATGCATCTCATTGGTCGCTGAATATGGCACTCGGACCACGATGCCGACGCCGATCCTGGGTTGGCGAAATGGGATCTGTGCCGCCATCAGCACATTCCAACCAGCTCCCTGTATGTAAAGCTTGCCGTCAGCGGCGACCACTGAGTCTGCGAGAAAGGCATCTACCTCCATAGTACAACCTCCTTATTCACGTATGACGTTGGTGACTACAATAGACCATAGGCGTATGACAGAGTGGGACATTGCAGGGCAACCTGCGTCATACCTGCGTATGACGTTAAAGTGCGAACGCTAAATGGTCGACCTGGTCCTGGAGACCAAATCGATGAGGAGGTCAAGATGGCAGATGTCGATGAAATGAAAGAGCAGGCGCGCAGTTCGATGGTGTCCGTCAGGCTTGGAGCGGAGGAACAAGAGAAGGTCCGCCGCATGGCGGCCGAGAAGGGGGCCTCGGTGTCTCAGTTCATTCGCGACGCCGTATTGGAGCAGTGCCGCATCTCGGTTCCAGTGGACTTTCACTCCTATCCATCCAGCGCTTCCGTCAGTTCGTCGGGTCTGATCCTCGAATCGCACGACGGACACTTAGTGCCAAGAACGCCCCTGAACACGCCCTACGTGCACGTCCCCTGAGCATTTGACCAGTTAGTCCGAGCCTGCCCTTTTGCCGGGCGCAATTGGCAGTGCCAGTGATTTGGCATCGCCCACGGGCTCTCGCAGTCTCGAAAGCAGTCGACCAGCTCCACACCGTCCCGAGGATCGCGTCGCGGGGTAATCCGCGAGGAGCCGACCCGTGGGATGCCGCCAAGAGACTCGAAGCGCTCAACCTCCTTGCTCTCGCCTACCCTTCAAAGGTGCTCGAAGCATCCACCGACATTGTCGATGACATCGCTCTGACGAATGCTCCCAATCTGAGCCGGGGCCTGCTCATGGCCGGGACCACGTCGTGACGGTACTCCAGACCAGGCCGGCGGTTGCCCTGCCCGAACTGAACCAGCTGGTCCGGGTACGCGGCCGCCACTGGGTGGTCAGCGAGGTGCGCCGTGGCACTATCGACGTGGATGTCCGCAGCGACGCCCAGCAGGTCCAGCATCTGGTTGAGCTCACCTCGGTTGAAGACGACGGACTGGGCGATGCCCTCAGCGTCATCTGGGAGGTTGAGCCTGACGCCGCCATCCTGCACAAGGAGACCCTGCCGGTGCCCGTCGCAGAGCACTTCGACGACCCGGCCCGCCTCGACGCCTTCTTGAATGCGGTGCGCTGGGGCGCCATCACCTCGGCTGACTCCCAGGCTCTCCAGGCCCCGTTCCGCTCTGGGATCACCATCGAGACCTACCAGCTCGACCCCGTCGTGCGGGCCCTCTCGATGCCGCGCGTCAACCTGGGGATTTTCGACGACGTGGGGCTGGGTAAGACGATCGAGGCCGGCCTCGTCGTCCAAGAGATGATCCTGCGCCACCGGGCCCGCAGCGTGATCATCGTCTGCCCGGCCAGCCTCTGCCTCAAGTGGAAGAGCGAGATGGCCGAGAAGTTCGGCCTGGAGTTCCGCATCGTCGATGCCGAGCTGATCCGGCGTCTGCGCCGAGAGCGGGGCTTGGCCGCCAACCCATGGCGGCACTTCCCCCGCCTCATCGTCTCCATGGACTGGTTGAAGAGGCCCCGGGCGATGTCGCTCCTGCGTGAAGTGCTCCCGCCCACTCCTTCGTATCCCCGCGAGTTCGACATCCTTCTCATCGACGAGGTCCACAACGTGGCCCCGGCCGGCGGGGGCAAGTACGCCACGGACTCCCAGCGCACCAAGGCCATCAGGGAGATCGCCCCGCACTTCGAGCACCACCTCTACCTCTCGGCCACTCCGCACAACGGCTACACGGAATCCTGGACGGCCCTGTTGGAACTGCTCGATCCTCAGCGCTTCGCCCGGGGGGTCCAACCGTCGGAGGCCTCGCTCAGGCGGGCCATGGTGAGGAGGCTCAAGTCAGAGTTGCGAGCGGACCCCGATCTCGCCAACGCCGACGGCACCCCGCGCTTCGCCGAGCGAGTAATCGAAGAGCTCGAGATTGCCTACCCAGAGCACGAGCGCCAGGTGCACCGTCTCTTGAAGGAGTACTCGGCCCTGCGGGTCTCCTCGGGACAAGGGAACAAGCGGGCGCAGATGGCCTCGGCCTTCGTGACGCTGCTCTTGAAGAAACGCCTCTTCTCCTCGCCCGCCTCCTTCGCCGGCACCCTCGAGGTCCACCGCCGGACTCTGGAGGCTCAGCGTCAGGAGAAGGGCGATGCACGGGCGCTCCAGGCGACCTTTGACCGCCTAGACGACGATGTGGCCGACGACGACGAGTATGAGGACGCGGTCGAAGAGGCTCTCGCTGCCGCGGCCGAAGCGAGCGGCTCCATCGATGCCAGGCAGGAAGAGCTCCTCGAACAGATGGCTCGATGGGCCGAGGAGTGGCGGGTCAAGGCGGACACCAAGGCTCAGCGCATCCTCGACTTCATCGATGACACATGCCGGCCGGTCGGCGCCGACGGAGCACGGGAGTGGAACGACGAGCGGGTCATCTTCTTCACCGAGTACCGCGACACCCAGCTCTACCTCCACCAGCTGCTGGCCGACCATCTGCCCCAGGGCGAGCTCACCGACAGGGTGGCGCTCCTCTACGGCGGCATGGACGAGGTGGCCCGGGAGCGCATCAAGGCCGAGTTCCAAGCCGACCCGAGCCGGCGCCCGCTGCGGGTGCTCCTCGCCACCGATGCCGCGTCGGAAGGGATCGACCTCCAACTGCACTGTCATCGTGTCGTGCACATCGAGACCCCGTTCAACCCGGCGAAAATGGAGCAACGGGCTGGACGGGTCGATCGCCACCTCCAGCCCTCGCCCGAAGTGCTCATCTACCACTTCATCGGGGCTGGCTGGAGGGATGCGCCCCCCGGGAGCCTCGAAGACGATCTGGGGTTCCTGAGCCGCCTCGCCTACAAGCTCAACGCCGCCCGGGAGGACCTGGGCAACGTCGGACCGTTGTTGGCCGACGCCGTCGAGCGCCGCATGCTGGGCGACACCCGGGCCTCGGTCGATGTGCAGCCCGACCCCCGCCGTAGCGCGGCGGCGGGCGTGCTCAAGGTGGAGCGCAACTTGCGCGAGGAGGTGTACCGGCTGACCCAGCGCCTCCAAGAGACGCGGGTCGAGCTCGGCATGTCACCGGCCGCAGTGCAGCGCGTGGTCGAAGTCGGGCTTGAGCTGGCCCGCCAGCCGGCCCTCACCCCAGCCACGCTCGAGCGTGGGGCGAAAGACCGCCGGCCTGATGGTCCTGTATTCACGGTCGGCCAGTTGTCGGGGAGCTGGGCCCGCACCGTCTTGGACCTCCCTGACAAGCTCGAGCCCGAGAAGATCCGCCCCATCACCTTCGACCACGGCGTCGCAGCCGATGGTGCCGACGATGTCGTGCTCGCGCATCTGGGCCACCCGTTGGTGACCCAGGCCATGCGACTTCTGCGCGGGCGGATCTGGTCGAGCGATGAGGCCGGCCTCTCCCGGGTCACTGCCCGGGTGGTGCCCGACAAGGCGCTCGCCGAGTTGGTCATCGCCATCCACGCCCGGCTCGTCATCACCGGTCGAGGCGGCCACCGGCTGCACGAGGAGGTCATTGCCGCGGGAGGTCGCATCTCTCGGGGCCGGTTCAGCCGGGAGGGCTACGGCGTGTCCGAACTGGCCAGGGTGCTCGATGCCGCCAGCGATGAGCTGCCGCCGCCTCACATAAGAGAAGCCTTGGCCAGCTCCTGGCCGACTTTCGAGGACCCGGTGCGCCTCGCGCTCCTCACGCGGGCCAACGACCGCGCTGACAGCCTGGTCCGGCTGCTGGCGAACAAGGTCGAAGACGAGGTCAAGACCATGCGCGCCGTGCTGGGTGACTTGCGCGCCGGGATCCTGGCCCAGCTCGAAGAGCTCGAGCAGCCCGAGCAGCTCACCTTCGGGTTCGCCGAGAACGAGCGCGAGCAGTTCGTCCGCGACGTCGCTGCGCTGCGGGCCCGGGTTGACGCCATCCCGGCCGAAGCCGACGCTGAAGAGGGGGCCATCCGAGGTCGCTATGAGGAGGCGAGCGAGCGGGTCTTCCCGGCGGCCATCACTTTCCTCGTCCCGCGCCGGCTCTGTGAGATCGGGCTCACCGACACGCTGGGCGCCGCGTTGTCTGCGTCCGCCACGCAGGAGGCACCGTGAGCACCAGGACGACCGCCCGCCACGCTGACTGGCTGAGCCTGGTCGACCCGGTCGGGCCGTTCCTCACCCTGCCGGTGATCCGCCGGGTCTGGCCCGGGGGGCCCGACCGCACACCGGCTCGGCTGCGGGTGGACCTGCGCGAACGCTACGAGGAGCTGGGTACCGGTGACGACGAGTGCCAAGAGTTCGTGGGCTGGGTGCTCCGGCGCCTCCTTTCCTTCGGGCCCGCCGTTCTCGAAGGCCCAGCCGTGCCTGAGGCCCTCGACGTCTTCCTCGCCGAGCACGGTGCCACCTTGCGAGCCGACTTCGCCATCGTCTCTCCTTCCGAGGAACCCACCGCCCGCTTGTTGGCGACGATCTGGCCAGCTGGTACCGATCTCGCGGCCCATGTGGCCGGGGAACAGTGGGCGGCCAGCCCGGTCGACCGGATGGCCACACACCTGCGCCACGCCGGCGTGACCCTCGGTTTGGTGACCGACGGTGACCGGTTCTGCGTCGTCTACGCACCCCGGCAGGGAGCGATCGGCCGGGCGACGTGGGTGGCCGGCGTCTTCACCGAGGCGGCCGAGCACACCCAACTGGACGCCTTCGTCTCGGTGCTCGGTTCCAAGCGCTTCTTCGCAGTGGCTCCCGAGGACCAGCTCGAGGCCCTGATCGCCGAGTCCGCCTCGGCCCAGGCCGAAGTCACCTGGCAGCTCGGGCGCCAGGTGCGCGCAGCGGTCGAGCTCCTGGTCGGCGCCTTCTCCCGGGCCAACCGTGAGCTCGGTGGCGCCGCGCTCACCGGCCTCGACCCGCACCTCGTCTACGAGGCGGCCTGCACGGTGATGATGCGCCTCGTCTTCCTCCTCTACGCCGAGGAGCGCCGCCTGTTACCACTCGGTGAGGCGCTCTACGACGACTCCTACGCGGTGTCGACGCTGCGCCAGGCACTGCGCGACACAGCGGACGCCATCGGGAACGAGGAGAGCCTCGAGCACACTTCCAGCGCCTGGCCGCGCCTGCTGGCCAGCTTCCGGGCCGTCCACGGGGGGCTCTCCCACGACGAGCTTCGTCTCCCTCCCTACGGTGGTCGGCTCTTCGATCCGGACCGCTACCCGTTCCTCGAAGGCAGACGCCCGGGCGAGGGCCACGTCGAGGGCACTCGACCCATCCCGGTTGATGACCGCACCGTGCTCGGTATCCTCGACGCCCTCCAGGTCCTCAAGATCACAGAGGGCGGAGTCACCGAGGCCCGACGCCTGTCGTTCCGGAGCCTCGACGTCGAACAGATCGGCCACGTCTACGAGGGCCTGCTCGACCACTCAGCCAGCCGCACCGAAGGGGTGACGCTCGGCCTGATCGGCCGGCCCGGCGACGAGCCCGAAGTCGCCATGGCCGAACTCGTGGCCCAGGAGGCCAAAGGCCAACGCGCGTTCGTGACCTGGCTGGTGGAGGTGACCAAGCGAAGCGAAAAGCAGATCGAGGCCGCGCTGGCCAAGCCACTCGACGATGCGCGCCGCGCCGTGCTGCGCGCCGCGTGTGACAACGACGACGGTCTTCTGGCCCGGTTGCAGCGATTCGCCTGGCTGCTGCGCGACGACCTGCGGGGGCTCCCTCTGGTCCTCTTGGCCGGGTCGATCTACGTGACCGAGGTCTCGCACCGCCGCGACACCGGGACCGAGTACACGCCCAAGGAGTTGGCCGAGGAGGTGGCCCGCTATGCCCTCGAGCCTCTCGTCTACAGCCCGGGGCCGGCCGAGGGCGCCCCGCCAGAGGAGTGGAAACTCAAGTCGGTCGCCGAGATCCTCGCCCTCAAGGTCTGCGATCCGGCCATTGGCTCGGGAGCGATCATCACCGCGGCATGCCGCTACCTGGGTGACCGCCTGGTCGAGGCGTGGGCCGCCGAAGGCACCACCCCGGCCGTGGCCGGAGCGAGCCCACTTGACGACGTCGACGATGTGCGCATCGCGGCGCGCCGGGCCGTCGCCGAGCGCTGCCTCTTCGGTGTGGACCGCGACCCGATGGCTACCGAGATGGCGAAGCTCTCGCTGTGGCTGGTGACCATGGCCAAGGAGCGCCCGTTCAGCTTCCTCGACCATGCCTTCCGGTCTGGGGACTCGTTGCTCGGCATCACGAGCTTCGACCAGGTGGCCCGATTCCACATCGACCCGTATCAGGCCGTGGCCCCCCTCAACTTCGCCGGCAACCTGGAGCCGCTGGTGAAGGAGGCCCTCGAGCTGCGCCAGCGCCTCGAGGCGGTTCCTCTGATCACCGTGCGCGACGCCGAGGAGAAGGAGCGCCTTTTCACGCAGGCTGTCCAAGCCTTGCAGTCGGTCGAGACGATTGCCGACTTGGTGATTGGAGCGGCGCTGTCGACGGCCGGTCAGTCGAAACGGGACCTCGACGCGCGCCTGGCCAGCGTGGCGGGCAGGGTCAGCGACCTTCTACACGGCGATGATGAAACGAGACGCGAGGCACATTCCGAGCTTTCCGCACAAGCTGACGCGTGGCTCAACGAGGGGCGCCCCGACGCCGCCCCGCACCGCCGCTGCCTGCACTGGCCGCTGGCCTTCCCGGAGGTCTTTGTCAGTCGGCCGACCTCAGGGTTCGACGCCATGGTCGGGAATCCCCCATTCCTCGGTGGCAAGCGAATCAGCGGCTCAAACGGGATCGACTATCGAGAACTACTTGTCAAGTGGATCGCCGACGGCGCCAAGGGCAACGCCGATCTCGTGACCTACTTCTTCTTGCGAGCCGCTGATCTCGTTTGTAAGGACGGGGGAATCGGGTTCCTCGCTACCAACACAATCGCACAGGGAGACACTCGCGAGGTCGGCCTCGACTCGTTGACCGCCAATGGCTGGATTATCAGCCGTGCGGTCAAGAGCCGCCCATGGCCGGGGAGCGCCACCCTTGAGATCGCACAAGTGTGGCTCCGTCATGGGAACTGGAACGGACCCAGAACCTTGGAAAATGCGTCGGTCGAAACAATCACGTCGGCTCTCGAAGTCGGTGGTCGGACACTGGGTCAGCCTTATCGATTGGCTGGGATTGGCAAACGGTCGTTCATTGGTTCGTTTGTCAACGGGATTGGGTTCGTCCTCGACCCACAAGAGGCCAATGATCTCCTTCAGCGGGACCAACGGAACGCTGACGTCGTGTTCCCCTACCTCAATGGCGAGGACTTGAACTCTCGACCGGACTGCTCGCCCAGCAGGTGGGTGATCAACTTCTTCGATTGGCCACTTGAACGCGCTGAAGAGTATCCAGACTGCCTGCAGATTGTGCGAGAGCGAGTAAAGCCTCTACGAGACAAGGTCAACCGACAGGCACATAGGAAGTACTGGTGGCACTACGGAGACAAGCGTACTGAGATGTACGCCGCCATAGCGGGACTGGATCGCGTTCTTGTTATCGCTCAGACAAGTAAGACCCTCCAGCCCGTGTTTGTTACCACCGGTCAGGTGCTATCCCACATGCTGGTCGTATTTTCATACGACGACAGCGCTCATTTCGGACTAATCGCAAGTGCCTTTCACTATTGGTGGACCCTGCGTTATTCGGCCACCATGCGTACCGACCTTCGATACATTCCGACGGACTGCTTCGAAACCTTCCCACAACCTCTGAACAACCCTGCCCTTGAGGCAGCTGGCGAGGCGCTAGATGTCTTCCGGGTACCGTTGATGCTCCGCAACGGCTGGGGGCTGACCAAGACCTACAACCGAGTCCACGACCCCACGGACGACGACCCAGATATTGTGCAGCTGCGAGAGCTCCACGTCTTGCTCGACCTGGCGGTGAGCGGCGCCTACGGCTGGGGCGATCTCCAACTCGACCACGGGTTCCACGACACTCCCCAAGGGACTCGCTACACGATTGGCCCAGCGGCCCGGACCGAAGTCCTCGATCGCTTACTCGAGTTGAACCACGAGCGCCACGTCGCAGAGCTCGCAGGGGCCGTGCCGGCCAATACGAAGAGGGTGGCCCGCAAAGCCAAGGCAACGAGTGATTCGGGTGCCGACGTCGAGCTCACGCTGTTCGACCCTCTCTTCTCATCTGACTCGTCAGGAGATGGAGAATGAGCATCGACACAATCGCGAGCGATGACCCAGTGGCATCAGCCGGGGCGCCGCCCGCACCGAGCGAGCTGCGCGCCGAGCTCCAGCGCATGATCGTGGCCGACCTGCTCGGCCCGGTGGGAGGAGAGGACGAGGTGCTGCCAGGCCGTGGGCAGGTGCGCGACCGATATCTGGTGGGAGCTCTCGCTCCAAAGGGTTCCATCGGCATTGACCCCGAGCGCAACGTCGAGGCGGTCGTTGAGGGCGACGTTGCCCCCGATCTGCCCGGGGAGGTACCCGACACTGACCAGGCAGCGGCACAATCGTCGATCTTCCCCTCTTCGATCGGCCTCTCCTGTGTCGTCATTCCCGAAGTCTCCGAGCTGGTGCTCACCGCTTCCTGGGGCCAGTACGTAAAAGAGGTGCGCGAGCCCGAGGAACTCGGCGGCGAGCCCGAGGCGCCGCTAGCTGCCACACCGGCCGGACCGGGCCGCGTGTGGCAGCGCTACCCGATGGAAGGTGAAGTGGTCATTCCGCTCACCGAAGGCGTCTTCGGGCCACTCCCGGTCGCCGACGATCATCCGAGCGTCGTTGTGCGCGGGCGGGTCTCCAAGCGCGAGGGCTTCTCCTTGGTCAGCGCCTTTTTGGTGAACGAGCTGGAGAAGGCAGCAACCAACTCTGACGAGCGGTGGCTCTTCCAGGCCAGATTCACGCTCGCAGCCCCTGGGGGCGACAGCGCCGTCCCCGCCTTCGTCGGGCGAGACGTCGCGCTCTCCGAGCACGGCACCGTCGGGAGCTTCGACTCCGAGGATGAAGTGGCGCTGTTGGACCTGCAGTACCGCAACCACATCGAGTTCACCACCGGCCACGGCACTTCCGTGCACGCGGTCATGGCCACCGACGCCCAGGGGCTGCGCAACCCCACCCGTGCTCGGCGCCTCGAAACTCGGGTCATCCCGTCCTTCGAGGTGCCGCGCACCGAAGCCCCAACCGCCGAAGAGGAGCCGATGCTCTTGGGTGCCGTCTTCGACATGGCCACGCTCGCCAAGACCCCCCAGAGCGGCCTGCGAGCTGCCCTCGAGCCGCTGGTCGATGCCTACGAGGCTTGGATCGACAAGCAGGCCACAAGGCCCGGGGATCCTGACGCACGTCTCGGTGGACACGAGGCGGCGATCGAGGTCGCCCTCGTCACAGCCCGCCAGGCCGCGGCACGGATCCGGGCCGGCATCGACGTACTCGCCCACGACGCAGATGCGGCTGAGGCCTTCTCCTTTGCCAACGACGCGATGTGGCAGCAACGCATCCGCACAGTGGCGACCGCTCTGAGGCCGTCCGGCGATGGAGACGACGACCAGGTCTTCGACCTGGACGCCGCTCTCTCTGATACCGATGTTCCGGCGAACCGGTCATGGCGCCCGTTTCAGCTCGCCTTCATTCTCTTGAACGTTCCGGCGCTGACCGATCCCAACCATCCAGAGCGCCTGCACGGCAGTGGCCTGGTCGACCTCCTCTTCTTCCCGACTGGTGGTGGGAAGACCGAGGCCTACCTCGGCCTCACCGCCTTCACCCTCGCCATCCGGCGCCTCCAAGAGACGGTGGATGGGCACGGCCCGGAGGGGGTAGCTGTCCTCATGCGCTACACGTTGCGCCTGCTGACCAGCGACCAGTTCTCGCGTGCCTCGGCTCTCATCTGCGCCTGCGAAGTGATTCGTCGGACCAAAGTGGCAAAGGACCAGCGATGGGGCGACACGCCGTTTCGCATCGGTTTGTGGGTCGGCTCGTCCCTCACCCCCAACCGGGGCAAGGAGTCACAGGCAGCTCTCGAGGAGCAGCGTTCGGGAAAGCGGGTGCGTGGGTCCCAGCCCGTCGTTCTCTCGGGCTGTCCGTGGTGTGGGCGCCGCCTCGACGCGGGGGCCGACGCTCGCTACGACCCCGACCGCTGGCGGACGCTGGTGTTCTGCGGAGATCCCTTAGGGCAGTGCGCCTTCACCGAGGGTGCGTCAAACAAAGAGGGGCTCCCGGTTGTCACAGTCGACGAGGAGATCTACCGCCTCTTGCCGGCACTCTTGATCTCGACCGCTGACAAGTGGGCCCAGTTGCCCCTCAAGGGGCCGTTGCACCTGCTCTTCGGGCGGGTGGCGAGGCGCTGCGAACGCCACGGATACCGCTCGGCTGAGCTCGACGTCACGTCGGATCGGACCGAGGCCGACAAGCATCACAAGACGGCACAACTCCCCAGAGCCGAGACGCTCGACTGCGACCCCCTGCGTCCGCCTGATCTCATCATCCAAGACGAGCTGCACTTGCTGGCCGGACCACTCGGCACCTTGGTCGGCCTCTACGAATCGGTGATCGATGAGCTTGCTAGTTGGGAGGTGGAAGGGACGACAGTGCGCCCCAAGGTCATCGCCTCGACGGCCACCGTGCGCCGGGCAGCCCAGCAGGTCCACGCCCTCTTCTGGCGAGGGCTTTCGGTCTTCCCCCCGCCAGTGCTCGATGTAGAGGACAGCTTCTTCGCCCGCCAGCGTGCGGTGGGCGCTGACAGCGGCGCAGAGGGAGTCACCGGCGCCTCGGGTCGGCTCTACCTCGGGATTTGCGCCCCGGGCCAACGGATGGCATCAGTCGAGACCCGCGTGTTCACGACGGTGCTGGCCTCCGCTCAGGTGCTCTACGAGCGCTGGGGCGCGGCTGCCGACCCGTGGATGACCATGGTCGCCTACTTCAGTGCTCTGCGCGAGCTTGGCGGCGCCAAGCGCCTGGTCGACGATGACGTCCGCTCCCGCCTACGCAATGCCGACAAGCGCGGGCTGGCCAGGCGCTCGGGCATGATCGTGCGGGAGCTCACCAGCCGGATCAGCTCGGGCGAGGTCGGTGGCCGACTCGACGAGCTGACGGTGCGCTTCGATCCCGATGCCCCCGAAGACAGCGCGAGGCCCATCGACGTGCTGTTGGCCACCAACATGATCTCGGTTGGTGTCGACGTGGCACGACTCGGACTCATGGTGTGCGTTGGTCAGCCGAAAGCGACCGCCGAGTACATCCAGGCCACTTCGCGCGTCGGGCGCACCGATGCCGGCCCCGGCCTGGTCGTCACCCTCTACAACTGGGCCCGACCCCGGGACTTTTCTCACTACGAGACCTTCGAGTACTACCACGGGACGTTCTACCGCCAGGTCGAGGCTCTTTCGGTAACGCCCTTTGCCATCAGGGCGCTCGACCGCGGGCTCACGGCGGTCTTCGTAGCCCTACTCCGCCAGCACCTTGATTCGATTGCCGACTGGAATCCCAACAACGGGGCACAGGCGGTCGTGACGACCGGTCACCCGGTCGTGAGCCAGATAATCGACCGCCTGGCTACCCGGGCTGAGGACGTCTCGGGCAAGCCCGGAATGGCCACCTTTGTAAGGGCGCAGCTCCAACACCGGCTCGACGAGTGGGCCCGGGAACAACTCAAAGCGTCCGGGGGCGGGGCCACCCTCGGGTACCAGGACAAGGCCACCGTCGCCGGGCTCCTCAGCACACCGACGGTCGGCGACTGGCCGCTGTGGGCTGTTCCCAACTCGCTGCGCGAGGTGGAACCCACGATCAATTTGATCATCGATGAAAAGGACTGGAGCATCGAGCACCCCCGGCCGTGGGCTGCCCCCGGCACCGGAGAAACTGGTGCCGGGCCAAGCCAGCCCACCGTCGAGGACCCCGACCCTGCACAAGATGGCGAGTTCGCCGGGGACCTCTCGGGCGGCACAGACGCCGTGGCACCATGAGCCCTCCCAAGACGGCGCACAAGAAGACGTATTCGCACCGAGTGGGCGGGGTGCGCCCGAGCCAGCTCATGCACACCTTCGGCGTCGGGTCCATGGTCGACCTGCCGAACTTTTCGATCATCGTGGCCGGCCTCGATGACTGGAAGATGGAATACGCCGACGAATTGGTAGAGGAACGACTCCTGGCCGCCATCCGGGCTGACCCTTCCCTTGGGCTTGCGCACGTGACGTCGCTGCGCTCGGCCCCTTGGCTCGAAGAGAGCAAGAATCCTTTCGAGGACTGGGCCCGGACGGGAGTGCCCGTCGTGCCGTTCCCTCGCTGGATGCGCTGCACGGCTTGCAGCCTCTTGACCACAGTTGATGGGGGGCTCCTCGAGCTCGATGAGAACCCCTTCCGTCCCGACCGGACCCGATACGTACACAAGAACTGCTCCAAGACCAAGGGCAAGCCCCCGACCGTCGTAGCGGCCCGCTTCGTTGTTGCCTGCTCCAACGGCCACATCGACGAATTCCCCTGGGTGGAGTTCGTGCACCGCGGCACAGGCAGCATCTGCTCGGACTGGCAGCTGCGGGTGCGTGACATTGGTGAGGGCTCCCGGTCAACCGACATGTTGGTGACTTGCGTGAAGTGCAACCAGAACGTGGTCATGACGGCTGCCTTCGGCGGGAACGCAACGAGCATGCTGCCGCAGTGCCGGGGCCGGCACGCCCACCTGCGGAGCTTCGACGACTCGTGCAATGAGCAGGTCCGCCCGCTCCTCTTGGGAGCTTCGAACACCTGGTTCGCCGGCACGCGCGCCGTGCTCTCCATCCCCGCCAGTGCCGACACCGTCGAACAGGCGGTGGCCGAGCGCTGGCCGAAACTCAATGCGCCTGACACGCCAATCGATTCCCTGACCATGCTCAAGTACGCGATCGCGAATGTCCCCGAGCTCAAGAGCCTGGGCGCCTTTGATCCCACCGTGGTCTTCGAGGCGATCGAGGCTCGTCGAGCCGGTATAGCCGAGGAGGAGGGCTCGACCGACCTGCTCGGCCCCGAATGGGAGGTCTTCGTGGACTCCCACGCAGCTCCGGCCACCCGGGATTTCCGCCTCGGCACGCCGGCCCATCCGCCCGGCTATCCGATGTTGACCGTAACGCCGGCTGAACGCCTGCGAGAGGTCGTGGCCCTCTGTGGCTTCACCCGCCTCGACGGCCCAGACTCGGGGGTGGCTTCCGACATCGAAGGAGCGGTCCCGCTCGCCCCGCTGTCGCGCCACACCGTGACCTGGGTACCCGCCGCCGAGGCCCGGGGCGAGGGGATCTTCGTACGCCTCGGCGAAGAGGCGGTCAGCGCTTGGGAAGAAGTGGTTGCTGGCAGCGAGCAGACCGAATCGCTCAGAGAGGCGCACCAGGAATGGCGTCGCAGGCGCAATCTCGCCGACGTCAATGTCGGCTGGCCCGGTGAGCGGTACATCCTGGTGCACACCCTGTCCCACGCTCTCATTAACGAGCTGGCTCTCGAGTGCGGCTATTCGGCCGCCTCGATCCGCGAACGCATCTACGCCCGGGAAGCCTCCGCGCAAGGTCCGGCCATGGCCGGGGTCCTTCTCTACACGTCGGCTCCCGACTCAGAGGGAACACTCGGCGGTCTGGTGGCATTGGCCGAGCCAGCCGAGTTTGCGCGCATTCTCGATGCCGCGTTGCGTCGGGCTCAGCTGTGCTCCTCGGACCCTCTTTGTGCGGGTCACCGACCCGATGCCACGGAGAACTCCCTTCATGCTGCCGCCTGCCACTGCTGCGGCTTCCTACCCGAGACCAGCTGTGAGCGGGGCAACCGCTACCTGGATCGCAACGTGCTCGTCGAAACCCTGGCCGAGGCCGGAGTCGAGTTTCCCTTCGGGCCATGACCGCGGAAGTGGGCGCGGCCAGAGCGGCCGATGACCTCACAGCAGCTGTGCGCGAGATCGCGCTCGGCATGCCGTCCGGACACGTGCGCCGACTGGCCGGCGCCTTGACCAGTCACCCCGGTCCCGGCCCGGCGGCTCGGGTCGCGGCCAGTGCCGCCATCCCGGTCCAGAGCCTCCAGCCCCAGATCCGCCGGCTCCTCGATGCGTGGGAAGCTGCGCCTTCTGTTGTGTCGGGTCCGGGGCTTTCCGTTGCGCTCTGCGCCGGTGTCGAAGCAGTCGAGCAGATCCGGGCCAGCCAGCTCATCGACATCGTCTGGACCGGACCTGCCACCCCCGAGGTCCCGGTCCGCCTCACCAGGGAAGTCCTGCTCGAAGTCATCGCGTCGGCCAGCTCAACGCTGCTCATGGTCAGTTTCGCGGCGTACCACGTCCCAGCGGTCTCCGACGCTGTCGCCGCTGCGGCGCGGCGCGGGGTCGACGTCCGCTTCGTCCTCGAGACCGGTGAAGACGCCGGCGGGACGCTCAAAGGTGCCGGCGCCGCGTCGGCCTTCAAGAACCTGGCGGGTCTTGTCGCTTTTTACGAGTGGCCTTCGGAGATGCGCGAAGCGCTGCCGGCCGGTCGCCGCGCCGCCATGCACGTCAAGACCTCGATCGCTGACGAACACACCGCCCTCATCACGAGCGCCAACTTCACCGGTTCGGCCATCGATACCAACATGGAGTTAGGCGTGTTGCTTCGAGGCGGCCCGGTCCCCCGGCGCCTGGCCCGACACTTCCGCCAGCTCATGGTCGACAGCGTGCTTCGTAAGGCCATTTGAGACTATGGACGCACTGGTAAAAGGGCCGGCCTGGGAAGTCCGATGGGCACGTCCATCCCCCGGTGACTGCAGCCGGCAGCCAGCACCCGACTCAGTGCGTCCTTGATCGTTGGAGTGATAAGCGCCTGATGAAATCGCCCGTAGGATGACGGTACTTGTGAGCCCCTGATCAGGACTTTGTGATCGACCTCTGGCTCTCGGGGAGAAATCTTCGGACACCCTGGGGTGTCCGCCAAGGCGCCCGGAAAGGTGACCCTCCCCCCCCGGGTCATTCATAGATCAGCCGGCCCCTTGGCCCTTCGCGTTGAACGGAGGAGCTTGACATAGCGAGGCAATCCGACTCCCCGCGCTCACGGGAGTTGCCTGCTGCCGAACGACGGGGGCAGAGGAAGACCCAGAAGATGGGCAAACTCGACACTCGATCTCAAAGCCTAAGTAGCTTGGCCTTTTGCGTCGCGAACTCCTCCTCAGTAATGAGTCCGGACTCCTTTAGTTCGCCCAGCTTCTTGATCTCGTCGGCAACCGATACCGGCGCGGCGGCTGGCGGAGGTGCGGCTGCAGGCGGGGCGGTAGTCGGGGCAGGCGCTTGTGCGGACACGTTCACTCGGTGAAGTTGGCTGATGATCGGTACGAGCTTGGCCTTGAGCTCGGGAGCGGTGAACTTTTCTGTCTGGAACAAGGCCTCCTCGCCGTTGCGCAGGCGCACAATGACGATGGCCGACTTCGACTTCTTCTTGGCCGCCAGTGAGAAGACGCCCAAGGCCAGCGCCCGGCCGACGGTGACTCGCTTGGAGGCCTGGTCCGGACCTTCGACCTCAAGGTCTGCGATCTGGTTCCAAGGGATGGTGAAGATGGTCTTGAACGCTTTGAGGCCGACACCGGACGCATCGACCTGGAGGATCTTGGTCAGTTGACCGGTGTAGGTCTTGGTGTGACCTGACCAGCCGCCAAGATAGTGGGTGTCGGTGGCGGTGAACGACTTGGACATGCCCAATCCGTTGAATGCTCCTGGTGCCAACCACCATGCACCCGACGCCACCTTGTCGCCTCGTTCCTTTGTGGCGGCAAGAACTTTGATTCGCCCTGCGACGAACTCGTCGAGTTCGGCCGCCGAGGTCTTCGGCAGCTCCAAGCTTCCCCTGATGTTTGGATCCTGCGTGTCGACGATTTTCACTCGGCACGATTTCGGCCCTGTCGGTTCGGATTCAAAGTTAAACCTCGTGAGGCCGCCGTAGTAGAACTGCTTCTGCCCGTCCCAGTGAAGTTCCCACCGGCCCGCAGCGTCGCCAGTGAGCGGGAACACCAGGGTCCCGGAGGGCTCGGCCTGGGGGTGGAGGGGAAGACCACCGTCGTAGTTGGCCAACTTGAATTTCTGCTCCTTCGCCATAATCTCCGATCCGAGACTGCTCAATGGCCCCCCCATCGAGGCTACTCCTTGGAATTCTTGTTGGCACTGGCCGCAGGGCCCTTGGAGTGGACCATCACACCTTGCGTTCTTGTCCGTGTATCTCTACGGAGCCCCCGTCGCCGGAGGGTGGGGCGCATCCCCGACGATTCAGTGTCCCCTGTTCACTTTCGCAAGCAACGCAATCCGCTCATTCCCGAAGTGTCGCCAAAGATCGGGACCCGGGCTCCCCACTCAAACGAGTAGCACCTCTTTTGTCCCACAACCGTTGCCACTTACCACCGAGCCCCTTCGAGGGTCGTCGTACCCGTGCTCCAAATGGAAACGCAGATCATGCGGGGTTCCGTTCGCGACTTCGGTCGATGAGCCCAATGACCTATTGCAGGGTTCGGTTCGATCCGCCCAATCATCTCCTGGGTGTAACGGACGTCTTGGCTGGGCCGCAATACCCCTCACTAAAGATGTAGCCGGCCTTGCTGGGAGGAATGGTTGTCCTGGTTCGACCCACGTGGACAAGAATCGTCGAGATGCGGAGGGATCCCGACTTATTCGGACAGGCACTATTGGATTGGACTCGTGGCGGCACTGAACCCGAATACATCCAGCGTGCTGATGGATTGGTGGTGCCCGGCGCTGGTCACGAGTTCTACTTGGCAACGCACAGAGATTGGCCTTCGTCCGAACGGACTTCCTTACGATATGCACGAGGTCGAGTAGTCGACATCGGTTGTGGAGCTGGAAGGGTATCGCTTCACCTACAAGAGCGCGGGCAGCACGTTGTTGCACTGGACGCTTCAAGACGCGCCGTGCGGTCGGCACGGTTGCGTGGAGTGAAAGAAGCATGGTGTATGTCGGCACGCCAAATTTCAGGTGAGATCGGATTATTCGACACCATCATCCTCTTTGGAAACAACTTCGGCATGTTTGGTACACCGGAGCGGGTTTCGAAAGTCCTAGCCAGTTGGGCACAACAGACCCACCCTAAGGCACGAATCCTGGCGGAGAGCACTACTCCATATTGCGGAGGTGCTCCTGCAATCGACCGGCACTACTATCAGAACAACAAGGCGAACGGCCTGATGCCGGGCCAAATTCGATTGCGTACTCAGTATCGCAATCGGGTCGGTCCGTGGTCAGATTGGCTGTTTGTCTCGCGCCAAGAAATGCGTCAACTTGTGCGCGGCACGGGTTGGCACGTGCGGACAATTTGTGGGGATCTACCGAGTGAATCGTTTGTCGCAGTACTCGAAAAATAGATCCGATTCGTTCGAGGAATGGACGCGCTAATTGATCACGAAGGGTCGCGCCGAAAGCGATGCCAGCGCCGCTGAGCGCCGAGCGGGTCGGGGCGAGCGATCCGGCCTGGCGCCTCGCCACTGTCCACGCGGCCGACACCGCCGGAGGGGAGGAGTTGCGCTGGTCGGACTTTGGCGACGTTGCCGGCGGAACGGTTCCAATCACGGGCCGCACAGCTGCTGGGGACTGCTGGCCACCCTTGGATCTACGAAGGTCTGATGGTTATAACCCGGTCAGAAGACGTCTTCACGTTCAGCACTTCGCCGTCTTCGGTAGCCAATGCCGATAGCTGCTCGCCCTGAGCGTCGGTCAACCCTTCTGTTGTGATCTCTACCTCAAACGCTCTTCCGCCGTCAGGCTGAATATCCCTCACTGCGCCATATCCAAGAATCTGCCGGATGCTCATCTTCATCCGTTCATCGCGTTCGGCAGACGGTGTGTCATTCCTGAAGCCGTAAGGGCTTTGACTCCCGAAGCCACCGGGAGCAGCGCCAAACTCCTCCCGACTGCCGCCAAGCCTGCCTTCGTCCAATCGATCTGTGTCTAAGCGAAAGCCTTCCGCTTGGTTCAGAGTGCCGATCGTTGGCTCAGGTCCGGTATCAAATAGAACATCCACGGTTGCCGGCAGACCCGGATCGGCAACCGTGCCCGTAGCCATCGCTGTGGATTCAGCATTTGGATGATAAGTAATCACTCCGGCTGTCTCCACCGAATCAACTGAATCGATGGGCTCAAGGTCGCCAGCGCCGCTCAGCCATGCTGACCTGAGCACCAAGCCGATTGCGGCTTTGTGTACCAGGTCCTCAGGCCATCTGCTTCTGTCGACCGATTCACTGTGCCTTTCAGCTTCTAGCTTCATCTTCTCCAAGACCTCAACGGTGAAGAATTCTGGTTCAAGGTTGTCGATCATGTTGTGGTGAGTAGGACAGAGAATAATGATGTTCTCGTAGTCGCGTCGATCGTCCTCGGTCAGGTTCGCGTCGTAGCGTGCGCTATTCGGCTTCTCGCCACTTATATGACACATCTCAGCGTTTACGAACTTCCAAGGGCGTCGACAAATGATCTCCTCGCACGCACCGCCTTTTCTCGGGTCGCGGAACGAACAAACGTTACCGGTGGGCCGCAAACAATCGCTTCACGTCTGCAAGCCTTGGTTCAGTCGTCACACTGAGAGCCGCCTATGTCCGGCGTTGATTCGCCGTACCGTTCAGCGCTGGTGGCCGGGAAGTTTCGTCGGTTTGCCCGCATGATCATGACTCCTTGCAACGCTGCTCCTGAAGACATCAGCCACAGACGAGACGATCGGCCACATTGGACCGCGAACTATTCGCACTTCCGTCACCGTGACAAAGGCCGGCGCGTGTCGATGGCGTCGGACCGAGTTGAAGGGTTCTGTGTGACGGAACTCAGCGGAAATGACATTAAATCGAACGACCGTTCACAGCTGGGCCTAAGGGCCAAGAGGTAGTTTTTTTGTGTAGCCATTCCTCTGGGTATGGCGGCGATGCCCCCGAACCGGACCCCCCTTCGGTTGCGGGGGCGATTCGCGTCCGGCCGAGGTTTGGGAGGCGCCCTTGTCGGAAATGAAGTACGACCGGGACTCGCCCCCCACGCAAGAACCGGACCCCCCCCCTTCTAATCCGGTTCTTGCGCGCCGTCGAACTTATCGCAGCGCCGCTGGAGATGCTTGCGGCTCGAATACCGTCATCATCCGCACCCAGCCCGTCTCGCACGACAGGGCAGCCTCCGTCGCTAGTGACTCCGGCCCGCCGTTTAGGGCGACCCCCGGCGACGTTCTGATCGCTGATCGGGGACACCTTCTGTCCCGGTTGAGGTCCCTCAGCGAGAATCGTCATCGGGCGGGGCATACGGGCCGCTCCCTGCCGACGAGCCGGTTGGCCTCAGCAGTTACCGCAAGGGGTTCGGCATACGGGACAGACTTGTCAAGCTAGTGCCGCGACCGGCAACGTTGGAGGGTCGCGGCACTAGGAATATTGGCTATTCGATTGGTTGATGTGCGATCGCGGGAGGCTCACGCCCTGCGATCAACCACCCACCTGCTCCCGCGACGACGGGAAGCCCAATGAGGATCAGTATGAGAGCGAGGGCAGGCGGATTACTCATCCGCTCGCTGAGCTGGCTCCGGAAGAAGGCGAAGGCTGCGAGGTAGGCGACTGCCGTGCCGAGCACGGCGCCGAGGAGACCGAGAGCCCCGGCGGTGGCGCCGGTGATCGTGCGACGGGTCCGGCTGCTAGCCCCAGTGGCCGTGAGGGTTCGGAGGTCACCTGCGGTCTCGCTGCGGATGAGCCCGACAGTCATCACCAGCACACCGAGAGCAAGGAGGATGCCAGCGGCCGTCGACCAGTTGCGAAGAGCATTGAGCGAGGGATCGTCGTTCTTCGTCTCGATGGTCATGCCGGTGGCGGCCGCCGCCTGTCGAGCGCCGTTGATCTGAGCGGCCGTGAGAGGCTTGGCCGTCTGGATCAACCAGCCCGCTGCGGTCACCTGTAGCCCGAGCTTGTGCACGGCATAGCTCGTGACGAGGAGGGTGGGGTCCGAAGCGCCGGTCGGAAGGTTGCTGAACGTCTGGATCGAAGGATTTGTGACGCAGTGATCGGAGCAGCCTGAGACAGAGTTCGAGTTACCGGAGCCGACTCCGCGCTGAGAGATCGAGAGTCCGGATCGTCCCGAGCCAGAAGCCCCAGATCGTCTCGAGACGGATCCTCCAGAAGATGGCGCGGTCGTGTCGTGCGAGAAGCTGGCACTGGCGAGTTCAAGACCGGGCGTACCTTGGAGTCCAGGGCGCGAGGTGATCAGAAGCGTAGTGGGACTGATCTCACTCGGACTGATCCCGTAGTGGTGCAGCAGCGTGGGCGTGGCTACGTAGATGTTCCCCGAACCGCCAACGCCCGCGTGTGCGACCGACCCGTTCTGAGACAACTCGACACCGGCCGACTCAAGGGCGAGGATGTCGTGACTGCCAAGAGAAGCCGGGATTGCGCTCGCGCCAGCTTGCAGCTCCGCCGGCGTCAGCTGTGGGGATGGGCCGGAACTGAGTCCCTTCCGCGGGCCCACGGTGAGGGTGCTTCCTCCTCCGGGGGTGCTGCCCGGCGTATAGACGATGAGCTCGTTCGTCGGAAGGTTGGGTGCAAAGTAGTTGATAACGTCCGCATAGCGACCGCTTGCGACCAGGCCGATGACCATGGCGATGAGGACGGCGAAGCTGACCGCTGCCAGTGACGCGCCGGACCGTGCCCGATAGCGGGCAAGGTCGCGCAGCGCCAGGCGCACGGCGATCGTCGCCCGTCGAGCGACCCCACCGAACAAGGGGACACAGATGGGAGCGAATAGGAGCAATCCGACGGCGAGAGCTAACAGGCCGACGATCAGCAACAGTGTGTCGTTTCCGCCGGTTCCCCCCCACCCGCCGGAAAAGGCGAGGAATCCAGGTCCGGCCAGGAGGAGGATGACGCCGGGTATCGCCGACCGCCGCACGCTCTTCGGTGCGACAGGTCGTCCGGAAAGGGCTGCCACAACCGGGATCTCGGCCACTGACCGCGCCGGACGGCGAGCGGCCAGGGTGGCGGTAACGAAGGCGAGCACCAGCACGGTTACGATCAGCCACCACGGCAAATTGGTCCATACCACTTGGTGGTTGACGCTGGTCGAGAATCTCGGCGCGTAGGCGACCCATGCGGCTAGGCCGAGCGCGGCACCGATGAGGGCGCCCACCACGCCCACGACGGCGCCATTGGCGACCATGACGAGACGGACGTTGCGATCCGTGGCGCCGAGCGAGGAAAGCAGACCGAGCGCCCGAAGACGGCGCTGGGCGAGCACCGTGAAGCCCGACACGGCTACCAGACCGACGAAGAGGAGCCCGAAAACGGCGAGGACCAAGACGATCACCGCCGGACTGATCCCGGTGGTGGACGGAGTCTGGGGAGTGGCGTTGTCCGGGAACGTAAACGCGGCGACGCTGGCCGGAGACCCGTCGAAAAGGACCGTCACCGTACTGGGCGAAGGAAGCTGTCCTGGAGCTACGAGTGCGAAGTTGTCCAGGAGGTCTTGGGGGTTCTCGACCAGGCCCACAACGCTCCAGGTATGCCCATCCTTGAACCAAGCGCTACCAACGTGGAGCTTGTACGTGGCAGCCAATTGGGCGGTGATGTCCAGCTCACTCGGCCCCGCCGGGTAGTGCCCCGAGACGAGAGCGAGCATCGGTTGCCCGAAAGGGCCGTTGGGACTCTGGGCACGAAGCTGGGCGCCGCCGAGCGAGCCGGTCGTGATGGCCTCGTTCTCGATCACATCGATGGTCCCGAAACCCTGCTTGATCGCCGCGATGTCAGCCGCGAGGTGTGGATCGTCGCCCGGGAGGGTGACCGAGTGGTTGGCGGTCCCGAAACCGGCGTCGGCCGGAATCGGGGTGTTCGTGCCGATCGCGGCCCCGAGTATGGTCGCCGCCACCGCCACGGCGATGAGCGCCAGAACCAACAGCTGCTGGCGCCACCCGCGACGGAACAGCCGCCAGGCCCAGCGCATCACAGCGCGTCGAGCGGGAACGCCGCCGTTATCCGCTTTACGCCCGGGCACGCTCGGTGTCCGGATCTGGCTCATCTCGGGTTCCCCTTCACTCGATCGCCTGGTGCGCTATCGCCGCGGGCTCGCGGCCGGCGAGCAGCCAACCGACGGCCGCCGCGAACGCCGGCATGCCGAGGAGGATGAGGAGGAGGTCCGCGACGGGAATGTTCCCGAGCGCGCCGATCCCCCCGTTCAGCGAATTGCTGCGCAGCCAACCAAGCATGCCGATGTAACCGCCCACCACCCCGAGGAGTGCGCCGAGAAAGCCGAGCGCACCCGCCGTCACGGCAGTCAGCGTGCGCCGCGTGTAACTGGTCGCCCCAGTCGCCGCAAGCGTATGGAGATCACTCGCCGATTCGCTCCGGACGAGGCCGACCGACATCCCGAGCACACCGAGGGCGATGACGATCCCGAAGATGGTCGCCCAGTTGATGACGGAGGACGAGGTCGGCTGGTCATTCTTCGCCTCGACCGAGAGCTGGGTAGTCGACGCCGCGAGCTCAGCACTGCTGATCTGGGAGGCGGTGAAAGGTTGCGATCCCTGGATCAGCCAGACGCCCGAGGACGCCTGGATGTGAAACTCTCGCATGGCATGCTCCGTGATCACCGTGTTCGGCGCCGACGTCCCGCTTGGCAGCGCCCCCACCTCTTGGATCACCGGGTTCGCGAGACAGCCAGCGGCGGCCGTACAGGTCGGGGATGGTCCGGACTTGCCACCCGATCCGTAGTTGAGGCCGAGACCAGAGACGCCCGAGAGACCAGGACGTGAGCTCAAGATGTCCGCGTTCGGATCGATCTCGGAGGACGTGATGTCGAACGCGCGCAGCAACTGCGGCGTCGCGACGTAGATCGGACCGTTCCAGCTGCGACCCCCCGAGGTGTCAGTCGAGACCATTGCCGCATTCGGTGACTCGAGCGCGATGAGCTGCGCGCTGAGCCCCTTTGCGATCGCTTCGGCGTGCGCGGCCAGCTGCTGCGGCGTCGCAGCCGTCGCGCTCGACGAAGCCTTTTGGATGTGGACCTTTCCGTTCGGTGAGTGGACGCTCGTACCCGCCGGAGGCGGCGGGTTGCCGATGAGCCAGAGCTGATTCGAGGCGAGGTTCGGACCCGCGTAGTCGAGGACGTTGCCATACCGGGATGCGGCGGCGAGCATGACGATGACCGCGACGAGGACACCGAGGCTGATCGCCGCCAGTGCGGAACCTGAGCGTGCTCGGTAGCGGGCGAGGTCGCGCAGTGCGAGTCGAGGCGCAATCGGCGCGCGGCGACCGAGGCGCGCGGTCAACGACAGGAAGAACGGCGCGAGCAGGATCAATCCGGGGATGAGGAGGACGATCCCAAACGCCAGCTCGGGCCCGCCGCCGCCACCGCTCCCTTTGTCCGTGCCACCGGAGTAACCGAGCAACAAAAAGGCGGCGACGAGGAAGACGATGCCGGGGAGCGCGGAACGGTGGATCTGACGGGGCGGCGCCGGTCGGCCCGACAGCGCCTGGACGATCGGCACCTTGGTGATTGCCCGCGCCGGCTGGGACGCCGCGAAGTAGGCCGCGACGACCGCAAGCACCATCGCGGCGATCACCACGGTCCACGAGAGCGCGAGCACCCCGATGACGTGGTGCGAGCTCTGCTCAAGAGTCGGTCGGTAGGCGAGCCAGACGACGAGCCCGAGGACGAAGCCGAGGATGGCACCGACGACACCGACGACCGTTCCGTTGGCACTGATGACGAGACGGACGTGGCGGTCGGTCGCGCCGGTCGACTCGAGCATCCCGATCGACCGCAGGCGCCGCTGCGCGAGGACCGTGAAGCCGCCGATCGAGACGAGCGCGATGAGCAGCATGCCGAGGACGAGGGTGACGAGCGAGATCGTCTCGGGGTTGATCGGATTCGACTGCGCCACCGAAGCGGGGGTCTGCACCTGATAGCCCTTGCCGAATGAGCTCAGCGGCACGCCCGGGGCGTCGAACAATGCCGTGACCGCCGTGGGATGTGTTACCTGCCCGGGTGCGACGAGTGCGAACTCTTCGAGGAGGCTCTGGGGGTTCTCCACGATGCCGACCACTTGGCGCTCGACACCGCCGACTCGCCAGGTGGCTCCCACCCTCAGGTGGAATGCCGTCGCGACGCCACTCGTCACGGCGACCTGGTCGGCGCCCGCCGGGAACCGCCCGGAGACGAGTGAGAGCATGGGACCACCGAAGGGTCCGTGCGGGTCTTGCGCACGGACCTGATAGGTGTTGATCGATCCCGGGATCGACAGCGTCTCGCTCTCGATCAGCTCGACGCGGCCGAAGCGGTGCTCCAGGCTCGCGATGTCGCTGGCCGTGTGCGCGTTGTAGGTCGAAAAGGACGCGGAGTCTTGTGCCGTACCGAAGCCTGAGTTACTCGGAGGCGGGTTGTTGGTCGCGACGGCCGAGCCGACGATCGTCGCCGCCACGGCGACGGTGATGAGGGCGAGGATCAGGAACTGCTGGCGCCACTCCCTTCGAAAGAGTCGCCACGCCCAGCACACGACGGCCCGCCGGGCCGGCGCGCCGCCATCGGCGGGTCGGGCGTCGGCAAGCGGTGCGAGAACAGCGGTGGTCATCGAGGCTCCTTCGGAATCGTGCGTTCGATCGCGCTACGCGCGGGGCGTGGCGAGGGACGAATCGGAAAGGTCGGGGGCGACGTGGTCGACCATATGGCCGTCGCGAAGGAAGATGATCCGGTCGGCCCACGAGGCGAGGTGGGCGTCGTGGGTGACCACGACGGCGGCCACCCCGCGCTTGCACGCGTCGAGGATCATCCGCATCACGACCTCGCTATTGGTCGAGTCAAGCGCACCCGAGGGCTCGTCGGCGAGGAGGAGCTTGCGCTCGCCGACGACGGAGCGAGCGATGGCGACACGCTGGCGCTCACCGCCAGAGAGCTGATCGGGGTAGTGGTCGGCGCGCTCGGCCAGCCCGAGCTGCTCGAGCGCGGCGATTCCCGCCTGGTGTGCTTTGCGTGCCGAAATGCCGTCGAGCTCGAGCGGAAGCGCGACGTTCTCCGCGGCGGTAAGTCCCGGGAGAAGGTTGAAGTCCTGGAAGACGAAGCCGATCGTGCGGCGTCGGAGGCGCGCCTTGTCGTTGCGCGACAGACTAGACAGTGCCGCCCCCCCGATACGCACCTCGCCACTGGTCGGCTCCTCGAGACTGCCGGCGATGGTGAGGAGGGTCGACTTTCCCGAGCCGCTCGGGCCCATCACGGCGATGAGGTGGCCTTCGTCGACCGAGAGATCGATCTCGGCGAGGGCACGCACGGACGTTGCGCCCTCGCCATAGGACTTCGAAATCTGATGGAGTTCGAGCAGGCTCATCGAGGGCAGACCATCCTTCGCCGAATGCGCGGCAACACGTTTAGTAGGACACGTAACACGATACTCGGTATCCTACAGATATTGCCCGACTTGTCAAGACAGGGCAGGCCATTACTGCAGAGTCGCTCGGGCGAGGCGAACGATTAGCGCCGAGGTCCGGACCAACTGCTCTCCTCGAGCAGGGCCTCGGGACTCGGCGGCGGCACCGTCTGATCAACGACACGACCGTCGCGGAGAAAGACCACCCGGTCTGCCCACGAGGCAAGCTGGGCCTCGTGGGTGACGACGACCGCCGCGACCCCCTGCTTGCAGGCGGTGAGAATCATGCGCATCACTGCTTCGCCGTTTGTCGAGTCGAGCGCACCCGACGGTTCGTCGGCCAGTAGGAGACGACGCTCTCCCACGACGGCGCGAGCGATCGAGACCCGCTGGCGCTCACCGCCGGAGAGCTCATCGGGATAGTGCGTCGCCCGATCCGCGAGGCCCAGCTCCTCGAGCGCAGCCATTCCCGCCGCTTGAGCTTTCTTGCCGGCCACGCCGTCGAGCTCGAGAGGCAGGGCGACGTTCTCCACCGCAGTGAGCCCAGCCAAGAGGTTGAACTCTTGGAAGACGTAGCCGATCGTGCGTCGTCGGAGGCGAGCCTTATCGTTGCGGGACATCGCCTGGAGCGACGCTCCGTCGATGGACACCTCCCCGCTGGTCGGATCCTCGAGACTGCCTGCAATAGTCAGCAGGGTCGACTTTCCCGAGCCGCTCGGACCCATCACCGCCACGAGCGTCCCGCATTCGACGGCGAGGTCGACGTCTTGGATGGCGTGGACCTCGGCGGCGCCCTCTCCGTAAGACTTCGAGACGCGTCGCAGTTCGAGGAAGCTCATCGGCGGACGACCAAGCGCCGTGCGAGCCGCGGGGCCGCCGACGAAGCCGAAGGCTCGGACGCGGCGCGCTTCAGCCGGCCGTCGGCCGTGTCGAGCCAGCGGACGACCGCGTCCAGCCGGAACAGCTCCGCGTCGACGACAAGCGCGAAGGTGAGATCGAAGTCGGCCTCGTCCTCCTTGAGGCGCGTCCACTGCTGCATCAGCTCGACGAGATAGCGGCGATGGACCTGAATCACGTCGTGAACCGAGACGTTTGGCACTCGTAGGGCAGACAACACCTTGATCACGAGCTCATCGCGCGGCGGCGACGTCATATCCGGCGGCGTGTTCAGCCACGACGAGAGCTCCGTCGATCCTGCATCGGTGATGTGGAAGCCCTTCTGCGGACCCTCGCTCTCGGGCTCGTCGGATTCAACGAGTCCGTCGCGCTCGAGGCGCTGCAATGTCGTGTACACCTGCCCAATATTGAGCGGCCACACCTCGCCGGTGCTCGACTCGAACTCCTTCTGCAGTTGGAGCCCGTACTTCGGACGCTCGCTCAACAGGGCAAGGATTGCGTGGCGAATACTCATCGCGCTACCCGATCATTGATCATACGCAGTATGGTACAAGAATCTCTCAGGCAGTCAAGCGCCTGTAGGGCCGAAAACCTCGTCTGGTGCTCCAATCAGGGACGATGTGCGAACGAGGCGCGTCGAGGTACTCGTCGGGACCGGGGTCCGACGTGCGGTAGTACCGGGGGTGGAAAACGTTTGGCGGGCGACGTGCTTCCTGGTCAGCGTCTCAAACGAATATTCGGCACCCACAGGCATGTCAGAGTGATCGAGGATCAGACGGCAGTCGAGGACCGGGAATCCGAGGGACAAGAACCTGACGTTCCCAGCTGAACTGTCGATGCAGAGTCGTCCGCGTGGCTTTCATGTGCGGCCTGTGCCGATCGACCAGCCGTTAAGCGATGCGTAGGTCCTATTCGGCGGCTTACTCGGAGGGCGGCTCTCGGTTCCCGCAAGCGGATCGTTGTTCGGGTCGCCGATCCCAGTCATCAGAAATGGGCTTGCGTGAGAGCGTGTCAACCCCTCAGGTACCGCACCACCCCATGACTCGAGGGTGGTGTTCCCCACCAAACCCTTTGGTTGATGGCTGGTGACGAGCCGTGGGGATTCGCCTGTGGGCTCATTCGACTGACTGGAGTCCCGTCGTTCCCACAAGATACGCCGGGTGGGTGTAGGAGTCGTCCACGGCCAAGTCAGTGATGCTCTCGCCCACCTGCTCGGCGCTGAGAGTCCCGCCGAATCGGCCCTCGAGGAACTGCGCTTCGCTCATTCCGGCCATAGCAGCGTACCGCTCGGTGTATATCTTCCCAAGGCCGGTGGCCGGCGTCAGTTGAGGCAGGACGGACACGAAGCGGATGTCCACTCCGAGGCGCTGGGCTTCAAGTCCGGCATAGGAGCTGATGAGCTTGATAGTGGCCTTGGCTCCCGCGTAGCCGCCGCTCAGCGGTGACCCCGCCAATGCGGCCCCGCTGGACAGGCTGACAACCACCGACCCGGGGTCGAGGGGCCCCGTCAGGATCTCTCGGGTGAAGTTGAAGACGTGTTGGACATCCACGTTCCAGTTGGTGCTGAACATCTCCCAGGTTTGTTCCCGAAGCGATCCGACCGGAGGTGTCGCGCCGGCGTTGAGTACAACGGTCTGGGGTCGATAGTCCGCGATCAGTCGCGTCGCCACGGTCGGGTCGGCCACGTCAGCGACCTCGGGGGTGAAGGCGTCGCCCAGCTGTTCCTTGAGCTCGGCGAGCAACTCTTCGTTGCGAGCAACACCCACGACATGGGCGCCGCGTTCGACGAGCGAGACGGCGATGGCCCGCCCGAAACCCCGGCTTGCACCGGTGACGACGGCAGTGGTTCCTGCGAGTTGGCGAATAGTCATGATTCTTTCCTTCTTTCTGGTTGGTTGTTGGTTACGTTCACAGCTGGGTTGGATTCTCTGAGGGCCGACTCGGCCGGGGTCGCGGCTGGTGCGCTCGGCACCCCGGCCGGGGTCGGGCCCCGGGTTGCTCATTCGGCCACGGCGCCGGCAAGGTCAGGGGAAGCGATGACGGCGAGGGCTCGTTGCGGCGAGCTCGTTGCCACCGCCTTGGCCGTATTGGCGCGGCGGGTCAGCACGAAGGCCACCGGGATGGCGACCAGACCGGTCAGACCGCAGACCCACAGGGCCGAGGTGAACCCGCCGGTGAGAGCAGCCGAGGTCGGGTAGCCGTGGTGGACCAGCGTGTGGAAGCGAGAGGCGGCGATTGAGGAGGCGACCGCCACCCCGATGGCACCCCCGAGCTGCTGCGACGTGCTGATGAGCCCAGAGGCCACCCCGGCGTCGACTTCGGTGACCCCGGTGAGGGCGCCGATCGAGACGGGGATGAAGGCAAATGCGACGCCGATACCAGCCACGAAGAACGGTCCTGCTAAGTCCTGCCAGAAGTTCCCGTGCGGCGGAATCCGGGTGGCCCACAGGATGCCGGCTCCGATGAGAGCCATCCCGAATACCATGACCCGCTTGGGCGAGGTCTTCGTGACCAGTTTCTGGGACGGGCCGGCGAAGGCCAGAGCGGTCACTGAAGCGGTCAGCCAGGCCAGCCCGGTCTTGAGGGCCGAGAACCCGAGCACCTGGTGCATGTAGAGGGTGCCGATAAAGATGAAGGTGTAGAAGCTCCCGGTGAGCAAGAAGCCAACGGCGTTGGAACCGGCAACGGTGCTCGAGCGGAACAGGCGCAGCGGCAGCAGCGGTGCCTCGACCCGGGTTTCGATGACCAAGAACGCCCCGAGCAGAGCCGCCCCCACGGTGAGCATTGCGACGGTCTGGGTGGCGGCCCAGCCCACCTGCGACGCCTGCGAGATGGCATAGACGAGCACCACCAGCGCCGAGGTGACGGACGCCGCGCCGAAGGGGTCGTAGCGACGCCGCGCTGCGCTCGCCTTGCTCTCAGGAACGACCTTGGGAGCCAAGACCAAGGCAGCCGCCCCGATGGGCACGTTGAGGAAGAAGATGTACTCCCACCCGACGTAGCGGGTGAGCAGGCCGCCGGCGAGCAACCCGACCGTGGCCCCCATGGCACCCATGGCCCCCCAGATGCCAAGAGCCTTATTGCGCTCGGCGCCCTCGGGGAACATGTTCATCACGATGGAGAGCGCGGCGGGCAGGACGATGGCCGCCCCCAAGCCCTGGAACCCCCGCATGACGATCAAGAAGGTGTCCGAGGTGGCCAACCCACACGCAAGGGACGCAGCGGAGAAGACGGACAGGCCCACCATGAGCAGGCGTCGACGCCCCAGCAGGTCGGCGGCGCGGCCCCCGAGGAGGAGGAACCCTCCGAAGGTTATCCCGTAGGCGGTAACCACCCACTGCAGGTCGGACTCGGGGAAGTGGAGCTTCACGCCGATAGTCGGCAGGGCCACGTTGACGATCGTGAGGTCCACGATGGTCATGAAGTACGCCACGACCAGTAGGGCGAAGGCCTGCCAGCGCCGCACGGACGACTCGGATACGACGACGTCACTCGCCGTTTGGGTCCGCAGGGACGTTGCCAGGTAAGGGGGCGACGGACTCCGCCCTCGATCGTCGGCAGGGTATGAAGGGGGGCTGACCAGCGTCATCGTGAGTCTCCTGTCTGGTTGTCGGGTCCTACGACAGTTGAAACACCGAGCCGCGGCCGGATTGAGCGATGAATCTGCGGCACGCTTGGTGTTACAACCCTCAAGGAGGTCTCACATGGAAAGGAGGCGGAATCGATGAACGACTCGGTGCTGGTCCGGGCCCAGTCCGGCGATAGCGACGCCTTCGCCGAGCTCACCGACCCTTACCGCCGGGAGATCCATGTGCACTGTTACCGGATCCTCGGATCGTTCCAAGACGCCGAGGACTTACTCCAGGAGACTCTGTTGTCAGCATGGCAAGCACTCGATCGCTTCGACGGGCGTTCACTTCGGGCCTGGCTGTACCGCATCGCCACCAACCGGTGCCTGAACTATCTCCGCGACTCCTCGCGCCGCCCGACGGTCGCCACCGCCGCTAACTCTGGATCCCCGTTCGCTGGCGCGGCGCATTCGGACGAGCCGTGGTGGCTGGAGCCATACCCGGACAGCTTGATCGAAGCTGTCGAGCCGGGTCCAGAGGCTCGTTACGACGCACGTGAGTCAATCGCCCTCTCGTTCGTGGCCGGCCTCCAGCATCTGCCGACCCAGCAGCGAGCCGCGCTGGTCCTGCGCGACGTCCTTGGCTTTTCGGCGGCCGAGGTCGCCGAGATGCTCGACTCGACGCCGGCGTCGGTCAACAGTGCGCTCCAGCGGGCCCGGGCTGGCTTGCAACCAAGCGGTCCCGATCGCGTGACACTCCCTCGATCCCCCCACGAAGCACAGGTCGTCGATCGATTCATCGACGCCATCCAGCAGGGCGATCTCGATCGCGTCGTCGCACTGCTCACCGACGACGCCAGACTCAAGATGCCGCCCGAGCCCTTCGAGTTCCACGGTCCGTTCCCCATCGCCGAATTCCTCCAGCAGGTTGCGTTCTGGCGCGAAGACCTCAAGATGGTCCAGACGAGAGCCAACAACGACCCCGCCTTCGGCTATTACCGCAAGGACCCCAACGCCGACGTCTATCGAGCGAGTGGGATTTTCGTATTGACAATCTCAGAAGACCAGATCTCTTCGATGACGCGGTTCGGCGACAAGAGCCTCTTCGCCTGCTTCGGCCTGCCACGCACGATCCTGGATCCGCTCAAGCCCTGAAGACGGGTCGGCACAGCAGGTCGACGGTCGCGGGTTCGTAGCCACGGCGCGATCCTCGACCGGTCACGAGGCTTCGATGCTCGCGATAGTTGCATGCGCCCGCTCCGGCACTTTGAGGACGCTCTTCGCGGCAGTGCCGGGCGGGTTATTGGGACACTCTGACCAGCGCCGAACGCCGATTCGCGCGTCCGTGCGGGTAGTGAGATAGTCGTCCTTCGGTGCGCTCGCGAACCGGCGACCGGCGTAGCTAGCCTGTCACATCGAGGAGGAACCGCATGGCCGATTC
>PMLV01000174.1 GCA_003160635.1 Acidimicrobiaceae bacterium | reverse complement strand
GTGGTCATGTACTCGACAACACTCTGTGGAGTGAACATTGATGCCCTTTCTTGCGCCACCATCCTCCCCAGGTACAGGATCGCAACACGGTCGGCCACCGAGAAGACCTCATTGAGGTTGTGGGAAATGATGACCACGGCCAGCCCGTGGTCTCGGAGACGTCGGACGAGGTCGAGCACCATCCTGGTCTGTGTCACGCCAAGGGCAGCAGTCGGCTCGTCCATTATGACCAGCTTGGAGTTCCACATGACTGCTTTGGCGACCGCTACGGACTGCCGCTGACCTCCAGACAGCGACCCCACCGGCTGGCGTATCGATTGCACCGTCGTCACCCGCAGGCCGGCGAGGGTCTCGGCGGCCGCACGCTCCATCTCGTTCTCGTCGAGTAGGTGGTGACGGAGCCGCTCGCGTCCCAAGAACATGTTCTGGACAATGTCCAGATTGTCAGCCAGGGCGAGATCCTGGTAGACCGTCTCGATGCCCAATGCAGCCGCGTCGTGTGCATTTCTGATCCTGACTGGGCGCCCTTCCCAATAGATCTGGCCGCGGTCTGGTTCATAGATCCCAGCGATGCACTTGATCAAAACCGATTTACCAGCGCCATTGTCACCACACAATGCTGTTACCTCTCCGGCCGGCAACTCAAGGTCCACTGCAGCCAGCGCTTGGACCGCACCGAAGCTTTTGTAGATGCCTTGCATTTTCAAACAGGGCTCGTCCATGTTTGTCGCCTCGCTCATCTGTTCACTTCCGACATTTACCCATTGGGATTCGATGACGGAGTCCGAACCACCGCCGCGGTACGACGCGGCGGTGGTTCGGACGGGTCACACGTCCAGACTCAGAGAGTTCACGGCGTGATATGAGCAGCGGTACAAACGCCGTTGCCAACAGCGGTGCAAAGCGTCGATGCCGAGATGAACCCGTCCTTGATGACTGTCGACGCCATGTTGGAGCTGTTCACCCATACAGGTGTGAGCAGCGATGCAGGCTGCGTCTTCCCCGGCACGCCCTTGGGAGGCTTAGTGGTCGAGTTCAACAGGGCTTTGGGCGGCGTCTTGTGGGCACGCAAGATCGTGACCAGGGCGACGGTATCCTGGGCCTCGAGGTAGACGGCTTTGTAGACCGATCCGCATTGGTAGCCGTTGAGGATGTTCTCCATGCCCTGCAACGTCGCGTCCTGCCCGGTGGTCGGGATCTTCCGTGGGCCCACACCAGCCTGCGTCAAGTCAGTGATCACAGCCTGAGCAAGACCATCATTGGCCTCGACGGTAGCATTGATCGTCTTGTGCGCAGTGAACTGCTGCTGGAAGATCGTTGCGCCAAGCGAGTTCGTCCAGCCCGGGGTGATCTGGTCGCCCACAAGGGTGTAGCCCTTGCTGTTCGTCATGCCCGACGTCAACGGTGTTTTCGCGCTTCCCCAGATGACAGAGTTGTATCCCTGGGCGAATGAGATGGCGTTCGGGTCGGTGTCTTCGCCGCCGTCAAGCTCGAAGACCTTCGGGCTTGACACGCCCCACGCCGCGACGCACGACTCGAAGCCCTGGCCGATGAGCTGGCCCACTTTGAAGTTGTCAAAACTCACGTAGTAGGTCTTCTTTCCCACGAAGGTGGCTCGGTCGTAACTGATGACGACAACGCCGTGCGATGCCGCATAGGACTCCACAGCGGCCCCCACCGTGCTATCAATCGGGTCAAACACCAGCACCTTCGCGCCGAGCGCGATGTCAGCCTGAGCATCGGCGAGCTCGGTTGCGTCGACCCCTTGGGCATTGTCGATCTTGAACTGTGAGGGGCTGTAGCCCGCCTTCGCGAATGCCTCGGTCAAATAGGGGGCATCGAAGTTGATATATCGCGTCGACGAGGTCGTGTCCGGCAGAATGACCCCGACCAAACCCTTTCCGGCACGGGTCAAAGCTTTGAACTTCGACATCTCCTTGAAGCTGCTGTTGAACGACTTCACACTGAGACCAGCGGGGACCTTTGGACCCGAAGCTGATGCGGGCACACTGGTCGCGCCCAGTCCCACGAGAGAAATGGCGGTAACTGCGATCGCACCTCGTCGGGTACGACTCATCCTGTGGAAACTGTTCACGGCCTCTGGCCTCCTTGACAAGCAGCCCGGAATGGCTGCGTTCTCATCGCAATCGTGCTTGCAACACTGCAAGCCATTTTCGATGGTACGGATGGTTCAGATTCAAGAGCAGGGCCGAAGGTCCCTTACGGTCTCAAAATACGGAAGAAGTCAGACTGAGTGGCCCTTCGTCGGGCGCAGTTCACACAGTGTCCTCTCCTGGTGTGCCGTACTTATCGCCTCGCTTCGGGATCTGTAGCGTTTTCTAAACCGCTGTCGTGTCAACGTTGACTAAGGAGCCACCGTTGAACAAGTTGAACCATTCCGAGCGCATTCGCTCGGCTCACGACTAATTCACTGCGGAATCCAAGTCGCGGTGGCGCCCAACCCGGCAAGTCTGCCGGCTCGGCCGCCAGCGCGATCGGAGCGCGTTTATGTACCGAACGATCTCGGCCGGTAGGGGTACTTCTCTTTTTGATACCTCCAATAGACCGTGGCACGGTCTCCCGAAAGCAAACCAAAAAAGGGGTGGCACCACGGAGGCGGAGAGGGCCCAACCAGGCTTTTCCCCAGACGCTCGATGATGGAAGCCATGGTTGAACCTCCCGGCGACCAGGGACTTGTGGCCCTACTGACCCCGCGTCAGTCGCCTAATGCTGAAGCGGAAAGGATCGGTGATGACGATGGCACTTGTGAAACACGACAGGTCTAAGCATGAGGTGACTTCGAGGCGACAGGACTTCTTCGATCGCTTCTTCGACGAGTGGCCCGAATTGTTGCGGCGTCGGTCATTTCTCCGCGATCTTACCCTGCCAAAGGGAACCGCTCAGGCCGATGTGAAGGCAAGCTACAAAGACGGCATCCTCGAGGTACGCGTTCCGGCTCCGGCCGAGGACTCGGCACCTGCCTCGGTCAAGATCCCGATCGACAAGGTCTGATCGGGTTTCCCGGTGCCCGGGACTGCCTCGCTACTCCCCCCCGGCCTGGCAGTCCCGAGGAGGGCTTTATTGTGCGCGAAGTCTTCCGGGGAGGATGGTCGTCATTGCCCAAGGCACCGGCGGGCCGCCAGAGCGTGAGTGTTCTCAACGAGCGGGTCACTCCTCTTCGGTCTCCTGAGTCCAGATTGATCGGGTTCAGCTGACAGGAGTCAGGATGACCCACCGATTTCTCGGAATCATCCGCGTTATTCTCGACGGGAGAAATGACTGCTCGCACATTCTGCAGGACATTTGCCAAAGGAACCGGACCCCTGCCGGGGCCGGGCACATTTCCGAGTGCGGAAGATCGTACTTGGGAACCGGGGACCTGAGCGAGTTGGCTCTCGGTTGGTGCACCTATGGCGTTGGAGACCAGATGGCCCACTACAACGTGAACGGCTCGGTACCCAAGACCCTGGTCAAGTATCTCGTGGCGTGGTTTGCGGAAGGCGGCGACCTCGGGAGCGACGCGGACGGGGTACTACGTTCCATCTTGAACACCGAGATATCGCCCGAGGTCGTGCCGTCGTCCAGCCAAGCAGCTAGCCAGCCTGCTCAGCCCTCCGACGAGATCGTCGGACTCTTCGAGCTGGCGGACTTCTTCCTCTACTACCTGCTCCGTTATGGCTATCGCCCCAGCCGCATCGCCTTGTCCGCAAGTCGTTCATCAGACCGCCAAGGGCATAGCCGACTCCCTGGACACCGACGGTCCGGCGACAGTGACGGTTGGTCAGCCGGGCTCTGGCCCGTCCTCCACGTCGTAGGGCCCCAGGCGGCGGTGGCGACGCCAGCGCCGGAAGCTGCGCAGGGGATGCACCAAGGCGCGGAAAAACGCTCTGTCAACGGGGCCGATGATCCAGCCGGGCCCGCCGCCCGGCCAGGCAGCAGACCTCGGCCGACGACGGCTCGGGTCGGGCCCGACCGGGAAACCGAGAACGTGGTTCTGCTCCTCGGGCTCAGCGGGCACCGGGACCCCCGGTGGACACATACGGCGAGCGCACGTCGACCTACACTACCGGCGGCGATGACCGCATCGTCTCCGCCGCGTACTGCACCTAACCCAGGCAACGCCTGGGGCTATGTGGGTCCACCTCTAGCCTCGCGATCGAGAGCCGCGGCGATGTCCGAAGGGGTGTCGGGGCGCCACGCCCCCCGAGATCTCGGGCCGGCCCGGAACGGTGGCTTCCAGCAGCATCCGCCACTCCGCGGCCGCCACGGTCTTGCGCACGTCCGCTACGGCGTCGGGGTTCACCGAGATGGAGGTGATACCGAGGCGGACGAGGTGCTCAGCGAAGGCCGGCCGGTTGGAAGGGGCCTGGCCGCAGAGCGACGAGGTGATGCCCGAGGACTGGCAGCCGTCGATGATGCGCCCGATGGCGTCGAGCACGGCCGGATCCGACTCGTCGAACACGTCGGCGCAGATCTGTGAGTCGCGGTCGACCCCGAGCATGAGCTGAGTGAGATCGTTGCTGCCGATCGAAACGCCCGAGATCCCCATGGTGGCGTATGTCGGGATCCAATAGGCCACCGAGGGCACCTCAGCCATAACCCATACCGGGAGGGCGCCGCCAACGGGGCTGGCGTCTACCACATCGAGACAAGCCTCGAGCTCCCAGGCCGTGCGCACGAAGGGAATCATCAGCACGATGTTCGGCGACTCCTCTAGCACGCGGGCCAGCACGTCGAGCTCGAGCCGGAATAGGTCGGGCTCGCGGACGTAGCGGTAGCAGCCCCGGTACCCGATCATCGGATTCTCCTCGTGCGGCTCGAACTGGTCGCCCCCCTCGAGGTTGGAGAATTCGTTGGAGCGGAAGTCGATGCTCCTGTACACAACGGGCCGTGGCTCGAACGCCCGAGAGATGCGCAGCAGCGACTTGGCCATGCTGTCGACGAACGTCTTCTCCTCGCCCCTCTCTAAGAGCTTGCGCGGATGGACACCTTGCAAGGCATCGGTCACCATGAACTCGGCGCGCAACAACCCGACCCCGTCGACGGGCATCGCCGCCACCTCTTCGGCGTGCTCCGCAAAGGCCAGATTCGCGTAGATCCTGGTCGCCAGTGTGCCCAGTCCCCCGGTCCCGGCCTCTTGGGGTTGCGGCGCAGCCGAGACAGCGGACGTATGGGCCGCGGCCCCCTCGGTCACCGTGCCCCGGGCGCCGTCGACGGTAACGACCTCGCCGTCGCGCAACACGACTGTGGCGTTGCGGGCGCCCACGACTGCCGGGACACCTAGCTCGCGCGAGACAATGGCAGCGTGGCAGGTCATGCCACCGCCGTCGGTCACGATGGCGGCGGCTCGCCGCATGGTAGGCACCCAATCCGGGCTCGTCATCGGCGCCACCAGGACCTCGCCTGGAAGCAGCCGTTCGCCTTGGTCCGGTGACTGCAGCACGCGGACGACCCCCGAGGCCCGGCCGGCGGAGGCCGCGAGGCCTTGTACGAGTAGCGCGCCCTCCCCTGCTGTCGCCGGCAGCGCCGCCCCACCGCCGACCGCTGTCACCGGGCGTGACTGCACGAGATAGATCCGGCCGCCGGCCATGGCCCACTCCGTGTCTTGGGGTGAGCCGTAGTGCGCCTCGGCCGCCAACCCGATGCGCGCTAACTCGACCACCTCCTCGTCGGTCAGCACTCGGTGGCCGCCCTCGGTGGCGCCGAGGTCGACCCGCTCGTCCTCGCCGTCGGGTCCGCGGACGATCTTGAAGGACTGCGTACCCACCCGGGCGTGCAGCAGCCGGGGACCATCCTTCGACACCACGTAGGTGTCTGGCTCGACCTGTCCGCTCACGACCACTTCGCCCTGGCCGTACGCGGCTTCGATGACGATGTGCTCCGCGTTGCCGCTCGACGGGTCGATGGTGAACATGACGCCGGAGCGCTCCGACGGCACCATCTCCTGCACCACCACGGCGATGGCGGGCTCTTTCGTCAGCGCCTTGTCGCCCCGGTAAAAGATGGATCGAGCGCCCCACAACGAGGCCCAGCAGTCGACAATGCGCGCCAACAGCTGCTCCGTGCCCGCGACGTTCGTGAAGGTCTCGTTCATGCCGGCGAACGAGGTGCCTTCGGCATCCTCGCCGATACCCGACGAGCGCACCGCCACCCGGATATCGGTGCCGAGGCGCCGGTAGGCGTCCCTGACCGCGCTGGCCAGCTCCTCGGGGACGGGAACTGTATGCACAAGATCGCGCGCTTCGGTGGCCAGGCGGTCGAGGTCTTCCTGTGACGCGTTGCGGGCCTCGGCCAGAATGGTCGTCAGCCGCTCTCGGATTCCCGCTCGGCCTATGGAATCGAGGTATGCCTCACCCGTGATGACAAACCCCGGCGGGACGGGCAGGCTACCCGCCGTCAGCTCTCCTAGGTTTGCACCTTTGCCACCAACCAAACCAGAGTCCTTCAACCCGATCTCGTTAAACCATCGAATGTCTTGCACGACTCCGTACCTCCGCTACCGCGCCGGCGGGGCGCGCTCTAAAGGAATCGTCCCTGATAGCCGGCGCCCCCGATAGGGCCGAGTGACCCTGTTTGCAGCCGACGATCCCTGGGACACTTAGTCCATGCACACGCTCTCCTTCGAGGAGGTGGTGGCGCGGCTTCGTGCGTTAAAAGGGCGAGAGCCACGGATCGTCATCTCCGGCAATGCCGCGACCCCCTACACATTGGTCATGGCGCTGACCGAGGCCCTCGAGAGCTGTCGCGTGTTCCAGCTCAACGCCCAGTATGACTTCGCCAAGCAACCCTCCTTCGTCTGCGAGACGCCGTTCGTGGGGCCCGGCATGCGCCACGACCCGATGCTCGACTACCTGCCTATGCGGCTCTCTCTCGTCCCTCGCCTCTTCGACACCGTACGCCCACCCGACGCTGTGCTGATCCACACGTCCTGGCCCCGCGATGGGAAGGTCTCCCTTGGGATTGAGGTCAACATCCTCCCGGCTGCACTCGAGCAGGTCAGGGCTCGAGGAGGGCTGGTCTTGGTACAGGCCAATCCCCACATGCCCTACACCTTCGGTGATGGCGAGATCCCCCTCGAATCGATCGACGGCGTGCTCGAGGTGGACGAGCCACTGACCTCCCCTGCCGCGCAGGGGTCAGAGGAGGCCGCAGCGGCGATCGGCGAGCGAGTGGCCAGCTTTGTGACCGATGGCACGACCCTGCAGCTCGGTATCGGGCTCATCCCCACCGTGGCGGCCCGAATGATGTCGGGCCGCCGGGGCCTGCGTGTGTGGTCGGAGATGATCAGCGACGGGGTCATGGACCTCGACCGTGCCGGCGCCCTCCACCCCGAGCAACCGATGTGCACCTCGTTCCTGATGGGCTCGGCCGAGCTCTACCGCTGGGCGGATCGGAACGAACGTCTGCGCATGCTGCGGACCGAGACCGTCAACGACCCGGCTCGCATCGCCGCCCACCCGTGCCTGCTCTCGGTCAACGCGGCCATGCAGGTGGACCTGTTCGCCCAGGCCAACGCCAGCTTCGTGGACGAGCGGATCTATTCGGGGTTCGGAGGCCAGCCCGACTTCGTCTCGGGCGCCCTGCACTCGCCAGGAGGACACGCGATCGTGGCGTTGCACGCCTGGCACGAGAAGACAGACTCATCGACCGTCGTGCCGGTCCTGACCAACCCGGTTACGTCCTTCCAGCACTCGGCCGTGATCAGTGAGCACGGATGTGCGGAGCTCTTCGGTCGCTCGCAACACGCCCAGGCCCAGCTGCTTATTGAGCAAGTGGCCGACCCCCGGGCCCGCGCCAGCCTTTCCGAGGCGGCGATCGGGCTCGGGCTCCGCCGCAACTTCGATTAGTCCGTCGCCGACTCGTCCTCCATCAGGCCGCCGTCCTCTTCGCCAGCCACAAGCGAGGCGCTCAAGTCCCACCCCTTGTCGCCGTCACGGTCGCCTACGGGGCGGGGAAGGTCAATCCCGTCGGGGTCGTCCATCCCGCCGTCCAGTGTCACCAGGAGTTCGGGATCATCGAGCTGTGCCCCGAGCTCCTCGAGCTCGCGCTCGTCGGCGACCAGGGCGGGGTCGAGCGAGGGGTCCTGTTCGAGGTCCTCAAGGAATGAGCGACTGATGCGCTCGTTCTCGTCCTCGGCCACGTCGCCTTGACGGAAGGTCTCCGTGCCCAGGGCCTCGTCGGGTGACCACTCGGTGCTGTCGCTCACGTGCACGCCTCTCTGCCTTTGGTGTTTTTGCCTTTGGTGCTTCTGCGCATTCTCATACTGCTCCAGATCCGCACGTGGTTTGACAAACTCTGCGACTATCACCTGGCCAAGGTGAGCAACGGACCCACCGAGGCGCTCAACAACTTGGTCAAACGCATCAAACGAATCGGCTTCGGGTTACGCAATTTCGAGAACTACCGAATTCGGGCGCTGCTCTATGTCGGCAGCCGAACTGGCGTGTCTTCGAAGAGCCCGGAGCTCATAATGAGGTAGGCATGCATTCTCCCCTCACCCCAAGCGAACGGCCGCCCTCGCGAACGTGGATCTTCCCACGTCGATGTAGGCGTTATGCCGTTAGCTGAACCTCGACGTGCTCGGGGGTGATGTCGATGTGAAAGTCGATGCCGAGCCCTTGGGAAAGCCGCATCAACGTATCCATGTTGGGGTGTGATCGCGGGCTTCCAGCCGGGCGATGGCCGGTTGCTGCATACTGCTACTCCTCGTAGAGAAGGATCCGACGTTCCCGAACGTAATGCAACGGCATCTCCGCGATGCCCCCGCCAGCACCGGAGGCTCCGGTGCTGGCGGGGGCTGCGGCGGCCACGGCGGCGGAATCGGAGGTTCTGTCGGAGGGAATAGCGGCTCAGGTGGAGGGACCGGCTCGGGTGGGATCGGGGGCTCCGATGGAGGGGGCGATTCGGCAATAGCGAACTGCATCATCTGATCAACCTCCTCCAAGATGGGTCCACGAATGGTCTCCCTTCGCCGGCAATTGCCCAGGGCAGGCACCTGGGGTCACTTGAGCTTGCTCAGCCTCCCAGCCTTTCGGCTCCTCTCCCATCGCGCCGATTTACTCGTAATGAAACGCTCTGCCGCGTTCCTAACGAAACGCTGTTCCGGACTTGCCCGGTAGGGCCAAAGGTCCCCCCAATATCTTGCTCCTCGCTCATAGGAGACGGTGAGCCGGGCCGAGCCTCCTAGCTCGACCGCTGCAGTGACGATCACTCCCTTGTCGGCACGATGGGTGATTCGATGACAATCGTGAGGTGACCGGGCTCAGAGAAGTAGGTCCCGAGGCGGACGCGAACTGCCCGATCTCCCCTCACTTGGTGACCATTGCCCCTACCAGACAAGGTCGTTGTCGCAGACGATGGTCGCATGACGCCTCACGATCTCCACAGTGCTGGGGCTTTCGGGGTGGGTCGTCTGTGAGCGCAGAACAGGTGCCGTTCGACTCGCTCTACGGGCAGGGGTTCGTGCGGGTGGCCGTCGGGGTGCCCCACGTGCGCGTCGCAGATCCACGAGCGAACGCCGAGTCGACACTGGCTCTCGCTCGAGAGGCGAGCCAACGGCGAGCGATACTCGCCGTGTTCCCCGAGCTCGGCCTGTCCTCCTACAGCGCGGACGATCTGTTCCACCAGCAGGCGCTACTCGACGCCGTCCAAGACGCCCTGGCCTGTCTTCTGGAAGCCAGCACCGAGTTCTCCTGCGCGTTGGTCGTGGGCGCGCCGTTGGTGGCCGAAGGACGGCTATTCAATTGCGCTGTTGTCGTCCACCACGGGAAGGTGAAGGGGGTGATCCCGAAGAGCTACTTACCCGCCTACCGCGAGTTCTATGAGAAGCGCCAGTTCGTCGCGGCCCGTGACGCCCTCACCAACGAGATCACCCTGCTCGGCCAGCGGGTGCCCTTTGGCGCCGACTTGCTCTTTTGCACTCCCCACGCGGAGCACTTCGTCTTCCAAGTCGAGATCTGCGAGGACCTGTGGGTACCCATTCCACCGAGCAGCTATGCGGCGCTCGCTGGGGCAACGGTGCTCGTCAACCTGTCAGCCTCCAACGCCCTGGTCGCCAAAGCCGACTACCGCCGCCTTTTGTGCGCGTCGCAGTCCGCGCGTGGCATCGCCGCCTACCTCTATGCGGCGGCCGGGAACGGTGAGTCGACCACCGATTTGGCCTGGGACGGGCATGCGGTCGTCTACGAGAACGGCGACCGGTTGGCCGAAAGCGAACGGTTCACAGCCGGGGCGCAGCTCGTGATGGCCGACGTTGATATCGAGCGGCTGATGTGCGACCGGATGCGAACAACCAGCTTCACCGATGCCGCCACCGACCACCGGGACACTCTACGGAGCTGGCGCCACATCGAGCTCGACCTCCACCTCCCGAGCGAGGAGATCCAGCTCGACCGCGTGGTCCCGCGCTTCCCCTATGTGCCCACCGACCCGGCCCGGCGCAACGAGCGCTGTGCCGAAGTCCACCACATCCAGGTTCAAGGGTTGGCAACCCGGTTGGCTGCCACGGGGATCGATAAGGTGGTGATCGGAATTTCCGGAGGGCTCGACTCCACCCTGGCCCTGGTTGTCGCGGCCAGAGCCATGGACCACCTCGGGCTGCCGCGGACCAACGTGCTCGGCGTCACGATGCCCGGCTTCGCTACCACGGAGCGGACGCTCACGAACGCCCGTCAGCTCATGGACGGCCTTGGGGTCACCGCTTTAGAGATCGACATCCGGCCCTCGGCTAGCCAGATGTTGGCGGACCTGAAGCATCCCGCGGCACGCGGAGAGCCCGTCTACGACACGACCTATGAGAACGTCCAGGCCGGTGAGCGCACCTCGCACTTGTTCCGACTCGCAAATCACCATGGGGCGCTAGTGGTGGGAACCGGAGACCTGAGCGAGCTGGCTCTCGGTTGGTGCACCTATGGCGTGGGAGACCAGATGGCCCACTACAACGTGAACGGCTCGGTACCCAAGACCCTGGTCAAGTATCTGGTGGCGTGGTTGGCCGAGAGCGGCGACCTCGGGAGCGACGCGGACGGGGTACTACGTTCGATCTTGAACACCGAGATATCGCCCGAGCTCGTGCCGTCGTCCAGCGAAGCAGCTGGCCAGCCCGCTCAGCACTCCGAAGAGATCGTCGGACCCTTCGAGCTGGCGGACTTCTTCCTCTACTACCTGCTCCGCTATGGCTACCGCCCCAGCCGCATCGCCTTCCTGGCACATCAGGCCTGGGGCGACGACACCCGGGGGCGGTGGCCGGATCTCATCTCGCCCGAGGACCGTCACCGCTACGACTTGGCCACAATCAGTACTTGGCTGGCGGTATTCCTCCGCCGGTTCGTCGAGACCAGCCAGTTCAAGCGATCCACGCTCCCCAACGGCCCGAAAGTCGGGTCGGGAGGCTCGTTGTCCCCACGTGGAGACTGGCGAGCGCCCAGCGACGCCTCGGCAGCCGCGTGGATCGACGAACTGGAGCGCAACCTGCTTTGAGACGCCAGAACTCCAGGACCAACGGCCCTACCCGTCCGGCTGGTCTTTGATCCATCGTGCAAGGGATGAAGATCACGCGCGACCACCTCGTTGCGGTGCCTAACCAAGCCACGCCCCTCCAGGGAGTTGCGCATCGCGGTGGTAGGCCCAGCGTGGCGACGGGTCCCCCCTACGATCGGCCCGAAAGGGTCGTGGCATTGCTCGTCAATGAGCTGGCGGTAGCAGGCCACGACATCGTCTCGTTCGCCGCAGAATCGGTGACCAACGCCCGATCGGTGATTCCGCTGGAAAGCCGATCGCCGATCGGCAATCCTGAGTCCGCTGTCAATCGCCTCTTGCGCACTGCTCGTGCCTACCTCCACGTGGACGCCCTTCGACGTGAATCGTGACTACCCACGAATGGGACCCCCGGTCAGCGCCATGCTCGCCGGTCACATGCCCGTCGTCCACTCGTTACAAGAACCCTGGATGGCGAGCCATGGTCGCAGGCTGCGAGCACGTCTATCGCACGATGCTGGCTCCCGCTGGATCTTCTCGCACCGAGACGAACCTCGAACACGTCAACAACGAGGCGGCGTGATGCCCCGCGCCATGGTCGTCGCGCCGACGGCGACACGGTGACCCGCGTGGCCGGTGCTCTCATCACGGATCTCTACGAGCTCAACATGGCGGCCAGCTTCCTGCGTCGCTCCATGAACAAACTCGCCACCTTCAGCCTGTTCGTGCGCCAGT
>PMLV01000250.1 GCA_003160635.1 Acidimicrobiaceae bacterium | reverse complement strand
GGGTCAGGCGGCCGCGTGAATGATTGGAGCTAGGCGAATCGGCCTCACAGACTGGGCTCTACATCTTGTACTTCTTCCTTGGATTCGCCGGGGCTTCCCAGATCGGTGGGCGCATGCTCGACCGGATCGGCGCCAGGCGACCGGTGGTGTTTGGGTGTGCCCTGGCGGCGGTGGGGTTCTACCTCTGGGCCGAGCGAGTTACCCAACTGAGTTTGGACTCACAGATCTGGTGCATCATTCTGGCGGGCGCAGGAATGGGATTGATGCTCACCCCCGCCAGCACCGACGCCGTGAACCGCGCGTCCCGCGCGTCCTACGGGGAGGCAACCGGAATCACACAGACGGTTCGGAACTATGCCGCCAGCCTCGGCCTAGCCGTTCTGGGAACGATCCTGGTCGCCGAGCTGCGCTCCCGGGTAACCAGCTCCCTCGTCGCCAAGGGGTTGACCGCCGGACAAGCCACTTCCCAAGCGCGCCGCATAGCGGAGTCTCAGGCCGGCGGCGTCGCTGGAACGATCCCCCGCTTCATTCGACTCGACTTCGCCTACGCCACCCGATCCGTCTTCCTGGTCATGGCGGGGGTGATGGCGGCGGCGACCCTGGTCGCCTTCTTCGGTATTCAACGAGGGGTCCGGCAAGAAGCAGACCAGAGTCAGCTCAATCTGCCGGGGAAGCCCAAGCCGGCTCAAACAAGCTCAGTCAGCCTCGTCTCTCCTCGCAGTTCCATCTAGGAGGGCTACATCATGATGGCCACAGCGCACTGGCGAATGGCAATCGTGAATGGGTCTGCCACTTCTATCTCGAAGCCTGGTCCAACGAATGCCCGTGTCGAAATCCGTGGCAAAGCCAGCGACCCGAGTGGAATGACAGTTAACGAGCAGTCAGTTCCGGTGGTCAAAGCTGCCTTCATCACCAAATCGAAGGCACTCGCGCCGGAGTGCCACATGGAACTCCTTCTGCCGTGGAGCGCCTGAAAGGAGCCAGCGCCACGTCCGAAGACCTGCGCCTGGTACCGACACAGGGCCGTCCGCGTAGTCCCTAGCGAATCGACGGCCACACCTAACTGGACACGGGGACCCTGTGGACGCCTCGAACAAGGTTATGAGCCCCTTCTGAATCGTCCAGAGGCTTGGAGCATGTGCTTCAGAGTCGACCTGAATCGGCTATGGCCACGTGTTATAGATGGCCTCATCCTCTGAGCTGGATCCTTGCCCGGGAACCAGAATCGCCCAAAGTAGGGATTTTGTAGGGATGCAACGTTCCTCGATCAGGCCGTCGCTCCTGGTTCGCGTACCGGCTCGGGTTTTTGAGTGCGCCACGGCATCTTGCTCGCAGCCCAGTGCACCGGTTTGGACAGACCTCTGCCGACGGCACGCGCCAAATTCCCAAGCTCCTCAAGATGGTCCTTTACCTCGCCATAGGCTTCGGCGATCAGACCGCCCGCCGCTGGAATGGCCGCGGCAGCGCTGCCCACGATGGAGTTCCCCATTTTCAAGGCAGGAGCGCGTTTCTTCATTCGCCCCGAACGGGAGCGCTCGCTGCCGGGTTGACCGTTTCGTTCCTGGGCCTGGTCGATAGCTGGCTCACCGGCCTCAGCGCCGAATGCGATCGCGCCCTGATCGCTTCTCAAACGCCTAACTCGGGTCCTGATCGGCGGAGAGTCGGCAAACTTCTTTGCTGCCTGGAAGGCGTCGTACTTGAGATGCCACGCGGGGCTCGTATCCGTGAGACCCAGGGTCTCGAAGACTTCGGCAACGGCCTGGCCGGGGTCATCTCGATCGTCCTCTGACTCTGCACTGGGTGCTGGCACACCTGCTGCATCGATGAGGGCTCTCCTGAACCTCCCATCGAGTTCGTTGATGATGCTCGGAACGTCGTCGAGGTCCAGGTGGAGCCAAAGTGCGCGATTCTCTCGCCGATCATCGGCTGATTGCTGGGCCTTGAGCAGACGCTTGAGGCGTTTCGACGCTCGGAGATCGACCGCTTGATCTTTTATCAGCTGGGTAAGGTCAGTGATGACCTCCAATAGCTGCTCGATGGAGGCCGGCGGTCGAGGGGGCGGTTCGGCCATCGGAGGCTGCGACACGCAGAAAGTCTCACCCAGGCCTGCGGCGTTGTCACGCGTTTAGCAACCATGGGGAAAGTGACGCTCGGGATGTCCACAAAGATGTCCACACCACAGCCGAATCTGGTCGGAGCGTATAGGTCACCAACAGCCGCCGTTCCCGAGATATCCGCAGTTCAGGGGGCTACGGACACATCGTGTGGACATTGGTGTGGACATCTGACGGGAAAGCGATTGCGCCGAAAGTGCGAGGGCGGTCAAGGTCGGCGCAGCCGAGGGGGACACAAGTGGCCCCCGTGCCTTGAGGGCCCCGGTCACATCCGGAGACACAATGGACTTGGCCGGCCGAAACCGGCCGGCCTGGACGCGCCTTTTCTCTTATCGCGGCCGGGTGGGTCTCCCAAACGAGATCTCCCCGGTGTCGACCGGGCGACTTCGCACTGCAGTGCAACTGTGTGACTCCTTTTGTGGCGCTTCCGGGTTCTCAATGGGC
>PMLV01000161.1 GCA_003160635.1 Acidimicrobiaceae bacterium | reverse complement strand
GTGGGCACGGTGGCCGCCGGCGTGGCCAAAGCCCACTCCGACGTGGTGCTCATCTCCGGGCACGACGGTGGGACGGGAGCGGCGCCACTGACCTCGCTCAAGCACGCCGGCATCCCGTGGGAGATCGGCCTGGCCGAGACCCAGCANNTCATGATGCGCGTCTGCCACCTCGATACGTGTCCCGTCGGCATCGCCACCCAGACCCCCGCACTGCGGGCCAAGTTCTCCGGCAAACCGGAGTTCGTCGAGACGTTCTTCGAGTACATCGCCGAGGAGGTGCGGGAACTGCTGGCCTCCCTCGGCCTGCGCACGCTCGAAGAGGCCGTCGGCCGCGTCGACCTGCTCGACAGCGAGGTGGCGGTGGCGCACTGGAAGGCGGCCGGGCTCGACCTCAGCTCCGTGCTGGCCCAGCCCGACGTGCCCGACGACATGCCACGCCACCAGACGCGCCTGCAGGACCACGGTCTCGAAAAGGCGCTCGACCACAAATTCATGGACGCGTGCGCCGTCGCCCTCGAGAACGGCACGCCGGTCTCGGTGGACCTGCCCATCTCCAACGTCGACCGCACCGTCGGGACGTTGCTGGGCTCGGAGATCAGCCGGCGCTATGGCGGTGCGGGCCTGCCGGACGACACCATCTCGCTGACCTTCACCGGTTCGGCCGGGCAGAGCTTCGGCGCCTTCGTCCCCAGAGGCATGACCATGCGCCTCTTCGGCGACGCCAACGACTACTTCGGCAAGGGGCTCTCCGGCGGCCGCCTCGTGGTGCGGCCCCAGGTCGAGTCGGTCTTCGCGGCCGAGGAGCAGATCATCGCCGGCAACGTGATCCTCTACGGGGCCACGGCCGGGGAGGCGTTCATCCGGGGCCAGGTGGGGGAGCGGTTCTGCGTGCGCAACTCGGGCGCCGTGGCCGTGGTCGAGGGCGTGGGTGACCACGGCTGCGAGTACATGACCGGGGGCCGGGTGGTCGTGCTGGGCCGGACCGGGCGCAACTTCGCCGCCGGCATGTCGGGCGGCATCGCCTACATCTACGACCCCGAGCGCACCTTCGGCCAGCGGGTCAACCCCGACATGGTCGACGTGGAGCCCCTCGACGGTGAGGACAGCTTCCTCGTGCGGGGCCTGGTGGAACGCCACGGCGTGGAGACCGACTCCGCCGTGGCGGCCCGTTTGCTCGAGCACTGGGACGTCGAGCAGCGCGAGTTCGTCAAGGTCATGCCGCGCGACTACCGGCGCATCCTCGAGGTCACCCGGCTGGCCGAGGCCGAGGGACGCTCGGTGGACGAAGCGGTCATGGAGGCGGCGGCACATGGGTAAGCCGACCGGCTTCATGGAGTTCGACCGCTCCCTGCCGCGCCGCCGTCCGGTGTCGGTGCGCCTGCGCGACTGGCGCGAGGTCTACGAGCCCTTCAGCGCCGAGCAGACCCAGGAGCAGGGCGCCCGCTGCATGGACTGCGGCATCCCCTTCTGCCACGAGGGGTGCCCGCTCGGGAACCTCATCCCGGAGTGGAACGACCTGGTNNGAGTTCACCGGCCGGCTCTGCCCCGCCCCCTGTGAGGCGGCGTGCGTCCTCGGCATCAACGAGGACCCGGTGACGATCGAGCGGATCGAGTACGAAATCGTCGAGCGGGCCTGGTCCGAAGGATGGGTGAAGCCGCATCGTGCCACCGTGCGCACCGGGCGATCGGTGGCCGTGGTCGGCTCCGGGCCCGCCGGCCTGGCCGCGGCTCAGCAACTGGCCCGCGCCGGTCACGACGTGACGGTGTTCGAGCGGGCGGAGAAGCCGGGCGGCCTCCTGCGCTACGGCATCCCCGAATTCAAGATGGAGAAGGCGGTGCTGGATCGGCGCCTGGCCCAGATGGAGGCCGAGGGCGTGACCTTCGTCTGCGCCACCTCGATCGGCGGTGCGGCTGGGGGCGGTGCGGTCGGGGATGGTGCGGTCGGGGATGGTGCGGTCGGGGATGGTGCGGTCGGGGATGGTGCGGCCGAGCCCGGCGAAGAGCGGGGCCTGGGCAAGGCCTGCGCGCCCGATGTCACGGTGCGCTCGGCCGCCGAGGTGCGCGCCCAGTTCGACGCGATGGTGCTGGCCGGCGGGGCGACCCTGCCCCGTGATCTTCCGGTGCCCGGACGCCAGTTGGACGGGGTGCATCTCGCCCTCGAGTACCTCAAGCCGTCCAACCTGGTGCGGGAGGGGGCTCTCGCCGCGTCACCGATCACGGCCCGGGGCAAGCGGGTCGTCATCATCGGTGGCGGCGATACCGGCGCCGACTGTCTCGGTACGGCACACCGTCAAGGCGCGACCTCGGTGCACCAGTTCGAGATCCTGCCCCAACCTCCCCAACAGAGGTCCGACACCAATCCCTGGCCGCTCTGGCCGTTGATCTTGCGCACGTCGTCGGCCCACGAAGAAGGCGGCGCGCGCGTGTTCTCGGTCACCACCACCGAGTTCGTCGACGACGGTGCGGGCGCCGTGAAAGCCCTGCGGGGCCACGAGGTCGAAACCGTGCTCGAGGACGGTCGCCCGGTCTTCCAAAAGGTGGTCGGGACCGAGTTCGAGCTGGAGTGCGAACTCGTGCTCCTGGCCATGGGCTTCGTCGGCACGGAACGGCGGGGCGTCGTCGACGAGCTCGGACTCGAGGTCGATGCCCGCGGCGCGGTCGCGGCGGCCCGCGACTGGTCGACCAACATCGAGGGCGTCTTCGTCTGTGGCGATCAGACCCGCGGCCAGAGCCTCATCGTCTGGGCCATCGCCGAAGGGCGCTCGGCCGCGGCGGCCGTCGACCACTGGCTCATGGGGGAGTCGGCCCTCCCCGCACCGATCGTCCCCGGACAGCTGGCCCTGCTCTAGCGACACACGTGCCGCCGAGTGGGCGGCGGCCACCCCGCGTCGCCAGGCGCTGACGCCGTACCGGTCTCAGGTGCCGGTGCGCGAGTCCAGGGAGCCGCGGAGGTTCTCCCCGATCATGTTGAAGGCGAGCACGGTGATCACGATGCACAGCCCCGCCGGGTAGACCTGCCACCAGTACCCGGCGTACAGGTAGTTGAGGCCGTCGCTGAGCATCGACCCCCAGTTGACCGCGGGCAACGGGAGGCCGAGGCCGAGGAAGCTGAGCCCGGCGAGGAGCAGAATGGAGTCCGCCACCTGGAAGTTGGCGTTGACGATGATCGTCCCGATCGCCTTGGGGATGATGTGGACGAAGACGATCCGCCGATTGGTGCCCCCCATGCACTTGACGGCTTCGACGTACTCCCGCACGCGTAGGGTCAGCGTCTCGCCCCGCAGGAGCCGCGCCGGGATGAGCCAGGCCACGACGGAGATCACCACGATGAGGGTCNNTCGACGATGCGCATCATCACCGCGTCCACCACGCCACCCGCCAAGCCGGCGACCGTGCCCCAGACGACGCCGATCACCGTGGACAAGAGGGCCGCGGCCAGGCCGACCTCGAGGGCCGACTGCCCGCCGACCATGAGGCGCCCGAGGATGTTGAACCCGTTCCCGTCGGTGCCGAGCGGGTTGGCGGCCGAAGGCGCGGAGTTGATCTGGTCGATGTTGGTCGCCACCTGATCGCTCGGGTAGATATAGGGGCCGACGAAGCAGAACAGGACCATGAAGAGCACGATGGAGGCACCGATGACGGCGCCCCGGTTGCGCTTCAAACGGATCCGCCACGAGCGCCGCCCGGCACCCATGAGCGCCAGGGGTAGCGCTGCGTCCATGGCCTCGACGCTCATCTCTTCTCCCGCCGCCCTTATCTGGGCCATCGTCCCACCCTTCTAGCCGGTTCGTACTCGGGGGTCGAGCACCATGTACAACAGGTCGACGACGAGCGATCCGATGACCGCTCCCGTCGCCACCACCAACGTGCAGCCGATCAGTACGGCGAAGTCCCGCGTCTGGGCGGCGTTCCAGAAGAGCAGTCCCATGCCGGGGAAGTTGAAGACGGCCTCAATGATGATGGTCCCCGACAGCGCGTACGGGATGCTGGCGCCGAGCAAGGTGACCACAGGGACGATGCTGTTGCGCAGGACGTGGCGCCCGATGAGCCGCCGCTCCGACATCCCGCGACTGAGGTCCTCGTCATGGGTGAGCTCTCCCGTGACCCCGACGGAATCGGTACGCAACGAAGTGCGGGCGATGTTGGGCGAGGTGCACGATCCCACCGCACACGCCCAGAATGCTTCGCCACCCTTTACCCCGCGCGCCAAGAAGGTTCTCGAGCTCTCCCTGCGGGAGGCGCTCAAACTCGGCCACAGCTACATCGGTACGGAGCACATCCTTCTCGGGATCATCCGTGAGGGTGAGAGCGTGGCTACCCAGGTGCTCACCCAGCTCGGGGTGAGTCTGGCCGCGGCCCGCCAGCGCGTCATCGCGCTCATCTCGGGCCAAGAACACGAGGGGCAGACCGGAAACCCGGCCGGAGTGCCGGTCAGGTCACCGTTCGTCCGTGTTGGCCCAGCGAGCGCAGAACCACGCTGCCCCCAGTGTCGAGCTGATGTGTCCGAAGGAGCGCGCTATCGGACGATCTCGGTGCAGCCGGATGCATCGTCCGACGACGAGAACCCGCTGCGGACCTACGTCGTCTATTGCGGCGAATGCGGCGTCTCACTGCACATGTTCACGCCCGACCACCCGTCGTAGATCCATCGCTCCGCCGTCGGCCAGTTTGAATCCGGCCCTGCCTCGTCCTACGCCTCGCCGCCTCCGGTCGGGCGGAAGAACTGGAGCCCGGGAGCGACCAGATTGCGATGCGTGCGGAGGACGAGCCACGCCACGCCACCGACGTAGAGCGCATCGAGGAGCGCCCGCCAGGCGATCGTCCGCCCTCCGAGCGACCCGAACACTCCCGGTCCGGCCAGGACGAATATCAGATAGGCCACGAGGATGGAGACCACAAGCGCTATCAAGATGGAGAGAAAGGCGACGGCCGACACGTAGCTCTGCGCGACCCGTCGTGTGGGACTGGTCACTTCGGATCCGACGAGGGCGACACCCCGGCGCAGATGCGTGCGCAAAAGAGCGAAGCTGGCGACGGTGATCAAGCTACCGAGGACAACGGCACGCGCGGTCGCATCGCCGACGCCCGGCCCGTGATGTCCGATGAGGTCAATGAGCGAGAAGACCACGACTATGGATCCGATGATGGAGGTCACCAGCGTCACGAACGAGACGGCGAAGTAGTAGACGGACTGCGGACGCCGACCGGAAGGATCTGGATCGGCTCGGTTCGCCACCACGATGATGATGACCAGACCGATGATCGCCATGAACGCAAAGAGAGCAAGAGCCTCCACCACGATACCTACGATGCTGAGTATCGAGCTCGTACTCGTGGCAACGCCCGTCGCGGGACCCAGGATTCCCGCGCTTCCTTGCGATGTGATCGATGTTCCCCCACCCACCGATGCAACGACGCCCAACACTCCCATACATGCCCCCCTCTTCTGTGGCCCGCCCTAATGTGGCGACACTAGCGATGACGGATGGCATTCCCGGTGATGCACTCGGAGGTCGGGCGACCGTCACTGGGCTCCTCGGCTTCGCTCCTCGGCTTTGACTCCTCGGCTTCGCTCCTCGGCTTCGGCTCTTTGGCTCAGAGGGGAGGGCTGCGGTCCAGATCCAGCCGATTACTCAGGCACGGCGTCGTACGTGTGGTTCGGCGTCACGAGGCGCAACATGGGGGCGATCTCGGTCCGAAAGCCGTGCGGCGACTGCACGGCCGGATCGGCGTCTCGGATGGCCTCGGCCTCGATGTGGCTCTCGGCCAGAATGATGCCGATGCCATAGGAACCCAGCGGATCGTTGACCGGGCCGTAGGCCACCACTTTCCCCTGTTCGTTCAGGCCGGACCAGTACCCGACATGCTCCATCATGATGGCCCTCTCGTCGGGCGACATGTCGAAGGCGAATCCGGGTCGCGGGGGAATAAGGCGAAAGACGAAACCCATCACTCGCTCAGGTTATCGATGCGTGACGTGACCCAGGGGTCAGAACGCGATCTCGGATGTCCATTGCGCTGCGACGCTCGCATCGCCGAACAGCTCGAGGTGGGATGCAGGCACTCGGTTGAGACACCACAGGTAGAGCGACGACGCGGGGCCACGGAGTGCGACATCGCCTTTCCCATGGCTGTTCTCGGTCGAGACCTCACCATCGGGCCCGAGTCGCACCATCCATTCTCCTTCGCCGTCCGTGCGATGCAGGTGCAGCGACTGCCCGGTCCACCCTTCGGGACGCCCCTTGACCTGACGCGGCAGCATCGAGGTGAGGAACTCGTCGATGCCGTCACTGGCCAGTTCGCCGTCGATAGGAGCCGGATCGCCGACGGCTCCCTCGCAATCCCAAGCATGGACCGCTGTCTCCAGCGCTTGCCGCCTGAACCAGAAGACGGGGGTGCGGGGCAGTCCGAACGTCCAGCAGTTCGCCGTGGGATCGGCCTCCTCCAGTGCGGCCAGCAGCTCGTCGCGCCGTTCCTCGGCCCACCCTATGAGGGCCGCACCAGCAAGGGCTGCCGGAGCGGCCGGTACGTCGCTCCGGGCTCCGGTACGCACGACGGTGGAGGACCAGCCCCATGCCTCGCCAATGTGGGCGACCAGGGTCGCCACCGTCCAACCAGGACAGCTCGGAACAGACGCATCGAGACCGGTCCGGGCCAGGTTCAGTAAGGCATCAGAACGCTCTCGTACGAAGCCCAGGTAATCAGCGGTTTCCATCCACCGGAGGCTATCGCCGCGATCGGCGCGAAGTGACGGGGGGAATTTGATGTGGGCACATGGCCTTACCGAGGCGGTGTGTCGTCTGCCTCAGACGCCGACGTGCCGGTCACTGCGTGACCAACCGGCCAGTGAGGCCATCACCCAGACCACGGATAGCGCGAAGAAGTGCCAGTTCCGGTGCAGACCAAAGGCAATGGCCAAGGTGAGCCACAGCACGAGTCCGGCACACCAGAACCACCGGGCAAACGAGATTCGCTGGCGGTAGGGCATGGCAGGGTACATACCCAAAAGACCACTGAAGGAACCCTGATCGATCGCAGTGCCCTCTTTGAGCCTCACCATGAGCCTCACCATCGGCCATTCTGGGTGCATGCCGATCGAGCTGCGGCCATTGGAGCGAAGCGATCTTCCGCTCCTCGCCCACTGGTTGTCCCGCCCGCACGTCAGGGAGTGGTGGCGCGAACCGGCCGATCCGGCGTCGGTCGAGGCTGAGTACGGCCCCATGATCGATGGCGCAGATCCAACCGACGGATTCATTGTGCTCAGGGAGGGTCAGCCGATCGGGTTCATGCAGCGGTACCTCCTTGCGGACGACCCCGATTGGCAACGAACGGTCGCAGTGGGCATCGGATCTGTTCCAGCCGCCGGCATCGACTACCTCATCGGAGACGAGAACGACACCGGGCGCGGGATCGGACCCGAGATGATCGCCGCGTTGGTCGCCGACTGCTGGGCGATGCATCCCCACATCCAGGCGGTCGTCGTGGACGTGTTGCAGGAGAACCGCGCCTCCTGGCGGGCGCTCGAGCATGCGGGGTTTGACCGCGTGTGGCAAGGGACGCTCGATTCTGATCATCCAAGTGATCAGGGGCCCAGTTACCTCTATCTGATGTCACGTCCAACCCCATGACGGCAGCCTGAGGCCGCGGCCGCCAAGAGGGATTGGCCGCTGGCTCGCCGTCGATCACACCAGCACCAACACCAGCGGCCATTTCTCAAGGCCGACGCTTGGCCAATGCGTGCACCCGCTCTGCCGAGGGAGCGCCCAAGAACACCACGGCCCGGTCCACCTCGAGTTCCTCGAGATGTTGCAACGCTCGGCTGTCCAGATCCGAGGACACCGTCACGACGAAGGGCGAGTCGTCACGTCCAGCGGCAGCACGCGCCGATCGGGCAATGGCAAGAAGGTTTCCCGCGCGTGGACCGCCCGGCACATTGATGCCGTCGGCCACCCGACCTGCCAACTCGGCCATCCTCGGGCCGAAACCTCCGAGAATGATCGGCGGCGCCGGGTCGGGCCGCAGGAACCCGCCCACTCCGGCGACGCTCCCAGACCACACCGAGCGAAGGATCGGTACCGCTGCCTCAACGGCCCGCCGGCGGACGTGGTCGGCGTCCACCGTGCGGCCGAAGGCCCATTGCTCGGCGGCGTAGGGCGTCTCGCGCCCACCCCCCGCACCGAGGCCGAGCAACAGTCGTCCATTGCTGATTTCCTGAAGGGTGGCGGCCATGACGCCCAAGGTCCCCGGGTCGCGGTTGGCGACGTTCAGCACCATCGGCCCGATGGCGAGGCGTGGCACGGTGGCGGCGATAGCGGTGAGGGTCGTCCACGATTCGAGGACTCGATCGTGCCTGTGCACGGATCCGGCCAGGTGGTCGTAGAGCCATACGCCATCGAATCCCTCGGCCTCGGCGGCGAGTGCCCCTTCCCGCACATCACGCCATGTGGTGCCGAACGGGTCGAACAGCACGTCGATCTTCACGTGCCAGATCCTCCCGCGCCTGGCGTCCCGGTTCCAGCGGGCGTGCATCCTCAGTGGGGTGAATGGTGGGTGGCAAACGGCTCAGATACCCTTTTGGCAGGGATAACGCGACCGAACGTGGAGCAACAATGACGTGGTTGGGAGTTGTGGCAGCAGGCACGATGATCGTCGGCTTCGCCGCGGTCACTGTCCTCGCCCTACTCGGAATCTCGCTCCGTTCCCACGGAAATCAGACGACCAGACAGTCGTGGAATCGACGCATGCTCGCCCTCGGCAGCGCTGGACTGGGAACGGCCATCCTCCTGCCCTTCATTTTCGTTGGAGGAGTGGCCGGCCTCGTCTTCGCCGCCGGATGGGTCGCCCTCGGCGTCCTGCTGGCCTGCATGTTCTCTTCCCGGCTGCCCACCAGGCTCCTCGCAATCCTGATGTTTCTCACCGTGGCCCTGGGCACGGTGCTCCATGTGCCCCCACATCGACCCGACCTGGACAGTGTCGGGGCGTTCGTCGCGGTTGGTCTGCTGCTGGCGAAACTCAGCCGTTTGCTCATTCGCCAATCCGAGATCGACGCCGAGTTCGGTTAGGCCCGCTGCTGGCATCCCCTGTGTCGGCGAGTGCGCCGCGTGCGGGTGGCGCCGCCTGCATTGTGCTGGTGTTGGGCCTGCGTATAGGAGTTCTTGCGCGTCCCGCGTGATACTTGCTCTTACGAATCGTCGGCGATGAACAAGACCCCCGAGAGAGCAGTCCCACGCGGACAGAGCAGGACACGCATGCACACCGGACCCGGTAGTCACTCGGAGGCCCAGCCACCCGGCGAAGGGCGCTCCACACGAGACTCGGCCGGTGGTCGCCCCAAACGAAAGATCTTTCCGCTCAGCATCCGCGCGTCGCTCGCGATCATCATGCTCATCCCCATCGCGGTTGCACTCGGACTGGCCTCGAAAGAGGTGGCCAGCCAGTCGTCACGCCGCGATGAGGCCATCACGGTACGCCAGTCGTCGTTGGTACTCGATTCTCTCCTGCGCGCGCGCATCGATGTCTATGCCGAATACGTCCCCAGCGCCGCGATCCTCGCGGCGCGGGCGAACCACCTCTCCCCGGCGGCGCTCGACTCCCTCCTCGGCATCAATTTCCAAGCGGACCTCGTCAAGGCGCGCAAACTCCTCGATCAACAAGCGGTGTTCGGCCCGAACGGAGCCTTCGCCGCTTTTCACCGTCAACTCCTCACTCTCCGCCGCGGCGTCGACAGTGGGGCCGCCACGCAGGACTCCGTCCAGGCTTTCTTCAGGAACCTCGGTAACACCATCGACGCGGCATGGATCCGGACGTTCAACGAACTCCAGTCCACGCGCTCCTCGGACTCGAACTCCCTGACGACGTCGCAACGACTTACGGCCCTTGATTCCTCCTTCGATGCGTTCACGTCCGGCCTGGGCGAGGAAAGCCTCCAGAGCAATGGGTCCCTCGAAACCGTGCTCGTCGCCGGCGCGACGCCAGCGGCCATTCAGAGCCTCATCGTCAGCCACCAGAACTTCACCGTGTCGACGGTTGACTTTCCCCGCCTGCTCGGTCCGCAGGGAACTGCGGCATGGTCAACACTGGAGAGCAACCCCCTCTCCACCAAGTTCAAGGGCTACGTGCAGCTTGGCATCACGATCGGCCTGAACCACGACGGCCCCCCGTTCCCCGGCAATTCACCGGCCATCGCCGACATCGCGAAGTCCGAAGTGGAGTGGGCCAACGCGTTGACCCACCTCGTCCTCGCCAGCTCCGCCGATCTTCGGGTGGCCACCGACAGCCAGGCGAATGCCGCCACGACGGCTCTCGAGCTCAGCATCCTCTTCATGGCGCTCCTCGTCCTCGTCTCGGTCGGCGGAGCCCTCGCCTTCAGCCGGGCCGTGCGGCGGCCGATTGCCGACATCGGCGCCGCCTTCGAATCCCTCCGGCAAGGGGAGCTCGAGCTGCCGTATCTCGATGAGGTCGGCCCGAGAGAGCTGGCACTCGCGGCCGGCGCGTTCAACGAGATGGCGTCCACGCTGCGCGGCGTACAGGCTCAGGCCATCGCGCTCTCCTCCGGAAGCCCCAACGACCCTTCGCTGCTCCTTCCGCTACCCGGAAGGATGGGGGAGGCGCTGCAATCGGCACTCAACAACCTTCAGATTTCGATACGGGCGAATGAGGTCCAGCGACAGGAGCTCTTCGAACGGGCGACACGCGATGCGCTGACCGGCTTGCTCAATCGAGGGGCCGCCCTCGAAGCCTTGAACATCGACTTGGCCGGCGTCCGTCGCAGCCAGGGTGATCTCGTCCTCACCGTGTTGTTCATCGACCTCGACGGGCTCAAGAAGATCAACGACACCCTGGGGCACGAGGGCGGGGACGGCGCCATCCGGGCGGTGGCGGACGCCCTGCGGGCCACGACACGCGCCTCTGACGTGGTCTCGCGCTACGGCGGGGACGAGTTCGTCGTGGGGTGGCGCGGCAAACCCGATCCTCCCGCCACGGCGCTCCTGGCCAAGCGGATCAGCGAGCTGGTGGCCAAGACGCACGTGCGGACCGACAACGGGAGCCTCACCCTCGGCTGCAGTATCGGGGTCGCGGTGTCCGGGCCGTTGGACGCCACGGTCCTTACCGTGATCGAGCGGGCAGACCATGCGCTCTACGAGGCAAAGAAGTATGGACGGGGGCAGGTGCGCTGGTTCGAGAAGGTGTAACCGCCGCTCCCTCTGCCATGACCATTGACCCTGAATCTGGAATCGCGGGTACCTCAGCCGGGGGACTGGGCCCACGGTGGAGCGGAGGTGTCCAGCGAGAAGACCTCGATCGGGTCGTCGAATCCCTTGAGGACACGGTGTCCCGCCGGCTGGAAGGCAAACGTGTCGCTCGCCGCACTCGCGGTCTCGCCGTCGACGAGCACTTCACCCGGGATGGCCAGATCCGCCAAGCGCGAGGCCAGGTTGACCACCTTCCCGTAGTAGTCGCCGTGGCGTGCGATCACGTCGCCGAAGCACACGCCGCCCCGAGGCTCGATCCCGTCACCGAAGGAGGCCGTGATGTCGCGCGCGATGGCGCAGCCATCCCCGGCATGGAGCGCGATGAACATGACCTCGTCGCCGATGTGCTTGACGATGCGACCACTGTGGGCCGACGCGACTTCGAAGGCCTTCACTTCAAAGGCGCCGACGAGCTCGAGCAACTCGGTAGGCGATGTATGCATCGACAACGGGGTGAATCCGACGAGATCGACGAAGCCGACAGCCAGCCGGTGCAGCGACCGCTCACTCACGGCCGCTTGCGCGACTCGTTGGCGGTCGATGGCGTCGCGCATGTGGTGCGAGAAGATGATGCCCATCGAATCCCCCAGCCGTAGCGCAGCTGCGCTGACCGACGCCAAATCCTTGGCCCACACCAACAAGTCGACGTCGGGGGAGTCCAGTGCAGGCTCCTTCGTCTGGACGTAGACCGACACCGCGGCCTCGGCCACGCGTGAGAGCGAGCTGCCGACGACTCTCAGCAGTTCGTCGCCATGGGAGCCGACCGGATTCATCTGGGTCAAGAACCGTGTCAATTCGGCGTCGCGCGCGGAGAACATGGGCCGATCCGCCGCCGGAACGACGATGCCCAGCGTCCGCCACAGGGACAGAACCTGTGCCACGGGAGTCCCCGTCATGGCTGCGATCTCATCTGCAGTCAGCGTCGCGCCTTCGGCGAAGACGAGGTCACCCGCCAGCCTCGCGATATGGCAATCGGTCCAGGCCGATTCGATCTGCTCGTCGGTGGCACCCAACGACCTGAGGAACGCGTCTACCGCCTCGGTCCCCTCGCTCTCGCCCACGATCCGACGCTACTGGAACTTTCGCTGAACCCTTGAGCCGGGTGAGGGGATCGCCGACGTCACGATCTCCGCTCTCCCTTTGTGAACTGAAGCCCGTGGAGCACTCCGACCGCCCTACGCTACGAACATGGCCACGTGCGGTGTCGGCGGTGTCACCGCCGACGTCGACAGGCCGGAGTGGGGGAGCGGCCGCTCTCCATGTACGGGACCGGCGGTTCCGTGACCGGCGGTTCCCTGACCGGCGGGGGGAATCCCTGCCTGGTCGTCGGCCTGTCCTTTGCCGGCACGGTGGTCCCGAAGCTCGCATTCCTCGAAGGTGGGAGCCCGTTTCTCCGGCCGGGCCCCGAGGCGTTCGCCCGCCCTCTCGCCTTCATGGCCGGAGACTCGTCGCGGGACCCATATCGTCCACATGGGATGAGGGTCTCGAAAGGTCAGGTAGTCACTGTCGGGACACCCGTAGCAGCCCTAGCCATGCAGAGCGAAGCGAGGAACTGATGTTCGATCTCACCAACAGTCCCGAATGGTCGGCCCTCTCGAAGCACTTCGAAGAGGTGGGCGAGCGCCATCTGCGTCAGCTCTTTGCAGATGACCCGGATCGGGCGACCCGACTGGCCGCCGGCGCCGGGGATCTTGTGCTCGACTACTCCAAGCACCGGATCACCGAGGAGACACTGCCGCTGCTGGTCGACCTGGCCCGAGCGGCCGGCGTCGAGGGCCGGCGCGACGCCATGTTCACGGGGGTCCACATCAACAGCACCGAGGATCGGGCCGTGCTCCACGTGGCACTGCGGATGCCTGAGAGCGAGAAGCTCACGGTCGACGGGCAAGATGTGGTGAGCGATGTGCACGCGGTACTGCGCCGCATGGGTGACCTCTCCGACCGCATCCGCAACGGCTCGTGGGTCGGCGCCACGGGGGAGCGGATCAAGGCCGTGGTCAACATCGGTATCGGTGGATCAGACCTGGGACCGGCCATGGCCTACGACGCGCTGGCCGACTACGCCACACCCGAACTGATCAACCGCTTCGTGTCCAATGTCGATCCGGTCGACCTCTATGCGGCGACCCATGACCTCGATCCGGCCAGCTCGTTGTTCGTGATCAGCTCGAAGACGTTCACCACCCTGGAGACGCTCACCAACGCATCGGCTGCCCGGGAATGGCTCCTGAACGGGCTCGATGCGGCGTCGGGTGGCAACGGCGTCGGCCCCGGTGCGGTGGCCAAGCATTTCATCGCCGTGTCGACCAACACGGCCGCCGTGGCCGAGTTCGGCATCGACACGGCCAACATGCTCGGGTTCTGGGACTGGGTGGGCGGGCGTTACTCCTACGACTCGGCCATCGGCTTCTCGCTGATGGTGGCGATCGGGCGCGATGCCTTCGGCGAGATGCTCGCCGGCTTTCACACCGTCGACACCCACTTCCGCACCGCGCCGCTCGATCACAACCTGCCCGTGATCATGGGCCTGCTCAACGTCTGGTACAACAACTTCTTCGGCGCCCAGACCCACGCCGTGTTGCCCTACAGCCACCGGATGGCACGCTTTCCGGCCTACCTTCAGCAGCTGACCATGGAGTCCAACGGCAAATCGGTGCGCCTGGACGGGAGCGCTGTCGTTGGACAGACGGGGGAGATCTTCTGGGGTGCGCCCGGGACCAACGGCCAGCACGCCTTCTACCAGCTCATCCACCAGGGCACGAAGCTCATCCCGGCNNTTCGGCAAGACGGCCGAGGAGATCGCGGCCGAGGGCACGCCGCCCGAGCTCGTCCCGCACAAGGTGATGCCGGGAAACCGGCCCAGCTCGACCATCCTCGCCCCCAAGTTGACCCCCTCGATCCTGGGCCAGCTCGTCGCCCTCTACGAGCACACCGTGTTCGTCGAAGGTGCCATCTGGGGGATCGATTCCTTCGATCAGTGGGGGGTCGAGCTGGGCAAGGTCATGGCCAAGGAGCTCGCCCCGGTGCTCAGCGCCGACGAGGCACCGGACCTCTCGGGCCAGGATGCCTCGACCGCCGCGTTGGTGCGGCGGTACCGCTCGTTGCGGGGACGATCGACCTAGTCGTGTCGGCTGGCCCTGTCGGCTGGCCGTGTGTCGCAACGTGGTCCGTGCTCGAATGACTGACGTGGCCGTACCGAGCGACCGTGACGCGCTTGTCGCGCTGTTCTCGAGGTCTGGATTCGTGGCGCCGGAGGACGAAGCCGACGACCTCATCGTGCATGCGGCCGGGGACGCCGAACGATTGCGCGCACTGGTCGAACGTCGCCTGACGGGGGAGCCGCTGCCGTGGATCACCGGCCATATGCAGTTCTGCGAGATCGAGGTCCGGGTCGATCCCGGCGTCTATGTCCCGCGCTGGCAGAGTCAGGCGCTGGCGCACCGGGCCGTGACGCTCCTGCCTCCGTCGGGGACGGCGATCGACCTCTGCACGGGGACGGGGGCCATCGCCAGGGTGCTGTCCACGGCACACCCCGGTGCCCGCATCGTGGCGACCGACATCGACGGGCGTGCCATTGCGTGCGCCCTCGCCAATGGGGTGGAGGCTTTCCGTGGCGATCTCTTCGCGCCGTTACCCCGGTCGCTGGAAGGCTGTGCCGACGTGGTCGTCGGCGTCGTGCCGTACGTGCCGACAACGGCACTCGCACTCTTGCAGCGCGACGCCCTCGCGTTCGAATCCCCGCTGTCCTACGACGGGGGCCCCGACGGCACCGACATCCTGCGGCGTGTCCTGCGCGACAGCCCGCGCTTCCTCCGGCCCGGCGGGGTGCTGTTGCTCGAGCTGGGGGGCGAGCAGGCGGACGCGTTGCGCGACGACATGGCGCACCTCGGTTACGACGACGTCATCGTGCTCCTCGATGACGAGGGTGACGTCCGCGGCGTCGAGGCGGTATGGAGGTCGGCGGCGTCTACTTGACCGCCTCCCAGGCCGTGAACCCGGCGAGCCCGAAGAGCACCACGGCGGTGATGACCCGGACCGTCCTGATGTTGATGACCCGCAAGAGGCTCTGCCCCCCGACCACCGCGAGCGCCGCTACGGCCCAGAGCGCCAAGATGGCACCGACCCCAACCGAGAACGGTGAGTGGTAGTGGGCCGCCAGGTTCGCCGTGAGAATCTGGGTCAGATCACCCCATTCGGCCAGGAAGATCACGATGAACGACGTGGTGACCACCCGTCGGTCCGACACCGCCTCCTTCTTGATCAACGCCTCTTCTTGCTGCTCCTTGCGGGCCTCACGAATGGCCAGCACCGCGCCGACCACGAACATGAAGGCCACGATCCCCTCCAAGACCCGGTGCGGCACCAGGTGGAAGAGGGCCACGCCGATGGTCGTGGCGATCACCACGTGGAGGAGGAAAGCCGCCGCAGCACCGATCCACACCGACAGGGGCTTGCCCCGCGTCGACATCACCAAGGAGGCGAACATCGTCTTGTCAGGCAGCTCACCGACGAAGATGATCGGGAAGACGGCGGCGAGGATCGCGATGTGCACGGAGACCTTTCTCGCCGGGCCGAAGGGATCTCCCTCGTCCCGGCCACGACGACATGGCAAGAACGAAGGTCTCGCCCACCTGCTTGCAGGTCCGATGACCGGGCTCGAAGAGAGCCGGGTTTGTCGATCACCGAGTTGTCGGGTTACTCCCCTTCGCCCCGCAGTGTAGACCCCGACCGGATCGGCCCAGCGTGCGACGTCTAAGAGTCCGCCCCAGGTGAGTGGAAGGTCGCCCTAGGGGCCAGGGCCGAGGCCGGGCCGCGTGGCGCCGACGAAGATGTCGCTGCCCCATGTGGCACCGGGCGTGACCGGAAAGGGCTCAACCCGGACATCAGCCCCGGTGTGGGGCGCATCCACCATCATGGTGCGACCCCCTTGCACCCCGAGGTAGAGGCCGACATGGGATACCTGGCGCGGACCTGTTCCGAAGAAGACCAGGTCACCGGGTTGGAGCACGGTTCCCTGGGGCAGCGTGGACCCGGCGTCGAACTGATCCTGCGCCACTCGAGGCAGGGCGATGCCGGCCACCTTGTAGGCAGCCTGCACCAAACCCGAACAATCGAAGCCGACCCCGGGAGTCTCCCCTCCCCAGATGTAGGGCGTGCCGACCTGGGCCAGGGCCCAGTCGACAGCGGTGGCCCCGGCGGTGCCCCCGACGGTGGGGACGATCACAGATGCCGGGGCCACCTGCCCAAAGGACTGGGCCAAGGCGAGGACCTTGGCCACATACGCGTCGTCGTGGTTGTACGCGAAGACAGCCCCCGGCACGTCGACGCCCCCTGCCGCCCCATTGGCGCACAGCATCCGGGCCGCCGCGTACACGGCGTCAACGGGGTCATAGGGGGTGGGTGGGGTGGCGCCCCCGGGCGGGACCGGCTCGGCGTAGGCCGCAAAGGTCGGCGGCTCGAACTGCATCGGGCCCTCCGCGCCGGCCGCGTTCGCTCCCGAGTGGACTCCGGGCAGGTTCGAGGTGCCGTTCCCCGACTCGACGGTGCCGATGGCAGCCAGGACCGTCCACGGAAGTCCCGGGCACGTGGCGGCCGCGGCTCGATACAGCGTCAGCATCCCCGCCGGGATCTCGCCGCTGGCCACGGAGCTGGGCCCCACATCGCCGCCCGCCCCTGCCGGAACCCCGTCGTTCGTCCCGTTCCCGAGCAACGAGGCGCTGACCACGCCGGTGGCGCCCGCCAGCATGGTGGCCGCGGCCACCAGGCCAGCGGCGCCGAACGCCAGAACACGGGGGGCTCTCACGGGGCGAGAACGGTCCCGACCGCGGCACGATCGTCAGATCATTGTGCCCTCCGCCAGATCTTGTGAACCCGAGTCATGGTGAACCCGACCGAGCGGGAACTGACGTAGGGTCCGCTCGAGGGATTGGAGATCGACTTGCTGGCAGCACTTCCGGCCACACGGGAAATCGTCTTGGTGGCCGCGGTGGCCGTTGCCTTCGTGCTGGGCCGCCTCGTGAGCTACCGCAAGAAGCCGTGAGCCGTCGACTGAAGTAGCGAGTTGGACTGATACTCGAGGGCTGAGCCTCGAGCGCTGGCCGTCGAGGGCGACACCGCAGGGCTGGGCCGTCGAGGGCGCCCACGAGAGCGATGCGGGTCGGCACGTCGGCAGGCACGAGGCGCACGCACTGGCCATACTTAGGCGATGAAGAGCACGATGCAGGACGCACCCCTCCTGATCAGCAATATCCTCCGCCACGGGCAGCTGACACACGGCGAGAGCCAGGTCATCACGATCGAGGCCGGCGGGCACCGGTCGGCCACCTTCGACGAAGTTGCGGGCAGGGCCGAGAAATTGGCCAAGGCGCTGCGGCGGCTCGGCGTCAAAGACGGCGACCGCGTAGGCACCTTCTGCTGGAACAACCAGGGCCACATGGAGGCCTACCTGGCCATTCCCTGCATGGGTGCTGTCCTGCACACCCTCAACATCCGCTTGCCGGCCGAGCAACTGGCGTATGTGATCAACCATGCCGAGGACCGGGTCATCATCGTCGACGGCTCGCTGGTCCCACTGCTGGCGGCCGTCAAGGACGATCTCAAGACTGTGGAGACCATCATCGTCGTCGGGGACGGCGACACCTCGGCGCTGGGCGAGACGCTCTCCTATGAGGCCCTCCTGGCCGCCGAAGAGCCGGGCTTCGAGTGGCCCGATCTCGATGAGCGGTCGGCGGCGGCCATGTGCTACACGAGCGGCACCACCGGCAACCCCAAGGGCGTCGTGTACTCACACCGTTCCACGTGGTTGCACACCATGGCCGAGCAGGCCGCCTCTTCGATCGGCATGACCGAGGAAGACCGCATCCTGATCATCGTGCCCATGTTCCACGCCAACGCGTGGGGGACGCCGTATGCGGCCTGGCTGGCCGGCACCGACATGCTCATGCCGCAGATGTATCTCATGGGGGAGCACCTCGCCGCCATCTTCAACGAGTACCACCCCACGCTGGCCTGTGGCGTGCCCACCATCTGGAACGGCCTGCTCCAGCTCGACAAGCCGGTCGACTTCTCGTCCGTGCGCGCCATCACCGCCGGTGGCGCTGCCGTCCCCCAAGCACTGATCGAGGGATTCGAGAAGCGCTTCGGGGCGACCATCATCCAGGGTTGGGGCATGACCGAGACCAGCCCGCTGGCCGCCTTCGGGCTCCCACCGGCCCGCCGGCTCGAGGGTCACGACGACATGTACTACAAGATCAAGGCCGGGCGCGTCGTGCCCGGGGTAGAGATCCGCGTGGTGGCCGAGGATGGCTCCGTTCTGCCGAACGACGGCACCTCGGTAGGGGAGTTCGAGGCCCGTGGGCCCTGGGTCACCGGCTCGTATTACAAGGACGAGGATCCCGACAGATTCCACGACGGCTGGCTGCGCACCGGGGACGTCGGCTGCCTCGATGAACAGGGATACATGACCATCTCCGACCGCACCAAGGACGTGATCAAGTCCGGCGGCGAATGGATCTCGTCAGTGGAATTGGAGAACGCCGTGATGGCGTACCCCGATGTCTTCGAGGCCGCGGTCATCGCGGTCCCCGACCACAAGTGGTCGGAGCGGCCTCTCGTGGCCGTGGTGCCCAAGCCGGGGAAGACGCTGGACCCGTCTGCGCTCGTCGCCTTCTTGAAGGATCGCGTCCCACGCTGGTGGCTGCCCGAGCAATGGGCCTTCATCGAGGAGATTCCCAAGACCAGCGTGGGTAAGTTCGACAAGAAGGTCATGCGAGCAGCCTTCGCCGACGGCGCCTACGCCGTGCACAAGGTGGATCTGCCCAAGTGACCTCAGCCTCCGCGGCGATGGCCGACGTCGCCGCTCGGTTGGAGGGCATGGCAGAGGAGTTGACCGACATCGCGCTCGACGCCCTGCGCCGGGCCTCCCAGGGCGATCCCGACTCGGCCGAGGCCGGCGAGGCCCTGCGGGTGGAACGACGCATCGTCCGGGCCCGCCGGGCCATCGAGAAGGCCATCACCGTGTTGGCCCCGACCGGTGACACCTTCATCGACGACGGGGTGTAGATCCCGCCTGCTGCACCCTCACCCCTCGTCCCAACACATTTGTCAGGCTCTTGCGCAGTGTCGCCACTAGTTTGGAGCCACGCGCCCGCGAAACGCCGCCGATCTGCCGCGGCAATGTGGCGCTACCTTGGAAGTGAGAGAACGGAAAACGGTGAAGAGAGCGGGGCAATGATCTACTGGATCTTCTTCGGGGTCCTCTTTGCCATCATCGTGGTCGTCCGTTTCCGCCCCGGTGGAAAGTACCGGGAGATGGCGAAAGGCCACGATCGCTGCACATCGTGCCGGGCAGCACTCAAGTGGAGCGGGGGAAGGTACGCCACCGTGTGCCCGAAATGCGGAAAGGACCAGGAGCGAGAGGGCCGGGGCGCGGCCGGCGGTCATCGGTGACGCCCCGGGCAACTCGATGTCGCCTCGGGGACACGGTCTGCGAACTGATTTACTGGTGGCGTGCATCCAGCTGAACGGAAGTCGCCATGAGCATCGTCGTCGATCAACCTCGGGAGCATGTGCTGCGGATCCGGCTCGATGCACCCGAAGTCCGCAACGCGATATCGCAAGCCATGGCCCTCGAGCTCGCGCAGACAATCGACCGGTGTGCGGCTGACCCCGAGCACAAGGTGCTCGTGATCACGGGGACCGACCCCGCGTTCTGCGCGGGCGTCGATCTCCGGGACATCTCCGCCGGCCGGCGCGTGTCGATGCATTTCTTCGACGTGCTGGCCGAATTCCCCAAACCCGTCATAGGCGTGATCAATGGCGTGGCCGCCACGGGCGGCTTCGAGTTGGCGCTGGCCTGCCACATCCGCATTGGATCGCCGTTGACCGCCTTCGTGGACCGTCACGCGCAGCTCGGGATGGTGGCGGGCGGCGGGATGTCGGCGCGACTGGTGCGCCTGGTCGGGTTGGGTGCAGCCCTCGAGATCACGCTCTCCGGCCGCAAGATCGGCGCAGACGACGCCCTGGCCATGGGGCTCCTCAATCATGTGGTCGACCACCATCTCCTGGAACAAACCGCACTCGATCTGGCCGACAGCATGGCCGCCATCGACGGTGAGTTGAGCAGCATCATCATCGGGCTCTATCGCACGAACAGCGAGCTCCCACTGGGGGAGGCGCTCAAGGCCGAGCGGGCGGTGGCCGACCAATGGCGGGACAGTCGCGATCGTTCGGGCGCGCTGGAGAACTTCAAGGCGCTCAAGGAACGGAGCAACTGACGATGGGCATCCAACTCGATGACGACGACCTGTGGGACTACATCTCCAGTGGCCACGAGGGGGCGATGACCACGCTCCGCGGTGACGGGTGGCCCGTGACCCTCCCTGTCTGGTACGTGGTCAGAGATCGGACCGTCTATCTGCGCACCCAGCCGACGACGAAGAAGGTCGCCCGTATCGCACACGATCCGCGCTGCTCTTTTCTCGTCTCGAGCGGCGAGCGCTGGGCGGAACTGAAGGCGGCCGTCCTCACCTGCCGCGCCGTCGCCGTCGAGGACGAGGCGCTCCGCACCGAGGTGCTCGGCCTCTTCGACGACAAATACGACGCGTTCAGGACTCCGAAGTCCGACATGCCGACCTCCAGCCGGAAGAAGTACCGGGGTGAGCCCGTGGTGCTGCGGCTCGAAATGGTCGACGCCGCCCTCTCGTGGGACAACAACCGCTTGCGGAAGCCCGCCCGCTGACCAAGGCCTCCGCCCGGCCCCGCCCGGCCGCTTCCGCCCGCTCATCTCCGCCCGGCCCGCCTCTGACTGCCTCAGGCCCCCGTGCATTCGTTGACGGCATCGATGAGCATGCGCAGCCGGGCGAAGTGCCATTTGTCGAAGCGCAGGGCCAGGCGCGGCAGGTCAGGAAAGTCGTTGCTGGAGCGCTCCGGTGGGAACGCCACGGCATTGCGGATGGTGCCCCGGGAGACGATGTCGCTGAAGCGGCGGTTCAGATCAGCCAGCTCGGCTCTGCTGGGCGCCGTCTGCAGGCGCAGCACGAGCAGATCGCCCACCCAGCGGCAGGAGTGGTAGTTGCGATAGAACCCCAGGATCTCGGCGGTCGCCTCTTCGACGGAGGTGGCCACCTTGAAGAGGGCCTCGTCGTCTGGTGAAACCCAGCCCGAGCGAATGGCCTCTTCCTCCAGGAAGCGCAGCCAACCTTGCCAGTAGCTCCCGTGCGGCGTCTCCAGCATGACCACCGGCGCCGGCTCCGCCTTGCCCGTCTGCAACAGCGTCAGCAGCTCGAAGGCCTCGTCCTGGGTGCCGAACCCGCCCGGCAGGATGGCGTACGCGTGCGACTCCTTGATCAGCATCAGCTTCCTCGTGAAGAAGTACCGCATCTCCACCAGCTTCGGGTCCTGCGCGATGAAGACGTTGGCCCCCTCCTCGTGCGGGAGCCGGATGTTGACGCCGAAGGCATGCTCACGTCCGGCTCCTTCGAGGCCTGCCGCCATGATCCCGGGCCCGGCCCCGGTCACCACCATCCAGTCGGCCTGGGCCATGTGGCTGGCCAGGTCGCGGGCGAGGATGTACACCGGGTCTTCGGGCAGCGTGCGGGCCGAGCCGAACATCGTGATCTTTCGGATCGTGCGATAGGGGCGGAAGACCCGGAAGGCCTCGGTCATTTCGGCCAGGGCGGCACCGGCGATCTTGAGGTCGCCCACCGAGGTGCCCTCTTTGGCCAGGTCGCTCAGCGTGCCGATCATCGCCTGCAGCTCCCGGGCCTGGGCCGGGCCGAGCGAGTGGGCCTGGGCCAGGGCGTCGAAGGCCTTGTGCAGCTGATCCTCTTGATCGTCCGGCAGGGCGTCCGCGATTTCGTATGCCCGCGCTATCGGGTTGTTCCCTCCCGCCTCGAGGTCGTCCTTCCTCCCGGCGCTCGAGGCCCTCCTGCCGTTTCCAGCGCTCCCTGTGCCGCCCGTGCTGCCTGTGCCGCCCGTGCTGCCTGTGCCGCCCGTGCTCCCTGTGC
>PMLV01000273.1:12299-31164 GCA_003160635.1 Acidimicrobiaceae bacterium | reverse complement strand
TTGTGGACCATCTTGACGAAGTGGCCGGCGCCGTTGGGTCCGCAGTGCAAGAACCCCAGTTCGGAGTCTTCCGGCTCGCCGGTCCGGCCAGGTGTACGGGCAATGGTGCCCAGGCCCGGGGCGATCGTGGCGAAGATGGGGCGCAGGTGCTGGACGATGTCGGTCTCCCCGCCGATCATCAGGCAGAAGCCTCTGTCGATCCCCCACACTCCACCGCTGGTACCGCAGTCGACGTGATGGATGCCCTTCTCCGACAGCGCCTTGGCATGCCGGATGTCGTCGCGATAGTACGAGTTACCCCCGTCGATGATGATGTCCCCAGGTGACATGTGGGACCCCAGGTCCTCGATGGTCTTGCGTGTGATCTCGCCGGCGGGCACCATCACCCAGGCGGCCCGGGGTGTAGTCAACTTCTCGACGAAGTCGGCCATGGAGCTCGCTCCGGTTGCCCCTTCGCCCTCCAGAGCCTTCACGGCGTCGGGGTTCACGTCGTAGACCACACACGTGTGGCCGTCGCGTATGAGGCGTCCCACGAGGCCTGCGCCCATTCGGCCGAGCCCGACCATGCCCAGTTGCATCGGGTTGCTCGTTGGCATCGTCGTCTCCTCTGTCGTGTTGGGCACCCGAAGAGGTCGTCGGACCTTGGTTGGGAGCCATAAGGTGTCGTCTCCCGAGGATAGTCATGACGACTCGCTCAGTAGTCTCAAGTGGGGCGACCCTGCCCCCCCTCGAGGTCGACCCGGAAGGACACTTCACATGAGCTTGCTTCGCCGTGCGCTGCACACGGGCGTCGCCGTCGGTCTTGGAGCCCTGGTGGTCGGCGCCACGTTGCCTGCAGCGGCGAAGGGATCCGTTGGCTCGGTGGTCAGAGCTGCACTTCCTCCCGGCAAGATCAACCACATCATCGTCATTGAATTCGAGAACGAGGGATACCGGACCACGTTCGGGCCAGGATCGGTCGCGACCTATCTCAACGGCACATTACGCAAGAAGGGGGAGCTGGTACAGAACTACTACGGCATCGGGCACTTCAGCCTGGACAACTACATTGCCCAGGTCTCGGGGCAGGCGCCGACCGAGGACACACAGGCCGACTGTGCCGACAACGGGTTCGCGTTCGCCAACGTGGAACCCGGTACCGCCGATGCGAACCAGACGGCAGATCCCGGTCAGGTTGACGGAGAGGGCTGTGTCTATCCGAGCGCCGTCAAGACGATCGCCAACCAACTCGACGCCAAGTACCCGCCCAACCCCACGACCAATGTGGCGTCCTGGCGGGCCTACGAGCAGGACATGGGCAACACACCATCACGCGACGGTGGCGTCGTCGATCCGGTCGGAGGAACCGACTGCGGGCACCCGGCCATCGGTGCCACCGATACCGCTGAGACCGCGACTGCGGTGGACCAATACACCTCCCGGCACGACCCGTTCGTGTGGTTCCATTCGATCATCGACAATGCAGCCGAGTGCGACGCGAATGTGGTTCCGCTCGGGACCTTGGGTGCGCATGGCATCCCCTCGCCGAACGGGCATTTGGCGCGGGATCTGCGGAGCGAAAAGACCACGCCCCGTTTCGCGTTCCTCACGCCCAATCTGTGCAGCGATGGGCACGACGGCACCTGCGCCGGCACGAACAGTACCGGGGGCCACGTGGGTGGTCTGACGGGAGCGGATCAGTTCCTGCAGGCCTGGATGCCCCTGATCCTCGGTTCGCCCGCGTACAAGCACGGCGACACCCTGGTCGTGATCACATTCGACGAGGCTGACGTCGACCAGTCCGACCCGACCTATGCCGTGTCGTGCTGCAACGAGGCGACCGGGCCGAACACCCATGCCCCCGGGAACGCCGGGCTGGCCACCGACACTGCGCCAGGCGGGGGGCAGATCGGTGCACTGCTCCTCAGCCCCAAGTACGTCACTCCGGGGTCGACCGATACCTCAGGTTCTTACAACCACTACTCCGCGTTGCGGAGCTATGAGGACCTGCTCGGACTGACTACGGGAGGCAATGACAGGGAAGGCCATCTGGGCTTCGCCGCGGCCAAGGGGCTGGCACCCTTCGGGACCGACGTCTTCAAGAGTGCCGCGGCGGCGAAGGCGCGCCAACACAAATAGGTCGGACAGCCGTAGGGCTGAGAGTGGCCGGGTCGGTGGCGTGAGGGGCCAAGCAAAACAGTTGCGACTCCGAACGGAGGCGCAGCTGACGGACTCTTGACACGCCCGCACCCACATTGCAGCATGTGACCTGCCCTTTTGATCGGCAGACGAGGACGTGGCAGGCGGCGGAGATGCGAACCAAGACTTGGCGGAGATGGAGCGGCGACGTGAAGCTGGCCGATGCCTTCGGGCTGCTCCATCCGGCGAGGGGAGCGGCGGCGTGAAGTTCGTTTGCCTGGCCTTGGCCGTCCTGGGCCGTCAGCCGCATGGGACCCTTCAAAGGGGGGGCATGACCTGACCAAAGGAAGGGTGATGGCGGTGTGGTACTCGCGGCCGCTCGCGCACGGCAAGGGCACTGGCCCATGGAGCGCCATCTCTGCGTCCATCCAATGGGCGAGCGGCGCGGCCAATTCCCCCGTTGGAGGATCCGGAGAGCTGTGGCAGCGCCGACTATTGCCAGAGCCTGAATGTCCTCCCCAACGCGACCGAATGCTTCTCGAACGCGCAGTACCGGGTCGATGTGTTCTATGACGGCGTGCGCGTGCTCAGCAAAGTGGCAGCGCCGACCACCGACTTCGGCAACCCGGTGGCCCGGGAAGACCTGCAGATGAACGTCGGGGCGTGCCTCCCCCCCTCATGGCACCTCAAGACGTCGCTTACCGCGACGTCGACGGTGTTCGGGACGTCGGAGAAGATCTCACGTTCGCTTTCAGGTTTTCTCCTGTCCTACGCGTCGCTTCACAACACGTACGGCTACGACATGTTCCGCATCTATCCCGATCGCGATGCCTTCTCCGGCGATCTCACGACCTTCAGCGAAGCCGTGGTCCAGTACGTCCTCGATCTCTTTGCGGGCCAGTTGCTCCCTTCAGACATGAGTGCGGCGAACATCCTCACCGACCCGGGCTCATGAATTTGGGAAACAATGTGGTGGTCCGGTATGAGAGCGCAGGCTCCGACGTCACGGGCCTATGCGGGAGCCGGCATCACCAACGACGATGCGGTGATTGTCGCTATGGAGTACGGCCCCAAGACTTGGATGAATTCGAACAGGGCGTTCTACCTCTTCGATTCTGCCTCGTTGCTCGGCTACGGCTAGGGACGTCCTGGTCCACCAGGTAACGTGGAACGAGCATGGCGGGAACAGAATCCGTACGGGGAGGGCAGACGTTGGAGTGGCCACTGCAGTTCGGCTTGTTTCTCGCCCCCTTGCATCACCCGCAGCAGAATCCCACCAGAGCCCTGCGGCGTGATCTCGAACTGATCGTCCGGGCCGAAGAACTCGGATTCACCGAAGCGTGGATCGGCGAGCATTACTCGACCGGGCACGAGATCATCGCCGGGGGTGACCTGTTCGTGGCCGCCGCTGCCGAGCGCACCAAGCGGATCCGCCTCGGCACGGGTGCCACCTCGCTGCCGTTTCACCACCCCTTCGTGGTGGCATCGCGTGCGGTCCAGCTCGACCACATGACGATGGGGCGCTACGTCCTCGGTGTCGGCCCAGGCTCCCTACCCACGGACTCCACCATGATGGGGCTCGACCACCTCCAGCAACGACAGATGATGGCCGAATCCTTCGAGGCGATCCACGCCTTGCTGACGAGCGACGAACCCGTTTCGCGCACGACAAGCTGGTTCACCCTCAAAGAGGCCGAGCTACAGCTCAAGCCGTTCAGCTACCCGTTGTTCGAGATGGCCGTGGCTGCTGTCGAATCGCCGGCAGGTCCGACCCTGGCCGGACGCTACGGCGCCTCGCTCCTCTCCCTCGCCGCGGCGGCGGGACCGGGCTTCATCGCCATGCCCAAAATGTGGGGGGTGCTCGAGGACACGGCCAACGAGTTCGGCCGGACGGTCGATCGAAGGTCGTGGCGGGTGACCGGGTTGATGCACGTGGCCAGCTCGTACCAACAGGCCGTGGCCGACGTCCGGCACGGCCTGCCCCAGTACATGGATTACATCGGCCGCGTCACGAGCAAGGTGGTCGGTGACGCGGCAGCGACCGAGAAGCCCGATCCGATGACCGCCGACATCGAGGACCTCGTTGAGGGGTTCAATGCGAGCAATGCCGGCTGTGTGGGGGGTCCGGACGAGGCGGTCGCCTTCATTCAGCGACTGGTGGACAACTCCGACGGTGGCATCGGGACGTTCCTCCTCATGATGAACGACTGGGCCGATCCCGAAGCAACCTTCAGGTCACTCGAGATCATTTCACGCGAGGTGTTCCCTGCCTTCCAGGGCTCCAGCCGATCGCTCATTGCGGCACAGGAAAGGGCCGCTGGTCTGCGGCCGGCAGCGGCCCAGGTCAGCCGCATGGCTGTGCAGCGGGCCACCGAAGGGTACGGCTCGGGTAGGGGGTAACGCCTCCTCTCAGGAGAACGGGACGTAGCCCTCCATGTCCCGCTGGTAGGGCTGGAGGCGGTCATGCAGTTCGGTGGCGAAGGCTTCGGCGAATGCGGCAGGGGTCCAGACGTCCCTGGTGATAGCCGGCGGGATCGGTCCGTGGTGCCGCACCAGCTGCAGCTCGGTCCCCCACAGCTTCACGATCTGACCCGTGATGTCGTGTGAGAGGTCGCTGAGCAGAAAGACGACCAAGGGTGCCATGAGCTCCGGTCCCCACGTGACCGTGCTGGGCCGCACCTGTCGCGTGGTCGCCACCATGGCGGTCTGGGCGGCCGGTGAGATGGCGTTGACCCTGATGCCAAGTTCCTTGAGCTCATTGGCCAGGTTCCAGGTCAAGGCCGCGATGGCCCCCTTGGTGGCTCCGTAGGTCGCCATCAGCGAGAGGCCCGAAGCGGCACCCGACGTCACGTTGAGGATGACGCCGCCGCTCTGTTGGGCCTCCATCTGACGCGCCGCGTGGGAGCTCATGTAGATGCCGCCCAGGACATTGACCTCGACCATCTTGCGGGCGAAGACGGGGTCTTCCTCGGTGAACTTGTTGACGGCATGCAGGCCGGCATTGTTCACCAGCCCGTCGATGCCACCGAAGGCCTCGACGCAGGCCGAGACGATTGCCCCGGCGTCATCCCAATCGGCCACGGAACCGACGTGGCCCTCCGCCGTTCCCCCGGCCACCCGGATTGACGCGACGACGTCGTGGCAGTTGGCGGCGTCGACGTCGTTGACCAGCACCGACGCCCCCTCCCGCGCCATTCCCTCGGCGTAGGCCCGGCCCAACCCCTGGCCGGCCCCCGTGACGACAACCCGCTTCCCTGGCAGCTCCATTGCCCCTCCTTTCTCAGTGCACGCCGGCCGGTGGGGAGACAAACCCGGCCTCGGCCGAGATATCCATCGACCGTTCCGCATCGCCGCTCGTCCCGATGGTCGACTTCAGCCCGTGCTCCTTGAGCCAGGGCTCGTAGACCTCTTCGCGGAAGCGGGGCAGGACCTCCCGGGCGAAGAGCTCCATGCTGCGTCGCGTGGTGGTGTACGACATGGTCGAGGCGTGGAACATGCCGCACAGGTTCCCGTAGCCCCCGACCGCATGGAAGAAGTCCCTCATCTGCCGGAAGACGGACTCGGGGCTCCCCCAGAACGCCACCCCGGTCTCGGCCAGCGCCAGGGGATCGCCCAGGCCCTGGGTGAGGCCACGGTTGGGGTTGCTGGCGCCGGATTCGGCCAGCGCGGCCGCCCTCGCCCGGGCATCGATGTACCCGGGGACATCGGTCTGACCGGGGGCCAACCGCCGGCTCTGCCGAAGGAAGTCCAAGAGCTTGGGCGCGGCCGCCAGCGCCTCCTCGTCCGACTCACCCACGAAGACGAAGTTGCTGTAGGCGAACTTGTCCGGGTGGGCCTCGGGCCGTCCCAGCCGGGCCAGCTCGACCCGGTAGGCGTCGAAGATCTCCCCGCACACCTTCTTCCCGTTGAAGATGGTGGCGATGGTGTAGCCGCGTTCCGCGATCTCGACGGCCGAGCTCGGGCTGAGGGTGGTCACCCAGATCGGGGGGTGCGGCTGCTGGAACGGCCGCGGCACGATGTTGACCTGACGGTGATGGAAGAACTCACCCTCCCAGTTGAACGGCCCGTCATGCGAGGTCCACGCCTTGACGATGAGGTCGATGGCCTCGTAGAGGCGCGGCTTCATGTCGGTCGGCCTGGCGTTGGTCGCCGACATCTCGTAGGACACGCCCCGCACGAACCCGCAGTCGAGGCGACCCTCGCTCACCACGTCGATCATGGCCATTTCCGTCGCCACCCTGACGGGGTCCGGGCGGTTGGCCACCGGATTCCCGAGGGCGAGGATGCGGGCGCGGCGCGTCTCGCGGGCAGCGATCGCCATCGACAACGGCATGGCCGCATCCATGTTGCTCATGGTCTCGTGGTGCTCGTTGAACATCACGTCGAGACCGATGTCGTCGGCCGCCAGTACGAGGTCGAAGTACTTGTGGTACACGTCGTGGGCGGCGTCGGGATCGAACCAGCGCGTCGGCATGGTGGTCCGCGCCACTTCGGCGAACTCGAGTGTCGGCGTGTAGGGATAGGGCATCTCTGAGAAGTAGTACGTGCGGAACATGCGTCTCCTTGCGTGAGTGGGCCGCCGCTAGCGGCCGGCGGCGGCAGGCATCTCCTGTGCGACGAACTCGTTCACGATGGCGACGACGTCGTGCGGCATCTCTTCTTCGACGTTATGGCCGGCACCATCGATCCTTCGATGCGTTGCGCCCTCGCCAATGAGCCGGGCGTAGGTCTCGAAGTAGTCGGGGCGTCGCACGAAGCGGTCGTCCGAACCCGACAGGACAAGGGTCGGAGCCGTGATCCGCCGCAGCCGGTGGCGGAGCCCCGGGTCGTGCATGTAGGGGGACCAGCAGTAGCGGGCCACTGCCTCTTCGGCCGTGGCCATCTCGAGGGCGCGGGCAGCGTCCATCGGCGGTCCGGGCGTGGTGGACAGCAGGCCACGCCGCTGGTCCGCGGCGGTGACGTAGATGTCCACGAAGTCCCGATCCTCGCGCCCCCCGACCTTGATCCCGATCGGAGAGACGAGCACCAGGCTGGCCACCAGGCCGGGGCACGTCGCCGCCACCTCCGCCGCGACCCAGCCCCCGAGCGAGAGGCCGATCACCGGCACCGGGGTGGCGAACCCTTCGAGGATCTCCTGCTGGACCAGTGCGACGTCGCGCATGGTCTCGACGTGAGTCGGCCGCGAGGAACCGGCCCAGCCGGGGTGATGGGGCACGACGACCTCATGGTGCGAGCCGAGCATCTCGAGAAATTCCTCGGCGAAGGTGACCCCGTACTCGCCGTGCAACACCACGACCGGCGACCCGGCGCCGTAGTGCCGGATGTCGACGTGGCACTCCCCGATTGTTCGCTCTTCACGCTGCACGTGCACACTCCCCCTACGTATTCTGAGAGCAGAAATATGCTTTCTTTCCAACGTAACAGACCACCTGCAAGGGCCCTTTGCCCGCCGTCGTCATGCCGTGGTGAAGCCGGCTGACCGAACGCGAGATCACGGCTATCCCGAAAAAGAGGACTTCGGGATCAGGGCTCCTGGCTCTTGTCGAGCACCACGGCATACGAGCCGCTCCCGAGCAGGGATCCAGCCGGGACCCTGCGTTCGCCGATGACCAGATCCACTAATGCTCCGGTGTCGGCGTCAAAGGTCACGTCGTCGATTGTGCCAAGTTCGTTGCCTCGTTCGCTGAGAGCCCGCCTTCCGACAAGCTCGAGTTTCCCGTCGGCGGCCGACCGTTCCCGGTCATCTCCCGGAGGCCGCAGTGCACCTTCGTCGACGACCATGACCGCGTCCGGTCCAAAGCCGCTGAGCCGTGCCCATTCGACCAGTTGGGCCTTCTTGCCGCGGCCAACGACAACCGCGGCGACGTTTCGCTGCTGGTCATCGACCAGCAGATGCTCGACCGCGCCCAGTTCTTTCGCGCTGGCCCGGCTCACGACCTTGCGCCCCACGGAGTGGCAGAACGAATCGTTCATGTCAGGCCCAATCGGCTACGGAACTCGTCGACCGTGGCACCCAGGCCTACGAGATCCTCCTGCACGAACTCTTCGGTGATGTTAGGGACCACGAGTGCAACCCCTGAAACCGAAAGTTGCGCCGGCAAGGGAATGTAGCCCTGCCCACCGTCCGCTTTGTCGATCTGGTAGCCGACCACCTCACCAGTGCTCCCGACCAAAAGCACCAAGTCGGTGACTTTGCCCAGGCTGGTCCCCCCCTCGGTCAGGACGTCGTTGCCCAGCACGTTGCGCTCGGTGGCGGGGTGCGCGACATCATCGGGTGCATCTCCCGGGTCGACGAGGCTTGACTCATCGAGCACCATCACCGCGTGCTGGCCGATGGCATGGATCGCCTCGACGGGTAAAACGTCGTGGCTCCGTCCGGCGAGGAAGCCACGCCTGTTGAGGGTCAGGCCGACGAGGCGGCCGGCCTCGGGGTCATAGATGACATCGCGCACTTCGGCGATGTCCTCCCCACTTCGGACCGTAACGACCGGAAGGCCTCGTATCTGCGAAGCGGTCATGAGCAGGTTCATCGCTTGCTCCTGGTCGCGAACACTCCGCCTCCCCGCCGGCGTCGACGCGTGATCACGAAGAGCGCAGCCACCACGACGAGGACGATGACCGCCACGATCAGCCAGCCGATCACGCTCATTTCACCGATCCTAACGGTGTGGCGTTGCGGGCGCAGACGTTGCTGACGTACGTGAGTCGTCCGACGATCCGGAGGCTCAGTTCTCCCATTTGATCTCGACGATGTGACGCACGTCCCCGAGTGCGCTATCCACTGCGAACTGCAGTGTGGCGCTTACATCATCCTGGTCGAGCAGGACCCCACGAACGTGAACCGTGACGCAGAAGATATCCCCCCAACCTTCGCGGACATCGACGGAGACTGAAGCAGGAATATCACCTAGCGAGGTGGTCAGTTCCTTTTGAATGAGTTCGATCAGATCGGTCGTCACAAGTACTCCTGCCGCGACACTGATCGAAGAGACCCTCTTCCTGTAGGGCCAAAGGTCCCTTGCCACCCCGAGCGGTCAGAGCTCGATGACTCCTGGCGGTGTGCCTACAGTGGCATTCGACAGGACCGCGGGGTTTGCGAGGACCGCTCCAACCAGGGAGGCGATGGCCTGTTTCGCTTCCCGAACCTCGGGTAGCGCAGCGCCCAGGGAGAGGAAGCCGTGGATCTGACCGGAGAAGCGCCAGAGCCGCACCGGAATGCCGGCTTGGCGCAGCCGCGTGGCGTAGTGCTCGGCTTCGTCGCGCAAGAGGTCGCACTCGGCCGTGACGACGATCGACGGTGCCAACCCGGCCAGGTCGGTGCTGTGTGACGGTGACACCTCGGGAAGGCGCCGGATACCGGGTTCAGCGTGGTACTGGCGCCAGTACCACGCCATTTGCGCGGCCGTGAGGAAGTATCCCTCGCCGAATTCGCGCCAGGACGGCGTCGACATGGTGCTGTCCAGCGCCGGGTAGAGGAGGACTTGGAGGCCCAGGGGAAGCCCCTCAGCGCGGGCTCGCAGAGCGACCGCCGCCGCCAGATTGCCGCCCGAGGAGGTTCCTCCCACGGCCAACGTCGATCCGTTCCATCCGCGTTGGCCCAAGTGACTCTCGGCCCAGCGGAGCACCGACCAGCAGTCGTCGAGTGGAACCGGGAATCGATGCTCGGGTGCCAGGCGATAGTCGGCGCTGACGACGATGCAGCGGGCCACGTTCGCCAGCATCCGGCAGGTGTCGTCATGCATCTCGAGATCCCCGACCACCCAGCCGCCGCCGTGGTAGTAGACGAGCGCCGGGAGAGGCTGCGCACTTTCGGGTTGGTACAGCCTGACGGGGACGTCGCGCTCCCCCACGACCATGTCCTCGACAGTCGCCACGTCCATGCCACGTGGCCTCGGAACGGGACGGCGCGCACCGTCGAGATACGCCGCGATCGACTCTTTCGAGTGCAGCGAGTCGAAGTCAGCGGTCGGCCGCTGGTTCAGCTCACCCAGCAGACCCCGAACGCTCGGAAGCAAGGGTCCGGGGGCGCCCACGCTACGAACCGCCGAGGGGCTTGTCGATGCGCACCAGGCCGGTGGCGTAGCGCTTGCCGTTCCACACATAGAGCGCGGCGGCCGTCTCGATGGCGACCAGGTTCGACTTGCCTTCCTTGATGGCCGCCGGAATGCCGACGGCCAGGGCACCGGCCGGCACGATCATGTTGTTGGTCACCACGGCGTTGGCACCGACCGTGGCACCCGTCTCGACCACCGCGTTGTGCAGCACCACCGATCCGGATCCGACCAGGGTGCCGTCTTCGAGGACGCAGCCTTCGAGGTGCACCAGATGACCGATGACGCAGCCGTCGCCGACGGTGGTCGGGGTGTCGGCCGTGGCGTGGATGACGGTGCCGTCCTGCACCGACGTCCGGGCTCCGATGGTGATGGTGCCGTAGTCGCCCCGCAGGACCGCCCCGGGCCAGACCGTCGACTCGGGACCGATCGTCACGTCACCGATGACGACGGCGTCGGGGTGGACGTACGCGGTGGGGTCGATCCGGGGAGCGGTACCGTCGATCTCGTAGATGGCCACGACCGTGGAAACTAGTGGCTTTAGAAGTGATGGATGGCCCAGTGGACGAGCTGGTAGATGCGCCACCCGAGGTAGATGACCGTGGCGAGCAGCATGAGCTTGAAATACCACGGGATGGGCAGGCGTTCCTGCTCGGCCAGGACGGTCCCGCAGGTCGGGCACTCCCCCTCCTCGCCCAGGTCCTCGTCCTCCACCAGCGTGTCGCACTCCTCGCACCAGGCCACTACTTGCCGCCGATACGGACCCGCAGCTTCATCGGAGTGGCGCCGAAGTCGAACTTCTCTCGCAGTCCCCGCTCGATGTAGCGGATATAGGTCTGGGGCAGACGCCCGTTGGTGAAGAGGGTGAAGGTGGGCGGGTCGATGGCCCCTTGGACGATGTAGCGGATGCGGGCGCGCGGGGCGGACTGGCGCAGCTGGATCTCTTGCAGCGCCCGGTTGAGGGCGCCCGTCGGCACCCGCTGGTGATAGGCCTCGACCGAGTCTCGCAGGGCAGGCAGAATCCGGTGCACGCCCTTGCCGGACTTGGCCGAGAGTTTGAGGACGGGGGCCGAGCCCAAGAAGGCCAGGCGGTCCCCGACCCCGGCCAGGACGTCATCCCGGTCGTCCACGTTGATCAGGTCCCACTTGTTGAGGACGACGATGGCGGGGCAGCCCGAGACGCCGATGCGCTCGGCCAGGCGCTGGTCCTGGTGCGAGGCGCCGACGGTGGCGTCGATGACCAGCACCGCGATGTCGGCGCGCTCCAGGGCCCGCAGGGCACGCAGCACGGAGTGATGCTCGGTCCCGCGCTCGGTACGGGCGGGGCGGCGCAGGCCGGCCGTGTCGATGAAGCAGACCGGACCGTCGGGCGTCTCGACCACCGTGTCGATGGCGTCGCGCGTCGTGCCCGGCATGTCGTGCACGACCGAGCGTTCCTCGCCCAGCAGCTTGTTGAAGAGGGTCGACTTGCCGACGTTGGGCCGGCCGATGATGGCGACGCGGGGCGTTCCGCCGGGCCCCGTCCGGGCGGCGGAGGCAGCGGCTTCCTCCTGCTCCTCGGTCGGGACGGGCGGGGGAAGGAGTTCGACCACGGCGTCGAGGAGGTCGCCGGTGCCGCGCCCGTGCAACGCGCTCACGGGGTAGGGATCGCCCACCCCGAGGGAGACGAACTCCCAGGCGGCTGCCTCGCGGTTGGTGTCGTCCACCTTGTTGACCACCAGGCGGACGGGGGGTCCGGCCCGCCGGATGACCTTGGCCGCGGCCAGGTCCTCGTCGGTCACCCCGGTCGTCACGTCGACCACCAGGAGCACGACGTCGGCCTCGGCCAGTGCCCGCTCGGCCTGCTCGCTCACCTTCGTCGTCAGCGCGTCGCCACCGGCCAACCAGCCCCCGGTGTCCATGATGGAGAACGGCACGCCGACCCACTCGGCCGTCAGGACCTTACGGTCGCGCGTCACCCCGGGCTCCTCTTCGACCACGGCGGCCCGCTCCCCCACAATGCGGTTGACCAGGGAGGACTTGCCGACGTTGGGTCGCCCGGCCACGACCACCATGGGCAGCTGGCCCGCCGCCCTCTCGGCCGGGCCCACGTCGTCGGCGTTCACGGCTGCGGTACTCATGCTGCGGTACTCATGCGGCGCATACCGATCGAAACGAGGTACCGTCGAGCGCCGCCCGCAGTGAGGTCCCATCGGTCGGGACCACTTCGACCGGTCGGGGGAGGTCGGCCAGGGTGAGGCCGTCGAGGAACCGGCCCTCGTTGAGGCAGGCATCGGGCAGGAGGTAGCGGGTCCCGGGCACGCCGTCGGCCAGCGCCCGGGCCAGGTCTTCACCCGTGAGCAGCCCGGCCACGCCGATATTTCCTCCGAAGAAGTCGTTGGCGACCTCGCGCACCCTGACGTCGTCCCGGGGGTGCCCGGCCAGCAAGGGCCGCAGGATGCGGGCGCCGTATGTCCCGGTCAGCACGGTCACGGGCCGGGCGTCGGCTCGTGGCCGGGCGTCGGTCATGGTGGATGCGGCCGTGCCGGCGTGCTGGCGCGGAGCCCGGTAGCCCTCGGCCGGGGCGGCATCGACCGAGGCGAAGAAACCGTGGCGCACGCCACCCGGGCCCTTCTTGGCCGGATTGGTGAAGCCGTCCGCGAAGGCCCGGGCCATGCCGATGCCGTTCTCGTGCTGGGGAAACCCGTCGTACGCCCGAGCGGCCGGGAAGGGTCGGGCGGCCAACAGGTAGTACTCGTCGGCGGCATAGACCAGGCGGCGCCCGAGGGTCTTCTTGTAGATGCGCTGCCACTCGGTGACGGTGTCGAGGGCGTTGGCCGCCTCCTCGGTCGTGTGGGCGCGCATCTCGGCCTCGTGGGAGAATTGGCTGATACCCAGAGGGACGACGCCGACCGTGGCCAGGTTCGGATACTGGTCCAGAACGCCGGCCAGGGTGTCCTCGAGCGCCGGGCCGTCGTTCACGCCCGGGCACACCACCACCTGGCCGTGCACCTCGATGCCTCCATCCAGCAGGACGCTCAACCACCGCAAGCTCGTCGCCCCCTTGGGGTTGCGCAACATATGGGCCCGCAGCTCGGGGTCGGTGCTGTGGATCGAGACGAACAGGGGGCCGAGGCGTTCGGTGAGGATCCGTTCCGCATCGAGCTCGGTGAACCTGGTCAACGTCGTGAAGTTCCCGTACAGGAACGAGAGCCGATAGTCGTCATCCTTGAGGTACAGGCTCTTCCGCATGCCTTTGGGCAGCTGGTAGATGAAGCAGAACGCGCAGTGGTTGTCACAGGTCCGTATCCGGTCGAACACCGCCGAGGACACTTCGACCCCGAAGGGCTCGCCCGGCATCTTGGCGATCTTGACCAGCCTCGGGAGAGCTGCCCCGGCGCGCTTCACCATCACGCTGAGGTCGTCGGCGTCTGTCAGTTGCTGGAAATCGATGACGTCGCGCGGCTCCTGCCCGTTCAAGGTGAGCAGCTCATCGCCCACGACCAGGCCGGCCCGAGCAGCCGGCGACGCCTCGGTGACCGAAGTCACCGTGGGAGCGGACATGGGCCACAGGTTAGTGGCGGCGGGGCGGGGCGCTGGTCAGGGGCTTCCGGTCGCGCTGCGGTCAGGCCGAAGGGGTGCGGAAGTAGTGGCCTTGATCGAGATCGTCGATGAGCCCCGGCCGGGTCGGCTGCCACCCGAGAAGGTCGCGGGTCAATGCGCTCGAGGCCGGACTGTCGATCCCGAAAAAGTGGGCCAGATGGCCGAAGTGCGCGGCATCCTCGGGCGCGATGGACACCACGGGAACGTCGAGATGCCGCCCGATCACCTCGGCGATCTCGCGGGTCGCCACGCCCTCGTCCGTGGCGGCGTGGAGGGTGGATCCCGCCGGGGCGTTCTCGAGGGCCAGGCGGAAGAGGTGGGCCGCATCGAGCCGGTGCACCGCGGGCCAGCGGTTGGACCCGTCGGCGATGTACCCCGAGACACCCTTGTCCCGGGCGATCGCCACCAGGGTGGCCATGAAGCCGTTGTCGCCGTCGCCGTGGCACGTCGGGGAAAGGCGCATGATCGATGAGCGCACACCGCTGGACGCGAGGGAGAGGGTGAACTCGGCCGTGGCCCAGCGGGCTTGGGGGCCCGGGGGTATGTCACGGCGGGTTGCGTCCTCGATGTGGCCGTCCAGCTCGGTCGCCACCTGGCCCGGCATGAGACCGAGCAGGCCGGAGGCGATGACAAAGGGCCGGTCGGAACCCGCCAACGCCTCACCGAACGCCTCGACGGCCTGGCGATCCGCCGTGGCGGCTCCCTCGAAGTCGCCGGTGAACGCCAGGTCGTGCTTGAAGGCCAGGTGGATCACGCCGTCGGCTTTCCCGGCGGTGCTCCGCAGAGTGTCGAGGTCGTCGAGGGTGCCGCGCTCCACTTTCACCCCGGCGGCGGCGAGGGCGGCGGCCGATGCGTCCGAACGGGCCAGCCCGACTACCTCGTGACCGGCACTGATGAGCTCGGGAACGACAGCGGAACCGATCCAGCCGGATGCCCCGGTAACGAAAATGCGCATGGGAAGTACCTCCAGATACCTTGATGGCCCTTGGCGTGGGTTCGCTACTGCCAGTGGACGATGTCAGTTGCTGTCATCACCATAGCATCCATGTCAGCCTCTGTCATCACCTAGTACGATGGTGCGATGGCACGTTGGGAGCCGGACAGCCGGCGCCGGCTCGAGGAGGCGGCCCTCGCTCTCTACGGCGAGCAGGGATTCGACAACACCAGCGTCGCCGAGATCGCCGAACGAGCCGGCTTGACGGAGCGGACATTCTTCCGGCATTTCGCGGACAAGCGCGAGGTACTCTTCTCGGGCGCCGGTGCCCTGCAGGAGCTGTTCGTGAGCGCTGTCGCCGGTGCGCCCGACTCGGCCACTCCCCTTGAAGCGGTCGCCGGGGCCCTGGCGGCTGCCGGAGCCGTGCTCCAGCAGCGCGGCCACTATCCCCGTCAGCGCCAGAGCATCATCGCGGCCAGTGCCGAGCTGCGAGAGCGCGAGCTCATCAAACTCGCAACTCTGGCTGCGGCACTCGCCGACGCCCTGCGCAAACGGGGCGTGAAGGACCCGGCCGCGGGTCTTGTCGCCGAGATCGCGATCGCCGTCTTCAAGACCGCGTTCGCCCGCTGGGTCGAGTCGGACGACGGGCCTGATCTGCCGCAGATCATGCAAGAGTCGCTCGAGGAGCTGAAGGTCCTGGCCGGAGGGGCTTCGTAGTTCCCGCAGGTCCCGTAGGGGTCCTATGTCTCTACCTCTCCGCCGGGCACATGCTTTTTTGATTACTTGACCGGCCAGTATCGTTAGTCGGCGAGACCCAGGTTCGCACATCGAGGGCTTGTCAAGGCCGGACGAAGGCCGCTCGTGAGGAAGGCTTGACGAGCCCGGTCAGTCCCGCACGCACACTGACAAAAGAGGTCGGCGCAGCCGGCCTCCTACCCGCGCCCTTCGCCTTTGGTCAACGTCGGCAATCTCTCCAGAGCCCGTGCGTTCCAGTGTGAGGGGCGGCCGGTGAAGTTGGCCCGGATGGCACGGCGGCCGAAACTCCCCCACCACGGCGGCTTCCACAACTGGGCCGGCGATCCTCATGCGGGTGCGACGACCACGAGTCCCAGCCCGCGGGCCGCTGCCCCCATTCGCTCGTCGTAGGTCACGACGGAATCCAGCTCGTCGCCGAGTTGGCACGCCGTGGCCAGGTGAATCGCATCGTGTGAGCGGAGTTCGGCAGGCTGGAGCCCGGCCGCCGAGCGAAGGATGCGATCACTGATGTGCAAGAGGTCGAGGCGACCCAGGATCTCCTCGCCGCGTGCCGCATATTCGGGCCCGAGCCGGAGCAGGCTCCGGCCTACCTCGGTCCTGGCCAGAGCACTGGACACCAGGGTCTCCTGTTGGTGCAGGTGTACACGGAGGGCCTGCGATTCAGCTTCTTCTACGACCAACTTCACGATGGCCGAAGAGTCAAGGTACGTCGCCCGTTCAGCGCTCATCGTGTCGCAAGCCTGCCAATACCTGCGACGGCGCCTCTTGGCCGGGCTCGAGCAGGAGGGGCTCGGGCGCATCTTTGAGGCTTCCCTGTGCGGCATTGATCTCTCCCCGTGACCGCATCCGCCGCAAGGTTCCCTCCGCCGAGATCGGAGTCAGCAGCGCGACGGGACGGCCGCGATCGGTGATCTCTATGATCTGCCCAGCTTCGACCTGGCGTAGCAATTCGCTGGCGCGCTGCCGTAATTCCCGGATACCGACCGATGTCATGTGCTATTTGTAGCACATTGATCGACGGGGGACAACAGCGTTGGGGCGACGGCCCCGGACGCCACGGGGATGCGTGTGCCTGACACCGTGGTGGATAGAAGTCTCCCGATGGGCATTGCCGCCAGTTGGCGACGCGGAGACGCAGCGGGTGAAGATGGGTCGGGCGGAGAGGGGTGGCGATGGCGGGTGCCGGTTGGGTGGAGGTTGTGCTGGTGGAGTGGGTGCGATGAGCACCGGTATCTACGATGTGGACGTGGCCGGTGATAGCTCGTTGCGGTTTGACCCCAAGGTGCTCGAGCGCCTGCAGGCGTTCGTGAACGAACACCCGGGCCTCTCCGTGTCTGCCGCCGGAAACCTCCTGGTGGATGAGGCATTGCGCAGCTCGGCCCACCCCCTCGTGGGCTTCGTCGACGGTCCCAGCGGTCGTCGCGCCCGACTGGCTGGTGGTCCGGATGTGGATCGGGTGATTCGGGCCTTGGTCTCCACGCAGGAAGCCGAGCCCCGCCTCACGATCGACGAGGTCCTGTCGATGGTGGGCGAGACGAGCGACATCCCGGTGCAGGCGATCCGCGCCGCGGTCGAGTACTGGGTGGACTTCCCCGAGGACATCGACGCCCGGATCGAGGAGGGTCGCAATGCGGAATCCGAGGCCAGGGAAAAGTGGCGGGGTGCCCGTGAGCTGGTGGAGTAGCCGATGACGGACGCTCCCCTGGCGGGACCTGATCGACTGCTGCTGGACGAGATGTTCGCGGTGATCCTGGCGCGGCGACTGGTCTATCTGGGGCTCGATTGCCGTTCGATTACCGATCCCCCCAACCTCGCGGCCCAGAGCGACGAGTCCATCGCCGAGGCGGCCCTGGCGGAGGGGCGGGTGCTGGTGACCGACAACGCCTTCGATTTCGAGCTCATCCGTGAGCGACGCCTGGCCGAGGGCCAGGCCATGCCCAACCTGATCTACGCCTCCGACCACCGCTTCACCCGCAACAGGCGGTTCATGGCAGAAATGGCCGAAGCCCTCTTCCGGGCGGCGAGCGAACACCGGGCCGCACGCCACGGGGGCGTGTGCTGGCTGGAGTAGGCGTGGCAGGCCCGGCGAGGATGCAAGGGCGGCCCGGGGGTCGGGCCGAAAAGGACGTGGCGGGTACAACCATTAGCGTTGAAGGCGTGTCCGAGGTCGACCGTGTCCTGCTTGCCTCGCCCCGGGGTTTCTGCGCAGGGGTGGAGAAGGCGGTCAAGGCGCTGGCCTGGATGGTGCGGGTCTTCGACGCACCCGTGTACTGCTACCACGAGATCGTCCACAACCGGATCGTGGTGGATCATTTCCGTGAGCAGGGAGTTGTCTTCGTCGACGATGTGAGCGAGGTGCCTCCCGGGGCGCCGCTCATGCTCAGCGCCCACGGGTCGGCGCCCGAGGTGGTGGCGGCGGCCCGGGCCAACGGGGGTGTCGTCATCGATGCCGTCTGTCCCCTGGTGACCAAGGTGCACCATGAGCTCAAGGTGCGCACCAACAAGGGCTACACCGTCCTCTACATCGGCCATGCCGGGCACGAGGAGGCGGTCGGGACCATGGCCGTGGCGCCCGAGTCGGTCCGGTTGATCGAGCATGAATCGGACCTCGATGCGCTGGCCAAGGAGGACATCGGCGGCGAGGGCGCCCCGGTGGCGCTCCTGGCCCAGACCACCTTGAGCCACGACGAGTGGCGGGGCCTGATGGAGTCGGCCCGGGAGCGTTACCCCGACCTGTGGATGCCCAACCGCAGCGATCTCTGTTTCGCTACGACCAACCGGCAGGCATCTCTGAAAGCGATGGCAGACGAGGCCGGCACCATCGTGGTCATCGGCTCGGCCAACTCGTCCAACACCATCGCCCTGGAAAAGGTGGCGCTCGCCTCGGGCTGTCCCCGCGTGTTGCGCATCAACGAGGCCTCGGAGCTCCCCGGCGACCTGACCGGGACCGTGGGCGTCACCGCCGGAGCCTCGGCGCCCGAAGCCCTGGTGGAGGCGGTCATCGCAGAGCTGGCCCCCCGTCTCGGGGTGACCGAGGTGATGGTGACCACCGAAGACGAGTACTTCCCTCCCCCGCCCGAGCTGCGCGAGCTCCTCCGCTCGGTGGGTGCCACGTTGGGGTTCATGGCCGGTCTGGCCGGGTCCCGATCCGATTCGGCGCGGAGCGACCCGGTGACCGACGACCGGGGCGTGTCGGCCGCCGACGTGCTCGACATGCTGGCCTCGTAGGGACCTACGGCGCGATGATCTGCAACGTGACCTTTACCCGAATGGACGCATCGACGTCGGCCGAATGGCAGCAGATAATCGTCGAGATCATGGAATACGAGGAGACCATGGCGGACCGGGTGCTCGCCATGCTGGCCCAACTCGAGGATCTCGTCGTGGGCTTCGCCGTCGACCAGCTGGTGCACTCGCTGCAGAC
>PMLV01000273.1:0-12228 GCA_003160635.1 Acidimicrobiaceae bacterium | reverse complement strand
CGTGAGAAGCACGTCGGCCAGCCGTGGTACGCCCTGGCCGAGCAATTCGCCGACGAATGGGACCAGAACAGCTTCGATCCCGACTACCCCACCAAACCGCTCTCGCACTTCGAACCAATGGTGCGTGAGGTGTTCGGCTCCGCCCGGTCACTTTGAGGGGGGGTCGCGAGGGGGCGGCCGGAGGTGTGGACAAGCAGGGTGCGGAGGCATTGGGCGCCGGCGGGCATGGGCGCCCGCATGCGGCCCGGCACTCGCATGCGGGCAGCATCCACACCGACCCGCAAAAGGCCCGGCGGGTCATTTCCGAGTCGCGGCACGCCTTCGACGAGCGCTATCCCGAGCTCAAGCTCTCACCCGTCGTCGGCCTCATCTGCGCCTACGAAGAGGAGGCCAATATCGGCGCCGTGCTGGCCGCCATGCCCGAGAAGGCATGTGGTCTCCCACTCTCCACGCTCGTCATCGTGGACGGCGGCGACGACCGCACGTCCCAGGTGGCGCTCGAGGCCGGCGCCCTCACGTTCACGTTGCGCGAGAACCTGGGCCATGGCTACGCGCTCCGCGTCGGCTACTCCCTCGCCGTAGAACTCGGAGCCGACTTCGTGGTGACGCTCGATGCCGACGGGCAGAACGACCCGGCCGAGATCCCTCGGATGCTCGGGCCGCTGATCGACGACGAGGCTGACTTCGTGCTGGGGTCGCGCCGGCTCGGACAAGATGCGACGTCGGACCGCCTGCGCAAGGCGGGCGTGCGGGTGTTCTCGCGTGTCGTCACCGCATTGGGGGGAGCCAAGCTCACCGACAGCTCCAACGGCTACCGCGCCTTGCGCGTCCTCATGCTCGAAGACGTGGTCGATCGGCTCACGCAACCGCAATACCAGACAGCCGAGCTTCTGATCACCTGCATGAAGCGCGGCTGGCGCATCACGGAGCGCCCCACCCAGTGGCTGCCACGGGCCTCGGGCACCTCGAAGAAGGGTAAGAACTATCTCTTCGGGTTGCGGTATGCGCGCGTCGTCCTGGGCACGTGGTGGCGCGAGTCGCTGGCGCGCCGGGAGGACCCGGCGTCAGTCAGGGGGTCGGTAAGGGAAAAGCCTGCTCGAGCTCGAAGAGCTCTTTGATCTCATTCGGTGGGAGTGGCCGGGCCAACAGGTAGCCCTGACCGAGGTGGCATTGTTCCGATTGCAGCTGGGAGAGCTGGGCGACCTCTTCGATCCCCTCGGCCAGTGTCTCGAGGTGGAGCGCCCGCCCCAGTTGCATGAGGGTGTGGATGAGGGCATCCCCTTCGGGCGATTCCCCCATCCCTGCGATGAACGAGCGATCGATCTTCAACGTGTCCACCGGGAACTGTTGGAGATAGGCCAGGGATGAGTAACCGGTCCCGAAATCGTCGATGGCGATACGCACGCCGAGGGCCTTGAGGGCGATCAGCTGCTCCTGTGCCCGTTTGGCGTCGCGCATCAGGCCGGTCTCGGTTATCTCGATGATCAGGTCATCGGATGGGAGGCCGGTCATGGCCAGGGCGTGCGAGACGTCGCTGACGAGCGAGTACGCATCGAGCTGGCGGGCGGAGGCATTGACCGACATCCGCGTCGTGTGGCCCTCGGCGCGCCATGCCATCGCTTGGCGACACGCCTCGAGCAGGACCCAACGACCGACGGCAATGATCAGACCCGAGCTTTCGAGTACAGGGATGAATTCGTCGGGCTGTAGGACCCCGCGCACGGGGTGCGACCACCGCACGAGCGCTTCGACCCCGACCACCGCCATGGTGGTCAGGTTGAAGATCGGCTGGTAGGCGAGAAAGAACTGATCGGTCTCTATCGCCGTGCGCAGATCCATCTCGAGCTCGTGACGCCAACGTCGTTCGCTCTGCATCTCGGCCTCGAACACCACGTAGCAGTTCTTGCCGGCGCCCTTGGCGGAGTACATGGCGATATCGGCGTCGCGCAGGAGCTCCTCCGCCGTCTCCCGCACGCCGGTGGCGATGCCGATGCTGGCCGTGATGCTGATCAGCGCCTGGGTGCCGGCGCCGAGGCTGAACGGCTCGGCGAGAACGGCGAGGAGGCGCTCGGCCACTTCCTCCGGCCCGGCCGCCAGCGAGAGCCCGTCGATCAGGACGACGAACTCGTCGCCGCCGAGCCTGGCCACGGTGTCGGCTTCACGCAGCGTTCCGGCAAATCGGGCCGCGACCGCTTGGAGCAGCCTGTCTCCCGTGGCATGGCCGAGCCTGTCATTGACGTCCTTGAGACCATCGAGGTCGATGAACAGCACCGCGACGTCGCTATGCTCCCGCCGCGCCCTCGACAGCGTCTGATTGATGCGATCGATCACGAGGACCCGGTTCGGGAGCCCCGTCAGGCTGTCGTGGAGCGCTTGATGACGGATCTCGCCGAGCAGACGTCCATTGCGGAGGGCGACGGCCGCCTGCCCCGCCAGAGCCCGCAGTCCCTCGCTTATATCCACGTCCTCGTTCAGCCGCTGCGGGTGATGTGTCACATCGACGGTGATCCACCCGTACGTCTCGTTGTCGTACACAATGGGAAAGGAGGCGGCGGCTACGGACCCCGCGGCCAAGAGGGTGGTGGAGAGCGACGAGCGGTGCTCGGTGAGCGGGTGTGGGTATGCAATGAGAGGGGTCTTACTCCTGGCGGGGATCGGCACCACGAGTGTGTACAGCTCGGCGTCGGTAGCGCTATCGAATCCGAAGGTTGCGCTGACCGTCCCACTGTTCTCGCCGGGCTCAATGAGCCACACGATGGCGCGGTCACAGTCGATGATGGAGGGAACGGCGTGCGCGATCCGTCGCACCATCTCCTCTCTTGACGTCAATTCGGACAGTGCGCTCGAAAGGGTGAGGAGCGCGTGTGCCGTCGAGGTCTGTAGGCGTGCCTCGACGATCGCTTGCTCCGAGTCGAGGGCAGACGCGGCGAGGCGGGCATAGGACTCGAGCACGGAGCGTTCATCCGGTTGGAACGATGCACCTTCCGAACGGAAGGAAAAGAGGGTGCCGTAGCGCCGCTGATCCGAGGCGACGACGGTGGACGCCACGTGGGGGGGCGTCTCGCTCGACGTGCCTTGGTAGCGGCGGAATCCGTCGACGGTCCGGACGGCCTCGGCTTCATCGATGCTGACGGCGCAGACCAATCGATCCCTGGTGACGGTCGGGTCGATGTCGAGGATATGCAACCGCGCCGGCACGGCGCGGTTGACCGCCTCCACCACGCGCGTGAGGACGATCGGCAGGTCGTCCCCCGAGACGAGGTCGGCCACCGTGCGCTGGAGTCCCTGCAGTCGGGCCTGGATCAATCGCGTCCGGATCTCGGCCCGGGAGACTCTGGCCGCGACGTCATCGGTCGGGGGCCAGCGCAAGAGCGCCTGACAGTACGGCGCACCCTCACATTGGCACGCCTCGACGAAGATCTCGGCGTCCGACGTCCCGAAGACCCGCGGCATGGTGGCCAGCAATCCCAACTGGTAGGCGCAGCTCTCGGGATAGGGCTCGCGGCCCTCCGTAAAGCGAAGGCGAATGCGGCACTCATTGGCTCCCGGGCTTTCCGTCAGCATCTCCACCATTGGAATGGTCGACTCCATCAAGGCCGGCAGCGAGGCGTACACCTCTNNAAGACGTGATCGCTCACGTGGGAGAGCGTGGTGAGACCATCGAGGACGTTGCCCGTCGCCTCGAGCAGTCGGCGGAACTGGGCGTAAGAACTCCACGTCGTGGCGGCGCGAAGGGTCGTCGGACTCCGCGTCTCACCGGCTTCCCGGAGAATTTGCTCCAGAGCGCCCGCGGGTTCACACGCTTCGAGGTAACTGATGAGATACTGAATGGCGACCCCGCTCACGTCACGATCGGAGGAGTTGGTTCGTCCCACCTTCCGCTTCATCATCGGGTACACCTCGTCGTTGTGAACATCCGCGGCACTTCACACAACGAGGGCCTCCTGCGACGAGGTTCCCTGATCCGTCGCATACCTCGCCGAGCACGTCGGCTTGTCTCTCACACACAGTTTGTCTCTGCTGGGGCAACAGAATGACGATCAAATCGTAACATCACCCCAATTATTTTTGCCCTCAGGGGCGAGCGCTGCTACGGCAACCCCTCGTGCCGCGAAGAGTGACCGGACGTCGCGGCTGAGGGAGGAGCGTTGGGCAATGGCCATGTCGGCATGCGCGTGTGCGCGGGCGCGTGGCCGACTAGCTCAACGGTCTCCGACCGCGTACTGCGATCACCGAGACCAAGGCGCCGATCAAGAGCAGGATGCCCGAAATGTCGAGGGCCACGTGAAGCCCCGAACCGAATGCGTCGTAGGCGGCGTTGACGACCTTGGTGGCGATCTTCGCGATTGCGGCATTCTTGTTGTGCTCCGCAGCGGTGGCCGCTCCCCCACTACCCAGTCCGCCTCCGGTCACGGCGTGGAGGACGACGCTCTGGAAGCTCGGCGGTATGCCGAGCGCCTTGAGGCGCGCCGCCAGCTGCCCGGTCAACTTGGAATTCACGATCGACCCCAGCACCGCCACGCCGAACACCGCGCCCATCTCCCGGCTGGTGTTGGTGACCGATGCGGCCATCCCCGAGTGCTCCGGTTGCACGACGGTGAGGGGTGTCGACGTGACGGGAACCAACATGATCCCGAACCCGGCACCGGCGATCGACAGGACCCAGCCGAGGGTGTGCAGATCCACGTGGGGGCCGAGGAGGCCGCTGGTAATCAGGATCCCGGTCGCCGCGAGGACGCAGCCGGCGGTCATCGGCGTGCGCGGACCGCGCCGGGCCACCCAGGGACCGGTGAAGACCGAGCCGAGGATCAGGCAGGCCGCCATGGGGAGGAACGTGACGGCCGTGGCGTAGGCCGATGCATTGACGACCACCTCGAGGTACAGGGCGGTGAAGAAGAAGATCGAAAACGTGCCGAAGTACGCCGCGAAGGCGACGAAGACGGATCCGGAGAACGGTCCTCTCCGGAAGAGCGAGACGTCGAGGATGGGGTGCCGTGTCCGGTGCTCGTGGTGCACGAAGGCCAAGCCGAATACGACGGACAACGCGAAGAACACGTCGATCCACCACGTGAGGTAGCCGGACTCCTCCCCTTGGATGATCCCGAACGAGACGGACGCGAGGGTGAAGGCTCCCAGCACGATCCCGAGCCAGTCCAGGTGCCCCTCCTCGCGGTCGGACGTCTCGGGGACGAAGAGATACGCCATGACAAGTGCCACGGCACCGATGAGAAGGTTGAACCAGAAGATGGCGCGCCAGCTCCACAGACCGACCAGCACGCCGCCGATCACGGGTCCCAGGGCGAGGGCGAGGCCAGAGACGGCGGCCCACACACCGAGCGCGTCGGCGCGGGTGCGCTCGTCGGGGTAGACGTGGCGAATGATGGAGAGGGTGCCTGGCTCGGAGGCGGCGGCGCCCAGACCCATGACGATGCGTCCGGCGATGAGCATGTCGACATTGGAGGCCAGGGCGGCGAGGACCGATCCAGCACAGAACACGGCGACGCCGGTCAGCATCACGGCCTTGCGGCCCAGCAGGTCCCCCAAGGTCCCGCCGGCCAGCATGAAGGCGGCAAAGGTCAGGGCATAGCCGTTGACGACCCACTGAAGCGAGGTGATACTCGCGTGCAGGCTGCTCTGGACGTCAGCCAGTCCGACGCTGACCACGGTGTTGTCGAGGAACGTGAGGAAGAGAACGGCGCAGAGGGTGGCCAAGGCCACGGCCTGCGCCGGCGAGCCCAAACCGCCCGTCTTCGTGTCCAGCCCGGCGACGGCGCCGTTCGTCGGGTTCTTGGGGCCAACGGTGGGCGACGTGGGACCGCTGGTGCCGCCCTCGATCTTGCTCACGTCAGTACTCCCAGGTTTCGACCCGCTCGCCGGATTTCGTCATGCACTCCGTACCCTACGGAGGGAGGAACGAAAAACGACGCTACCCGACCGGGATGCTCCCGCCCCCGCCCCGCAATAATGGTTGGATCGATGCGACCGAGGCTTCGGCCCCTGCTCTTGACCCCCGGCTGCTGGAGAAGCTGCGCGACGTCGTAGGGGTCGAACACGTCATCGGGGACCCTGACGTGATGGCGTCCTATGCCGTGGACTGGTCGGGCCGATTCCGGGGGGCGGCTTCGGTCGTGCTCCGGCCCGGCAATGGGCTCGAGGTGGCTGCGGTCGTGGACGTGTGCCGGGAGGCGGGGGTCGCCCTCGTACCCCAGGGAGGGAACACCGGCCTCGTCGGGGGTGGGGTCCCGCTGCACGGAGAGGCCGTTCTCAGCCTGCGCCGGCTCTCCCGGATCACCGATGTGGATCAGGTCGGAGGACAGTTCACCGCGGAAGCCGGTGTCTCGGTGGCCGATGTCCAGACGGCGGCGCACGCGGCCGGATGGGACTACGGCATCGACCTAGGGAGCCGTGACAGCGCGACGGTGGGTGGCACCATCGCCACCAATGCCGGTGGCCTGCAGGTGCTGCGCTACGGCGCCACCCGGGCGCAATTGCTCGGCGTCGAGGCGGTGTTCGGGACGGGCGCCACCGTCTCGCATTTGGGCGGGCTGACCAAGGACAACACCGGGTACGACCTCGGGGGCCTGCTCTGCGGGAGTGAGGGCACCCTCGGAGTGGTGACCGCGGCCCGGCTCCGTCTGGTGCCGCAGACCCCGGAGCGGGTGGTGGCGGTCCTCGGCTTCGCCTCCACGTCCGCGGCGGTCGAAACCGCCTTCCTCTTGCGGCAGAGCCTGCCCGACCTCCATTCTCTCGAGTTGTTCCTCGAGGAGGGCCTGGCGCTGGTGTGCGCGACAAGTGGGCTCACCCCACCCTTTGCCGATGGGCATCGGGCCTACTTGTTGGCCGAGGTCGCAAGCCAGCGCGATCCGATGCCCGAAGTGGTCGAGGTTCTCGAATCGGTTCCCTGGATCGACGCGGTGGCGGTGGCCACGGAACCGGCACGTCGTGCCCAATTGTGGCGGTATCGCGAGCTCCACACCGAGGCGGTCAACACGCTGGGAGCTCCGCACAAGCTCGACGTCACGCTGCCTGCAACAGCTTTGGCTTCGTTCATCGACGCCGTGCCAGGGGTCGTGCGCGAGGTCGCACCTGGCGCCACGACATGGCTGTTCGGCCACGCGGCCGACGGGAACGTCCATGTGAACATCACCGGGGTGGAACCCGACGATCTGACGGTGGACGAGCGGGTGCTCGTGTTCGCAGCCGAACTCGGGGGGAGCATCAGCGCCGAGCACGGCATCGGGCGGGCCAAGATCCACTGGCTGAGCCTGACCCGCTCGCCGGCCGAGATCCACGCCATGGCGGCCATCAAGGCGGCGCTCGACCCCGACGGGGTGCTCAACCCCGGCGTGCTCCTCCCACTCGGGCCACGTCCGCGAGGGGACCAGGTGGCCGCCGGCTGACAGCTGGCCGACCCGTCTGATCCGGCCGCCAAGTCCACGGGGCGCCTGGGGACCGGGCATGCAACCCAGCGTCAACACGGGAGCTGGCGCGCCGTAGATGACGGACCAGGCCGGCGGTGGGCCCAGCGGTCGGCCAACGCCTCGAGCTCGGTTCGGCGGGCCCGGCAACCCGGGCAGCGCCGGAGATGGCGCTCGACCCACTGGTGGGCGGTCACGGCGGAGTCGCGGCCGGCTGCCCGACAGAGCTGATCCGTCACGCCTTTGCACTCCCCCGTCGCCGGCCGAAGGTTGTGATGGAGGAAGCGTTGGCGGAGCAGACGACGGGCGTCGAAGCACCGGCGCCGGACCGTGCCCTCGGGTAGCGCCAATCGGGTCGCCACCTCCCGGACGGAGAGACCGGCCACGTAGCGGAGTCGCACCATGTGGCGCAGATCCGGAGGGAGCTCGCCCACCGATGCGGCGATGGCGGCCCGATCGAGCGCAGCCACGACCCGTTCGGCCGCCGACTCAGCCTGATGGGCGTTGCCCCCCGGCAACTCTTCCGGACCACCGCAGGGCCGGACGCGCCGCCGCCTTCGGGCCAGCTCGAGCGACGCTCGCACCGCGGACCTCGACAGCCACACCTCCACCGCAGCGGGGTCCCGGATCTGATGCAGCCGGGCGAAGGCACGCGCGAATCCTTCCGCGACGGCGTCCTCCGCCTCGTCGTGACCACACGACGCCCGGACGGCGGCGAGGGCGCGGGGCCAGGCCCGTCGGTACAACTCTGCGACGGCGCCTTGGTCACCGCTCCTGGCTCGCAACGCCAGGGCCCCCGAAGGCGCCTCCTCCGGCCGCAACGTGTCTGTAGTGGAGCATCCCATGATCGGAATGCTCCGGATCGACCTTGCAGGACTTCTTGCCCGTTCCTTGCAGAACACAAAGCAAAGGATTTCTTTGTAGGTCGACGGCTATGTCAGGGGACTAACCGATGGGCGCGCCCGGCGTGGCGGAGCAACCACACGAAATCGTCCGCCTGCGCCGCGGCTCGGGGTGGCGCGTGGCATGAAGCATGGTGTGATTCGACTACATGCCGTAGCGGCGCGGCATCATGCGGCGCGAGACGTGCGCCGAAGAGGTGATCGAGGGCGCCATCGAATAAGGTGCCGGCAGACGCGAATGCCCGCGATGCGGTGCGTGGCGGTTGCGTCGGTTTCACATCGGCGGGTTGGTTCACCCATCGGCGAGCTGGGACTTATGTATTGCACACACCATGACGTCGCGGTCACTGGCCGCGTCAATGGCGGATGACGGGGTGGTCCCATGACGTCGGTCCGCGCCGCGCCGCCCGCGACACCCGACGGGACCGGTCTTGTCTTCGCCGGGCCACCGCCCCCACCGCGCCGGCCCCGGAATCTCGGCGGCGCTGTCCTCGGACTGCTCCTCGTATTGTTCTGCGCGACCACCGTGGCAGTGATCACGTCCAATGCCGGGCACAGGCGCCTGGTCGTGGTCGTGGCCCGCACCGTGAAGATGGGAGCGACGATCGGCACCGGCGACCTCGCCGAAGCCAGGGTGGCCGCCGATCCGTCGGTCCACGCGATTGCGGCATCCGAGCTCGGACACCTTGTCGGCAGGGTCGCCGCGGTGACGCTGGTGAACGGCACGCTCGTCACCCCCGCCGAACTGGAGACGGGCCCCTTCGTGGCAGCCGGATCGTCAGTGGTGGGGTTGAACGTCAAGCTCGGGTTTGCCCCGGCCGGGCTTCGCCCCGGTGCTCCGGTGCGCCTGGTGCTGGCCCAGCCGGCCACCTCGAGCGCCTCTGCCGTCGCGCCGAGCAGCCCGGCGGTGCTGGCCGGACAGGCGACGGTGTTCGACGTGACGTCCACGCCCGATGGTCAGGGCCAGATCGTGTCGGTCGTCGTCGACGATGCCTCCGCGCCGGCAGTGGCGGCTGCCGGCGCCATGGGCACGGTCAGCGTCATCCTGCTCGGTGGTTCGAGATGACCCTCATCGGATTCGGGTCGGGTCGCTCGCCCGGTCTGACGACGACAGTCCATGCCCTGGCCCTGGCCTGGCCGCAGGACCGACGGGCGCTGATCGCCGAGCTGGACCCCGATGGCGGGTCCTTGGCGGCGCGGCACGCCATCCCGCCCGATCCGGGGTTGGTCAGCTTGGCCGCAGCCGGTCGGCGAGGCCTGTCGCCGCAGCAGGTGCTTCGCCACTGTCAACAGCTCGCCGACCGCACGCCCGTGCTGGTCGGGCCGACCTCGCCCGACCGGGCCGGTTCTGCGCTCGCCACCCTCGGTGGGCAACTCGACGGGGCGCTCGGCGCCCTGTCCCAGTTCGACGTCCTGGCCGACTGCGGTCGCCTGGACGGCCGCAGCCCGACGCTCAGACTGCTTGGCGCATGCCGTTGCGTGCTTCTCGTGGTCGAACCGACAGTCGAAGGTGTGGCCCACCTGGCCAGCCGTCTCCCAGGGTTGCGGCTGCCAGCGGGCCGTCACGCCCTCATCTGCATCGGGGACCGGCCGTACCGCGCTGCCGAGGTCGCCCGGGCGCTCGACCTGCCGCTGCTCGGGGTCATGGCGTGGGATCCCAAGGGTGCGGCGGCCCTGGCCGAAGGACACCCGGAGCGTCGGGGCCCGTTGCTGCGCTCGGCGGCCGCCCTCGCCGCATCCCTGCTCGACCAGTTGCCCTCCGATGGGCCGGCGACCCCGCCGGACACGCCGGCCCGCCCGGCTCCACCGAGCGCAGTCATGACGACGGCCATGGAGCCGGTCCCACCTGGCGACGACGACCAGCGGCCCGCCTGGCGATGACCTTCGACCCCGACGCCTTCGGACCGGCCGTCCCGTGGCCGGACGCCGGCCTGGCCGACGAGGCCCTGGTCCGATCCCTGCGCGTCAAGGTCGCCAGCGAGCTGGCCCAGCACCACAAGCGGCGGGCTGACGCCGGGGAAGGCCGCCTTTCGGAGGAGGACACCCGGCAGCTGGGCGAGGCCCTCATCTGGGACGAGCTCCAGGCTCATGCCAAGGCGTTGCTCGACCGGGGCATCACCCCGCCTTCCCACCGGGAGGACCAAGCGGTCCATCGGGCCCTCTATGCGCTCCTGTTCGAGTTCGCCGGACTCCAACCACACCTGGATCGGGCGGACGTCGTCAATGTGCATGCCGAGGCGGGCAAGCCGGTGTGGCTCGACTTGACGGACGGCACCGTCGTACGGGGAACGCCTGTCGCCTCGACGGCCGAGGAGCTGGTAGAGTTCGTACGGGAGCTGGGCCGCCGCATCGGTCTCTCGGAGCGGCGGTTCGACCCGGACCACTACTGGATCAACCTCCAGCTCCCCGACGGCAGCCGCCTCTTTGCCATTGCCTGGGTGACGCGGGAGCCGCACCTGTTCGTCCGTCGCCACCATCTGATCGACGTTGCGACCGCCGACCTCCGTGCTCACGGCGCCATGAGCGAGATGGTGGCCGAGTTCCTCGACGCCACGGTCCGGGCCCGCTTCGACCTCGTCATCGCCGGAGGCCAGGGTGACGGCAAGACGACCCTGCTCAGAGCTCTCGCCGCCGCCATCGAGCCGACGGAGAGGATCGTCACCATCGAGTCGGACTTCGAGCTCGGGCTTGATCATCTCCCAGCGCGCCATCACGAGGTGATCGCCCTCGAGGGGCGCGAAGCCAATGTTGAGGGTGTCGGCCGCGTGAGTTGCGCAGACTTGGTACGCCGTTCCATGCGGATGAGCGCGAGGCGGATCATCGTCGGCGAGGTGCTCGGTGACGAGGTCCTCCCGATGCTGCAGGCCATGAATTCCGGGGCCAAGGGCAGCTTGTGCACCATCCATGCCGACTCCTCGGACGAGGTGTTCAAGCGGCTGGCCCTGCTCGGGCAGGAGCCGCCGCTGCGTCTCGAGATGCACCACACGTACGCGCTGGCTGCCGCCGCGATCGACTTCACCGTGTTCGTACAGCGGGACCGGACCGGGCACCGGGTCGTCTCCTCGATACGCGAGGTACGCGGCTACGACAACGGCATGGTCATGACCAATGAGCTGTTCGGCGCCGACCCGGACGGAAGGGCGGTGCCGACAGGGATACCGGTGAGCGAGCAGCGCGGCCCGCGACTGCGCGACGTCGGCTTCGATCCCCGCTGGCTGGTGCAAGCGGGGGCGGCACGATGATGGTTGCCGGGCTGGCTCTCGGAGCACTTCTCGGTGGCGGGATTGGCCTTGTCGTATGGGGCTTGCGTCGCGTCGAGCCGGCGGTGACGCCGCGGGCGCCGACCGGTCCCGTCTTCACCGATCTCAGGGGCCGCCTGCTCCGGGCCGCCGCTGGTGCCCTCGTGGCAGGTCTTCTCACCCGCTGGCCGATCGCTGTCGTAGCCGGCGGGGCCCTCGGGTTCTTCGCCCCTGACCTGCTGTCGTCGCCTCGCCAACGGCGCCTTGAGGCGGAGAAGAGCGAGGCGATCGCAGCGTGGGCCGAAATGCTGCGGGACACGCTCACCGCGGTGTCGGGGCTGGAGGAGGCGATCGTCGCGACCGCGCATCTCGCTCCCGCCTCGATCCGCCCGGCCATCGCCGACCTCGTCATCCGACTGGAGCGCCGACCGCTGTCCTCATCCCTCGGCCAGCTCGCCGACGACCTCGGCGACCCGACTGCCGATCTGGTCATCGCCGCTCTGGCGCTGGCGGCCAGAGGTGAGGCCAAGGAGCTCGCCGAGCTGCTCAGCGCCCTCGCCGACACCGCCAGGGACAACGCCTTCATGAGAGTGCGCGTCGACGCCCTCAGGGCCCGGACCAGGACCGCGGTGCGGATCATCTCGAGCGTCACCGTCGCCATGATGGTGC
>PMLV01000038.1 GCA_003160635.1 Acidimicrobiaceae bacterium | reverse complement strand
GACGGCGGAGGAGGCTATGACGAGGAATGTCGTTTCCGCACGGATGGGAGATCCTCTGTACGACGCCGCGTACCAGATGCTCGACGGCGTGATCCGCCACCTTCCTGTGGTCGACGATAACGGCCGCGTGATCGGGATGGTGTCGGTCCGTGATCTCCTCCGTCCTCTGTTGCTCGACGCCGTGGAGGGGGCCGAGCGGGCGTAAATGTCCGAAAACTCGATTCAGCCGATGATCAGGGATCTTGTATTTCCGTCGTGCATCCCACCCCTTGGTGCTACCGGATCAAGGACCTTCGTGCCATGGGAGGTATCCGACGGGTCTTCTCATGCATCGTCCCTGGCTGGAGTACCGGATGACGTTTTCGGCACCCACACGCTTGACCAGGGCTGAGGGTTTAATCGCAAACGAAAACTAATACAGGCTGCAGGGGTGACACGTGGAACCAACGGACGTCGAGGATCCGAGCTACTACCACCAGGTTGTGGACTGCCAGTGGGCGTGTCCGGNNGTCGCAGCGGACCTGCGCGGCGACACCACCGATCGCCTGCCGCGCGTGCCGGAAGAAAAGAACGGGAAGCGGATCGCCTGCATCGGAGCCGGCCCGGCCTCGCTCACCGTGGCGAACGACCTCCTGCCACTCGGGTACACCATCACGATCTTCGAGCAGCATGACAAACCCGGCGGGCTGATGCGGACGAACATCCCGGCGTTCCGCCTCCCCGCTGAGGTGCTCGACGAGGAGACGCAGGTGATCCTCGACATGGGTGTCGACATCCGGTACAAGACGCCCGTCACGAGCCTCCGGGCGCTGCTCGAAGAGGGCTTCGACGCGATCTTCGTCGGCAGCGGTGCCCCGCGGGGCAAAGAACTCGACCTCCCTGGCCGTTGGGGTGAGACGCCGGGCGAGTCGCGGATCCATATCGGGATCGACTGGTTGGAATCGATCGCGTTCGGGCACGTCGACGGGATCGGCGAACGGGTCCTCATCATCGGCGTCGGGAATACCGCCATGGACTGCTGCCGTTCCTCCCTCAGGCTCGGCGGCAAGGACATCAAGGTCATGGCGCGCCGCCCTCGCGGATTCTTCAAGGCGTCGCCCTGGGAGCTCGATGACGCCGAGGAGGAGGGCGTCGAGATCCTCGTCAACTACTCGCCAAAGCGCTTCGTCGTGGAGGACGGCCGGCTGACGGGGATGGAGTTCGACATCCTCGAGTGGGACGACCGAGCCGTCGTGTCCCGTTCCGTCGACACCGTCGTGCTTCCGTGTACCGACGTGATTCTCGCCATCGGCCAGGAGAATGCCTTCCCGTGGATCGAGCGGGATCTTGGGATGGAGCTGGGGGAATGGGATATACCCGTCGTCGACGAGACGACGATGGAGTCGACGCTTCCCGGCATCTTCTTTGGGGGCGACTCCGCGTGGGGTCCGAAGAACATCATCTGGGCCGTTGCACACGCCCACCAGGCCGCGATCTCCATCAACAATCGCTGTCAAAGGCTCGCGCTCACGGACCGACTGCCGAACGGGATGAACCTCGAGAGTCAGAAGATGGGGATAAGCGAGTGGAGCTACCACAACGACTACAACCCCGCGAGCCGCCAGCGCATGGATCACGTCGAGCTCACGCGGCGGTTCGAACAGCTGAACCTGGAGGTCGAACTGGGGTTTTCGGTCGAGCAGACGGTTTGCGAAGTGCAGCGGTGCCTGAACTGCGACATCCAGACAGCGTTTAAGGCTCCTCTGTGCATCGAATGTGACGCATGCATCGACATCTGTCCGGTCGATTGCCTGACCATCACCGCCAACGGCGATGAGGAGGACCTCGTCTCCCGCCTCACCTCGCCACGAATCAACCCTTCCCAGGGGATTTACGTCTCAGCGCCGCTGCCTCAGACGACTCGGGTGATGGTGAAGGACGAGAACGTCTGCGTCCACTGCGGCCTGTGTGCCGAGCGGTGCCCGACGTCAGCCTGGGACATGGAACGCTTTGATCTCCTCATCCCGTACGCGGCCAACGGTTTGGCGGATGGTCCCTCGTGAGCACCGGAGGCCCACCATTGACACGTGACACTGCTGGGGGCATCCCGGCACAGCACGATCTCGGTATCCGCGTTAACGACTTCGCCGTCAAGATCGCGAACGTCAACGGGACCGGATCGGCGAGCGCGAACACCCTGTTGGTGCGCGCGATCTTCCGCATGGGCATTCCCGTGTCGGGAACAAACCTGTTTCCGTCGAACATCCAGGGACTACCGACCTGGTATGAGATCAGGGTCAACAAGACCGGCTACACCGCACGAGCTATCGACTATGACGTTATGGTCACAATGAACGCCCAGACGTACACCGCGGACATCGGTGAGGTCCGCAAGGACGGCTACGTCTTGTACGACTCGACCTGGCCGCTCGCTCCCGAGCTAGTCCGCGCCGACGTGAATTTTCTCGGGGTGCCGCTCACGAAGCTCTGTGTGGACAACTTCCAGGAGTCGCGCGAACGCATCTTGATGAAGAACGTCTGCTACGCCGGCGCGCTCGTTGCGTTCCTCGCGATCGATCTCAAGATCGTCTCCGACCTGCTCGACCAGGTATTCCAGCGCAACACGCAACAGCGCGAGTTCAACCAGCTCGCACTTCGGCTCGGCTACGAGTATGCGAGGAAGCACTTCGACTGCCCCTTGCCATTCCGCCTCGAGACGATGGACACCACGCGCGACAAGATCCTGATCGACGGGAACACCGCGACCGCACTCGGCTGCCTGTACGCCGGGGCGACGGTCGCGGCGTGGTACCCGATCACACCGTCGACCTCGGTGATGGACAACTTCACGGCGCTGTGTCAGGCGTACCGACGCGAGCCGCTGCCCGAACCCGGCCCGGACGGGGCGGTCCAGTACCAGAACAACTACCTCATATTGCAGGCCGAGGACGAGCTTGCCGCCATCGGCATGGTGCTCGGAGCGAACTGGATCGGCGCACGGGCGTTCACCTCGACATCGGGTCCGGGTATCTCGCTCATGAACGAGCTGCTCGGCCTCGCCTACTACACGGAGATTCCCGCCGTCGTGATCGACGTGCAGCGTACGGGACCGTCGACGGGCATGCCGACACGGACCCAGCAGGGAGACATCCTGGCGTGCGCCTACGCGTCGCATGGCGATACCAAGCACATCCTCTTGTTCCCCGCCAACCCGGCCGAGTGCTTCGAATTCGCCGTCAAGGCCTTCGATCTCGCCGAGCACTTCCAGACCCCGGTCATCATGTTGTCGGACCTCGACATCGGCATGAATGACTGGGTGGTTCCGACCCTCACCTGGGACGACTCGTTCGTCCCGGACCGGGGACGCGTCCTCGGCGCAGCGGATCTCGACGCGATCACGCGCTTTTACCGGTACGCCGACGCGGATGGCGACTTCGTGACGCCGCGCACGCTGCCCGGTGTTGACTCGAGAGGCGCGTACCTCACCCGCGGTTCCGGTCATGACCACCACGGTGCTTACACCGAGGTGCCTGACCAGTACCAGGAGGTCGTGGACCGTCTCACACTGAAGCATGCCGCGGCCGCCGAGCACATGCCCGCGCCTATCGTCGAGCGGCGCGACGGTGCCACGATCGGTGTCGTATCGGTCGGCAGCTGTGACCTCGCCGTCCGCGAGGCGGTCGCCCTCCTCGGTGACGCCGGCATTGCCGTCGACTTCATTCGGATCCGAGGATTTCCCTTCGCCTCGGACGTCCGGGAGTTCCTCGATGACCATGACGTCTGTTTCGTCGTCGAACAGAACAGAGACGCGCAACTCCGATCGCTGCTGGTGATTGAGACAAGCGTCGTGCAGGACAAATTGCGCTCCGTGCTCGTCTACGGAGGATTCCCTCTCAGCGCGAAGCAGGTCGTTGAGGGCATTACACGCCAGCTGGAGGACTGACCATGGCATCAATCAGCAAACCGCTCGTCCCGCTTCTGCACCTGC
>PMLV01000272.1 GCA_003160635.1 Acidimicrobiaceae bacterium | reverse complement strand
CAAATCAATGAGCTGAGAGGGCGGAGAAAGAACTTCTCCAATGACCACGACAATCGACCACCGTGCCCATACGCGCCAGGATTCTGGTGCGATGGACGACACCACAGCACCAGACCCCGAGGTTCCCGAGCGGTCTTTGGGCCGCCGGCAGTTCTCGGCGAAGTACAAGGCCAAGATCCTGGCCGAATACGACACCCTGCCCCGATTGGCCCGGGGGGCGATGCTTCGACGCGAGGGCCTGTACTCCTCGCTCATCACGACCTGGCGCCGCCAACGCGACCAGGGAGCGGATGCGGCCTTGGCCCGGCCCTCGGGACGCCAGAAGGCCGATCCCCGTGATCGTGAGATCTCCCGGTTGAAGAAGGACAATGTCCGGCTGGCCCACGAGCTCGACAAGTCCAGACAGGTCGTCGAGATCCAGAAAAAACTTTCCGCGCTGCTCGAGCAACTCGCCACGGACAGCACAGCGGAGAACGGCGAGAGCACATGATCGAAGAAGCCATAGGCCAGCTCACGCCGATCGTCGGGACAACGGCGGCCTTGGCGGTCGTGGGGGCGGACCGGGCCACCTGGTATCGCCACCATCGCCAGAGCCCGGCACCGGTGCGACCCGAACGGATCGCCACCCCTCAGCCTCGTGCTCTCACTCCGGTCGAGCGCAAGGAGATCAAGAGGACCCTCGAGTCCGACGAGTTCGTCGACGAGGCACCGGCGANNCGGTCTACGCCAAACTGCTCGACCGAGGGACCTATCTCGCCTCGATCTCCACCATGTACCGGGTCCTGCACGAGTACGACGAGGTGCGTGAACGACGCCGTCAGGCCACCCATCCGGCGCACAAGAAACCCGAGCTCATCGCCACCAAAGCAAATTCCGTGTGGTCGTGGGACATAACGAAATTGCACGGCCCGGAGAAGTGGACGTATTACTACCTCTACGTCATTTTGGATTTATGCCGACCCCGCGATTATGCCGACCCGTGTGCGGCATGAAGGAGAAGCCCCTGTTGGATGGGCTTTTTCGGAGGTGAACGAGCCGACAAGGTCGGCATAATCACGATGCGCTGAAGTCTCTTCTGACCGCGCCACGGCGTCGCGGCGAGAGGAGACGATGACATGGATTCGTGGGTACAGCGCGGTGGTCCGCTGGCGGCGTTCGCTACGGACTACCGGGAGGAACTGGAGCACCTTGGGTACACGGGGCACTCTGTAGTCACCCACCTGGTGTTGATGGGCCAACTGAACCGATGGATGGCCTCGAGTGGTGTGGCCGTCGAGGGTCTTGATCGCGCTCGAATAGAGGACTTCCTCGAGACGCGCCGGGCCGGCGGGCAGCAAAGGGTGCCGACCAGCGGCGTGTTCGATCAGCTGCTCGCCCATCTCAGGGCCAAGGAGGTCCTCAGGCAGCCTGTTGTCGAGCCCAAGACCTCATTGGACGAGCTGCTCGACCGCTACGAGCGCCATCTGATCGAGGGTCGCGGCGTCGCCCGCTCGACCGCGGTCGCGTACGTCGGCGTCGCCCGTCGATTCCTGTCCGAGCGGGCAATCGGAGACGACGAGACCGGGCTCGACGGTTTGCGCGGGGATGAGGTCACGACGTTCCTGCTCCGCGAGAGTGACCGGCTGTCGGTTTTGACCGCGAAGAATCGGGTCACGGGCCTGCGGTCGTTGCTCCGCTTCTTGCGCCTCGAAGGTCTGGTCGCGACCGACCTCGCTGCCGCCTTGCCACCGGTGGCCGGATGGCGAGACACGAGGCTGCCGACCCCATCGGCCGGCATTGACGTCGCCGCCCTTGTGGAGAGCTGCGACCGGTCGCAGCCGGTCGGCCTGCGGGACTTCGCGATCTTGTTGCTGTTGGCCCGGCTCGGCTTACGTTCTGGCGAGGTCGCTGGCCTGACCCTCGAGGACCTCGACTGGCAGGCGGGCGAGCTGCTGGTGCGAGGCAAGGGCGGTGGCGCTGATCGTTTGCCTTTGCCGACTGACGTCGGGGAAGCCGTCGCCGAGTACGTACAGCGTGCTCGGCCGCAGGTGACATCCCGAGCGGTGTTCATCACCCTGCTGGCTCCCATCCGTCCCATCAATCCGTGCTCGGTCGCCGGCGCTGTGACCCGTGCTTGTGAGCGGACGGGTCAGCACCCGGTTGGTCCCCACCGGCTTCGTCACGCACTGGCGACCGAGATGCTTCGCCGGGGAGCTGCTTTACCAGAGATCGGCCAGGTGCTGCGTCACCGAGATCTCGCCACGACGGCCCTTTACGCCAAGGTCGACCTTGTCGCCCTGCGCACTGTCGCCCGGCCGTGGCCAGGGGCGTCACGATGAGCGCCCTCTCGGACCACGCCAGCGATTACTTGAGGCTCCGGAGCGCCCTCGGACACAAGCTCGGTGACGCCCATCGCCTCCTTCCTCGCTTCGTCGCCCATCTCGATGCCGTCGGGGCTACGACGGTCACCGTCGAGACGGCGCTCACGTGGGCCCGTCGGTCTGACGCCGACCCGGCCAGCTCGGTGTGGATGCGCCGAATGACGGTGGCTCGCGGTTTCGCCCGCCACATGGCCGGTGTGGACCCGAACACGGAAATCCCCCCTCTCGGGTTGGTGACCTTCCGACAGCGTCGCCGAGCACCTTTCATCTACTCGGATGGCGAGGTCGACACCTTGATGGCTCTTGCCCACCAGACGATCCGGACTCCGTTTCGCGCTACGACCGTCGAGACGGTGATCGGGCTGCTCGCGGCCAGCGGGATGCGGGTGGGCGAGGCGCTCCGCTTGGAGCGGTCCGACGTGATGTGGGACGACGCGGTGATCGTGGTGCGCGACTCGAAATTCGGCAAGTCCCGGCTCGTTCCGCTACACACGAGCACCGTCGAGGCATTGGCCGAATATGCCGAGCAACGAAATCGACGTCCATCACCGACGAGTCCGACCTTCTTCGTTACGACCGTCGGCACAGCCGTGTCGTACTGCGACGTCTGCCACACGTTTCGCAAGCTGGTTACGGCGGGTGGAATCGGGAACCAGGCGCCGAGCCCTCCCAGAATTCACGACATAAGGCACACCTTCGCCGTGAGGACCCTGGTCGAGTGGTATCGCGCCGGCGAGGACGTCCAGGCTTGGCTACCGCGACTCACCACCGTCCTCGGCCACAGGGAGCCATCGTCGACGTACTGGTATCTGTCCGCCGTCCCGGAATTGCTGTCGCTGGCGGCCGCCCGGCTCGAGGCGGCCGAAGGGTCCATGTCGTGAGCGCGCTCGCCCCGACACTGCAAGCGTTCTTCACCGAGCGCCTGGGCCGTCAGCGCCAAGCCAGCCCACAGACCGTGGCCGCCTACCGGGACACCTTTCGGCTGCTGGTCGGGTTCGCGGGTCGCCAGACGGGAAAGGCACCGTCCATCCTCGACTTCGAGGACCTCGATGCGAAAGTGATCGGTGCCTTCCTCGACCACCTCGAAAAGGAGCGGGGCAACACCGCGAGGACCCGCAACGCCCGACTGGGAGCGATCCGGTCCCTGTTCCGCTTCGCCGCGCTACGCCACCCAGAGCATGCCGAACTCATCCAACAGGTGCTCGCCATCCCCCAGAAGCGGTTCGTGAAGAAGGCGATCTCGTTCCTCACCGCGAAGGAACTGGAAGCCCTGGTGGCCACCCCTGATACGACGACTTGGGAGGGCAGGCGCGACCGCACCTTGATGGTCCTCGGCGCCCAGACGGGCCTCCGGGTTTCGGAGCTTCTTGGCCTGAACCGCGATGACGTCGTCCTCGGCGTTGGAGCCCATGTCCGCTGTATGGGTAAAGGTCGAAAGGAACGGGCGGTGCCACTGACGGGCAGCACCCAAGCGGTGTTGCGGGAGTGGCTGAGAGAACGCGGCGGCCTGGCGGACAACCCGGTGTTCCCTACCCGCAACGGCCGACGCCTGAGTCGAGACGCGGTCGAGCGTCGTGTGAGTACCCACGCCCACCGCGCAGAGGACAAATGCGCCTCCTTGCGAGGCAAGCGAGTCACCGCCCATGTCTTCCGACATACGTGTGTTATCTACGGTGAAATGAACCCCA
>PMLV01000088.1 GCA_003160635.1 Acidimicrobiaceae bacterium | reverse complement strand
TGGTGCGGCGGCGGCGAGATCAGTTCGACTCCCGCCGTCGAGTATCTCGTCCGGGCGATCCAGGGCCATATCTTCTTGCCGGGCAGCTGCCCGCCCTCCCCCGGCTTGGCCCCCTGGGAGATCTTGATCTGCAGGTCGTCGGCGTTGACCAGGTACTCGCCGGTCACCCCGAAACGCCCCGAGGCCACCTGCTTGATCGCACTGCGCCGTAGGTCGCCGTTGGCGTCGGGCGTGAAGCGGTCGGCGTCCTCGCCGCCCTCCCCGGTGTTCGACCGCCCGCCGATCCGGTTCATGGCGATGGCCAGGTTCTCGTGCGCCTCGGCCGAGATGGACCCGTAGGACATCGCGCCGGTGGAGAAGCGGGACATGATGGCCTCGATCGGCTCGACCTCTTCGATGGGGATCGGGCCGTTGCCGCGGCCGTTGCCGTTGCCTCCCCCGCCCGTCCGCAGCCGGAGGAGCCCCCGTAGCGTGGCCAGCTTCTCGGCCTGATCGTCGACGGCGGCCGTGTACTCCTTGAAAATGGAGTATTGCTTCGAGCGTGTGGCGTGCTGGAGCTTGAACACGGTCTTGGGGTTGAAGAGGTGATATTCCCCCTCACGCCGCCACTGATACTCCCCACCCACCTCGAGTTCCCGGTGCGCCCGCTCCGTGGGACGGGCCTCATAGGCCATGTGGTGGCGCGAGGCGACCTCGGCGGCCAGCACCGAGAGCCCGATGCCCCCGATACGGCTGGCCGTCCCGGTGAAGTACTCGTCGATCAGGGCACGGTCGAGCCCGATGGCCTCGAAGACCTGGGCGCCGGTGTAGGAGGCGACGGTCGAGATGCCCATCTTGGACATGACCTTGAGCACGCCCTTGCAGGCCGCCTTCATGTAGTTGCGCCGGGCCTGACGGGGGGACACGCCCTCGAGGAGCCCCTCGGCGATCATGTCGTCGATGGTGTCGAGCGCCAAATAGGGGTTTACGGCGGCGGCGCCGTAGCCGATGAGCAGCGCCATGTGATGGACCTCGCGGGCGTCGCCCGTCTCGATTACGAGCCCGACCTGGGTGCGGGTCTTCTCCCGCACCAGGTGGTGATGGACGGCCGAGGTCAGCAGCAGGGACGGGATGGGCGCCCATTCCTCGGTGGCGTTCCGATCGGAGAGGACGATGAGGTTGGCCCCGTCCGCGATCGCCTCGGACACCCGGCGGCGCACGTCGGCCAGGGCCCGGGCCAGGGCCTCGCCGCCGGCCGCCGTGGGCGCCCCGGCGGCGCCGGCCTGCCCCACCTCGAAGAGGCCGTCCACGGTGAAGGCCTTGAAGCCCGGCGTCTCCCCGTGCTCGTTGACGTACATCAGCTTGGCCAGGTCGTCGCGGTCGATTACCGGGAGGGGCAGGAGGATCTGCCGGCACGAGCCCGGTCCGGCCTCGAGCAGGTTGCCCTCGGGCCCGACGGTGGCCGAGAGGGACGTCACCAGCTCTTCCCGGATGGCGTCGAGGGGCGGGTTGGTCACCTGGGCGAACAGCTGGGTGAAGTAGTCGTAGAGGAGGCGGGAGCGGTCCGAGAGCACGGCGATTGAGGCGTCGGAGCCCATGGAGCCCAGGGGCTCGGTCCCGGTCCGGGCCATGGGGGCCAGGATGATCCGCAGCTCCTCGGCCGTGTAGCCGAACAGGCGCTGCTGGCTGACCACCCGGCCGTGCTGGGGGGTGAGCATGGAGCGGGGCGGCAGCTCATCGAGCCGGATCTGGTCGGCCGCCAGCCATTCGTCGTAGGGATGCTCGGCCGCCAGTGCCGTCTTGATCTCGTCGTCGTCGACCAGGCGCCCCTTGGCCGTGTCGACCAGGAACATGCGCCCGGGCTGGAGCCTCCCCTTGCGCACGATGTGCTCGGGGGCGATATCGAGCACGCCCACCTCGCTGGCCAGGATCACCAGGTCGTCGTCGGTCACCCAGTACCGCGCCGGGCGCAGGCCGTTGCGGTCCAGCACGGCGCCCACCACGGTGCCGTCGGTGAAGGTGACGGCGGCCGGCCCGTCCCAGGGCTCCATCAAGGAGGCGTGGTACCGGTAGAAGGAGCGCCGGGCGTGATCCATGGTGGTGTGGTTCTCCCACGCCTCGGGGATCATCATCAGCACGGAGTGCGGCAGCGAACGCCCGGACAGGTGCAGGAGCTCGAGCACCTCGTCGAAGCTGGCGGAGTCGCTGGCGCCCGGGGTGCACACCGGGTAGATGCGGTTGAGGTCGCCCTCGATGAGCGAGCTGGAGAGGAGCGCCTCCCGGGCCCGCATCCAGTTGCGGTTGCCGGCCAGGGTGTTGATCTCCCCGTTGTGGGCCATGTAGCGGTAGGGGTGGGCCAGGGGCCAGCTCGGGAAGGTGTTGGTGGAGAAGCGGGAGTGCACGAGGGCCAGCCCCGACTCGAAGAGCGGGTCCTCCAGATCGGTGAAGAAGGTGCGCAGCTGCTCCGAGGTCAGCATCCCCTTGTAGACCAGGGTCCGTGACGACAGCGAGGAGAAGTACAGCCCTTCGACGGCATGCTCGGCCCGCTTGCGGAGCACGAAGGCCTGGCGCTCGAGGGCCATCTGGTCGCTGCCGGGCCCGGCGTCGGCCGGTGCTCCTGCAGACGACGCTGCCGACCCCGCCGACCCCGCGGCCCGCGCCACGAAGACCTGCTCCATCACCGGCATGACGCTGAGCGCCGTCTCCCCCAGCCCATCGGTGACCACCGGCACCGGGCGCCAGCCCAGCACCGCCAGGCCCTCCTCGGCTGCCAGTGCCTCGACGGCCTTCTTGGCCTTGGCCGCATCGTCGGCCTCGCCGGGCAGGAACGCCAAGCCCACGGCGTACGTGCCCGGCGCGGGAAGCGTGAAACCGGCCGCCTCTGCCGCGCCGACCAGGAAGCGGTGGGGCACCTGCACCAGGATGCCGGCCCCGTCCCCCGTGGACGCCTCGGCCCCCGAGGCGCCCCGGTGGGCCAGTCGCTCGAGCACGGTGAGGCCCTTGTCCACGATGCCGTGGTCCGGCCGCCCATGGAGGTCGGCCACCATGCCGACGCCACAAGCGTCGTGTTCGTACGAAGCGTCGTAGAGGCCGGAGGCCATCGGGTCCTTTCGAATTGGGGCGGAACTGAAAGTCGACCGGGACGGCGCTGGCCCAGAAGCGGAAGGTACAGGATACACGACCACGCCCCGTGGTCCGCGGACTCCCTACCTCAGAGAACGCGTCGGAGAAAGGTGTTCGTGTGCGCAGTCCAATCGTCCATGTCGGACGCAGTCGATGCCACATGGAGCTCGGCGTCAGGAATGAGCGCTGCCAACTCCTCCGCCGTCGAAACCGGATGGATCGGATCGCCGGTCCAGGCCAGGATGAGCGCCGGCACACCGATCTGCGCCAGCGCGGCGCGTTCGGGCAGGTTGGCCTCCGTGGCGCCCCGCATGACGAGGGCCAGGCGACCCGGGTCCCAGGCCCGAACGGCGCTTGCTTGCTGGTCGCGGCGCTGCGTATCCCCCTTGTAGGGGTCAGGGGGTTCGAGCTCGGCCCGCGAGGTGACCAGTGCTTCGACGCCTTGATCCTCGATCATCTTGGCGATGAGCTCCCATGTTGCCGCTTGCGCCGCCCGCGCCTCCCACCCGGTCGGCGGCAGGGCGAGGACCAGCGCCCGCACCCGTTCCCGACCGAGGACAGCGGCGTGCAACGCGGTGCCGCAGCCCATCGATGCGCCCGCCGACACGTAGGTGTCGATGCCCAGCGCGTCAGCCAGCGCCAGCTGATCGAGCGCCAGCTCCGACCAGCTGTACCCCTTGGTGTCCGGTGTCGACTCGGATTCGCCGTGCCCCCTGGCGTCGTAGCGGACGACGGAAACAGGGATCTGGCTCCAGTCGAGCAGTGCCAGGACCGCGTCGCTGGCGAGGTTCATCGTGAGGCCGTGGCCCCAGATGAGGTCGGGACCCTTCCCCGATCGCTCGTAGACGAGCCGTGCGCCGCGGACGGGGACTTCCTGGTTTGCCATGGGTCGAGTGACGGTGGAGTGATGGTCGAGTGACGGTGGAGTGATGGTCAGCCGGCGGCCCGTCCGAGGGACGCCGGATTGATGGGCGTGGGCATGGCATGCACGGCGGGGAGCACCTTCTCCGCGAAGAGGCGCAGGCTCTTCTCCGCCTTCTCTTTCGGCATACCGCCGTAGAACACATGGATGACGAGGGTTTCCAGGCTGATGGCCCATTGGATGGACGTGAGCTTGTCGATGATCTCGTCGGGCGTGCCGATTGGTTGTGTGTTGCGCTGGCCGGCCACCGCTGTTTCTGCGAGGCCGGCGTCGGATGCCTGGGTCTTGAGATAGTCCTCGTAGCCCTTGATCCCCCCGAAGCCCGGGTTGTTCCACTCGAAGTAGTGGTGCTGCGCCGCCAATTGTTGCGCCCGGAAGTAGTCCCAGCCTTCCTCCGCCTCGGCCGAGGTCTCGGCGCAGTACATCCATAGGAGCGTGGTGGGTTGGTCGGGGGGCAGGTCGAGCTCGGAACGGATCGCGTTGAAGCGCTGGACCTTGACCGTCATGGCCTCCAGGTCATCGTTCGCGACGAACATCTGGCCCAGTCCGTTCTCGGCGGCGAGCCGGGCCGACGTCTCGGTGGTGAACGCAGCCTTGATGTTGGTCGTCACCTCTCCCTTGTGGCGGGCCTGCGGGCGAATGGTCGTCGGCGGGATGGTGAAGACCTTCCCATCGAAGGTGAACCGCTCGGATCCGTCCGAGGCGCGGATGGCGTTCACCACGTCGTAGAAGTACGCGTGGGACTCCTCGATCGGGATGCCCAAAGAGGCGTACTCGTGTGGCGCCACGCCACGTCCGATCCCGAGATGCAGCCGGCGACCTCTCAGGAGGATGTCGAGCATGTTGATCTCCGAAGCGAGGCGAACAGGGTTCCACCACGGCGCCACGATGACTGCCGTGCCTACGTCGACGCGGGTGGTCCGCCCCGCCCAGTAGGCCAGCCATTGCAGCGGGTTCGGTTGCATGGAATACGCGGATCCGTAGTGCTCCGTAGCCCAGATGGAGTCGAAGCCGAGGGGTTCCACCAGCTCGCCCATGGACAACGTCTGCTCCATGTTGAGGTAGTCGGCGACGTCGGGTGCCCGCTCGTAGTCCCCGGCCATCAGTCGTGGCCAGTCGCTCTGGTTGTACCCGGTAACCATCACTCCGCAGTGCATGCCACTCCTCAGGGAAAACGATCAGAACCCGTCATAGCCGCCCGAGGGCCGGCCCGCCACTGGTGGCTACTCCGTCCTTCAGGTCTGGGTTTCAGAGCCGTGGCCCGATCACCGAGGGCTGGTCGGCCAGCCAACGCCGAAGGTCCTGTTTCAACAGCTTGCCCAGCGAGTTCCTCGCCAATTCGTCCACCTCGACGACATGGCGCGGCGCTTTGAACCCCGCCAGTCGCTCGCGGACCCGCCCGATGAGCACGTCGGGAGGGAGGGTCGCGCCGGCGCGCAGGACGATCACCGCGCACACGTTCTCCCCCCAGTGGGGGTCGGGCACAGCGACGACCGCAACCTCGCGCACCTCGGGACACGAACGCAGGATCTCCTCCTCCACTTCGCGCGAGGAGACATTTTCCGCTCCGGTGACGATGACATCCTTCTTGCGGTCCACCACCGAGAGCACCCCATCGGCATCGAACACGCCGATATCGCCGGTATGGAACCAACCTTGCGTGAAGGCGGCCTTCGTCGTCTCTGCGTCCCCCCAGTAGCCCGCCATGACCTGGTCGCCACGGATGACGATCTCGCCCGGCCTGCCCGTTGCCACGTCGTGACCGTCTTCGTCGAGCACCCGAACCTCGACGTTGGGCGCCGGCCGGCCGGCCGCCGTCAGCAGATGCTCGGCGCCCGCCAGTGCGTGGCGATGCTCTTCGATCCCGAGGAAGACGGCGTTCCCGGCCAGCTCGGTCATGCCGTAGCCCTGGCTGAAGTCGATCCGCAGCTCTGCAAAGGCGCGTCGCAACAGCGTCGGGGGCATCGGGGCGGCGCCGTACGCGATCCCCTCGAGCGAGGCCAACGCCGGGCGTCCCTCGGCGTGCGCCTCGAGGTGGTCCAACAGGCTCGAGAGCATGGTGGCGGCCATGGTGGTCTTGGTGGCCTGATATCGGCTGGTCAACGAGATGAACTCTCCCGGCTCGAAACGGTCCATGAGCACGACGGGCCGACCCGCCGCGAGGTTGCGCACGACGTTGTACCCGGCGACGTGGCAGAGGGGGAACGGGTGGAGGAACACGTCGTCAGGGCCGATCGGGCGGCCGTGCGCGCTGGCGACGAGGGATGCGGCGACGTTGCGGTGCGTGAGCGTTGCGCCCTTGGGTGAACCAGTGGTCCCACTCGTGTAGATCAACCAGATCGGCTCGTCCGGAGACGACGGCCCCCCGTCCGGATCCCGCCCCCCNNATCCCGCCCCCCGTCCGGATCCCGCTCCTGTTCCCGCTCCCACCCCTTCCCCGCTCCCTCGTTCCCCATGCGCTCCCACTCGTCCAGATCGATGTACGTGGGGATGGAGTCATGGGCGGTGGCAGGTGACGGTTGGATGCGGTCCAGCTCAGCTCGGGGACCGACGACCATCGTGGCCCCGGAGCGGTCCACGATCGCCGCCAGTTCGGCCGCGGCCAGGCGATGGTTCAAGAAGACCAGAATCCGACCGGCGCGGGGCACGCCGTAGTACGCCTCGACCCAGCTCGGGTGGTTTTCGCCGATGATCGCCACGCGATCCCCCGGGCCGGTGCAGCGGCGCAGCGCGGCGGCCACGCGCTTCGTCCGGGCGGAGAGTTCGCCGAAGGTGACGGTGCCGCCGAGGAAATAGAGCGCCGGGCGTCGTGGATCGCTTGCCGCCATCTCGTCGATCGGCTCGTGCAACAGCAGGCCCACGCCCTGCAACGTAGTGGCCCGATGCGGGCCGACCTGGTGCCGGGAACCCATCGGGCCACGTGGGTCCGATCCGTCTCCTCGTAAGCTTGGCCACATGGCGCACCGGGTCCTGGTCGTGGGAGGAGGCGTCATCGGGCTGTCCTGCGCCTGGCGTCTGGCGGCGAACGGCCACGCGGTCACCGTGGTCGCCCCGACCCCGGGTCGCGACGGCGCCTCGTGGGTGGCGGCGGGGATGTTGGCCCCGGTCACCGAGGTCCAATTCGGCGAGGCGGCGCTGACCGAGTTCCTGCTCGAAGGGGCCAGAGCCTGGAAGGAGTTCAGCGCCGCCCTGGAGGAGGCCTCGGGGCACGACATCGGCTACGACCAGTCGGGGACGCTCACGGTCGCGCTCGATACGTCGGACCGCGCCGCCCTCGACCAGCTCCTCGCCTACCAGCACACGCTGGGCTGCACGGCCCACCGGCGGACGGCGTCGGAGTGCCGGAGACTGGTGCCGGCGCTCAGCCCGATGGTGTGCGGGGGCATCGAGGTCCCCGGCGACCATCACGTCGACAACCGGGCCCTGCTCCGGGCCCTGGTCGCCGCCGGCCGGGCCGCCGGGGTCACGTTCGTGCCCCTGACCGTCACCGCAATCTCTGCCGGGGAGAGCCTCGGGGGTCGATTACATGGCGGGCCGGCCAATGGCGGCCTGGTTGCGGTGCTCTCCGATGGGAGCCGGCTCGACGCTGATCGCATCCTCCTGGCGGCCGGCGTCGGCACACCGCACGTGGGCGGCCTCGAAGGGGCCGGCCTGCCCGAGATCCGGCCGGTGAAAGGGCACATCTTGCGGCTGGGCCCGGCGGGGAGCGATGTCGGCGGCCCACCACTGCTGACCCGGACCGTACGGGCGCTCGTCCACGGGCGTTCGATCTACCTGGTCCCCCGTCCCGACAGGACGCTGGTCGTGGGCGCCACCATGGAAGAGCGCGGCCACGACGTCACGGTGCGCGCCGGCGCCGTGCACGAGCTGCTCTGCGACGCCCGAGCCGTCGTCCCCGGCATCGACGAGCTGGAGCTGCTCGAGGCCCAGGCGGGACTGCGCCCGGCCACCTTGGACAACACGCCCGTCGTGGGTTGGACCGCCCTCGACGGCGTGGCGGTGGCGAGCGGCCACTTCCGCAACGGGATGCTGCTGGCTCCCGTCACGGCGGCCACCGTGGTCGACCTGTTCGCCGCCACGGCCCCATGAGCGAGCTCACCGTGACGGTCAATGGGGATCGCCTCGTGGTGCAGGCGGGAACCACCATCGCCGACGTCGTGGGCCGCCTCATCGACGGAGCCGAGCCCAAGGGCATCGCCGTGGCGGTCGATCGCTGCGTGATCCCTCGCTCGGAATGGGCCACGACCAGGGTGGAAGCGGAGGCGCCGATAGAGATCGTCACTGCGGCAGCCGGTGGGTAGCCTTTGTGGATGACCGAACCAGCCCCTGAGGGGCCCACTGCATTCGTGCTGGCCGGAGGCGGGACGAAGGGCTCCTTCGAAGTGGGCGCCCTGCAGTACCTGGTGGGCACGGAGCGGATCATCCCCGACATCATCACGGCCACCTCGGCCGGCGCCATCGCCGCCTCCGTGCTGGCCCAGGCTCGCACCGTCGACGAGTTCACCCGGCGCGTGCAAGAGGTCGAGGACGACATCCTGGCCATGACCCGCACGGAGCAGATCTTCGGAGAGCAGTCCTGGCTGCGGGCGCTCGAAGGTACGGCGCTCGGTGGCGAAATTCGTTTCGCCCTGACAGAGGGCACCCGCCCGCCGCGGCCGACATTGGAAGCGGCGGGGATCGACGAAGCCCACATGAAGGTCCCCGATGTGGCTCCCGCAACGCCCCGCTCGCCGCAGCGCGCCGCCAAGAAGGCGCGCCGGCGCCGGAGGCGCAGACTGCAGCGCATGTTGGCCGGGGCGGCCTTCCGCCTGCCACGGGCGCGCCGCAAGTTCCGGACGAGCGGCAGCGCCGTGCTCAACCTGCGGCCGTTGGCCGAGGCCATCCGCCACGGGGGGGAGACCGGCATCCATCCGGTCGATCCCGCCCTGGTGGCCCGTCCGGGACTCGAGGTGCGGCTCGCCGTCACGGCATTGAGGGCCGGCGTCCTGCGCTACATCACCCAGGACGGCACCATCGTGGAAGAGGATGCGGTGACACCCGTGCCGGGAGCGGCCGGTGGCCCGGTCGACTTCCTCGAAGGGGCCCTCGCCTCGGCCAGCGTTCCATTGGTATTCCCACCGCGTGCCTTGGCCGATGACGACTATGTCGACGGAGGCGTGCTGCAGGTCGTCCCGGTACGCGCCGCGGTGCACCTCGGCGCCACGCGGATCATCGCCGTGGTGGCGATCCCGCTGAGGATCGACCGCGACGAGCGCAACTACTCCGACGACAACGCGGCCAACGTCGGGCTGCGCGCGCTGGGCGCCATCGCCATGGCCGACCGTCAACGGGAGAACCTGGCCGTTGTCCTCCCGGCTGCCGCTAGCTTGACCACGATCGACCCCGTCATCGACGTGGTCGGGTACTTCGAGGTCCAGCCCGGCCTCCTGCGCATCAACAAGGACTACGGGTGGATGCGCGCGGCCGACGTCATGGCCGAAGGGGATGCCACCCTGCTGGCCGAGATCGCCGGGGAGACCCATCGCCTTACCGCGGCCCGGCTCCAGGCCTGGCACCTCGAGGAGTCGATCTGGGAGTCGAGCCGCGCCGGGGACCATGCCGATCCGGGGGCGCTCTCGCTCCTACGTGAGCTCAAGCGGCAGGTGCACGAGATCGTCGATCGCCGCAAGCAGCTCGGCTTCCCGGTCCCGGACGGCTGCGAGGCCTGGTGGACCGGCTACGAGGTGCACGGGCACTGACGCAGACGCCGGCGGCGGCTCAGACGGACTGACGCCGGCGGCGGCTCAGACCGAGGGCCCGCCCAACCAGCCGCGGCGCCTGAACAGCATGAAGAGCAGGGTCACGGCCACGACTTCGGTCCCGATGCCGACGACGAAGAATGACCATGTCGTCGTGATGTGACCGACCAGGAAGGCGAAGTTCTGCCCGAAGAAGCCGGTGAGCCAGCTCAGAGGCAGGAACACCGTGGCGATGATGGCCAACTGCTTCATCACGACGTTGAGCCGGTTGGACACCGTCGACAGATGAGTGTCCATGACGCTGGTCAAGAGATCGCGGTAGCTGTCCACCAGGTCGGCCAGCCGGATCAGGTGGTCATAGAGGTCACGAAAATAGCGTGCCGCCTCGTCGGTCATGCCGGGCACGTCGGCCACGCCGGCATTGATGCTGGCCATCATGTCGCGTTGCGGCGCGATGACCTTGCGCATGTTCATGAGCTCCCGCTTCATGTCGAACAGCTCACCCAGCTGCTCTTCGGTGGGGGCTTTAAGGATGTCGTCTTCGAGCGCGTCGATCTTCTCGTCGAACTCGTTGAGGACCGGGAAGAACCCGTCGACCAACGCGTTCATGATCAGGTACACGATGACGATCTGCGGTGAGGCGATGGTGGCCGCGAGCCTGTGCTGCGTCATCCGGCCGCGCACGGCCTGCACCGCCGGGCAGTCACCACGGTGCACCGTGACGACATACCTGTCGCTCCAGAAGCAATGGACCTCGGCCTGACCGTTGTCGGTGGGGTCGGCGCCCCGGGCCACGAGATAGACGAAGTTGTCGTAGTCGTCGAAGCGCGGTCGTTGCTTGAATTTCTCCGCTGCGGCGACGGCCAGCGGATGAAAGCCGAAGTGGACGCCCAGCAGTTCGGCCACCGTGCCGTCGGTGACGGCGTCGTCCAGGTCAAGCCAGAAGAAATCCTTCCCGGCGAGTGCCGCCAGGACGTCCTCGGTGTTGGCCTCGGTGTCCGTGCCGTTCTGGGTCAGGGTGCCCTTCATGGGCACAGTTTCACTCCAGGGTCGGCCTCAGGGTGGGATGGGCGGGTCAGACCCCGGGGAGGGGCCCGGCGCTCCCGGGGGGCCGACCAGAGCGGCTTCGATCCGGGCCAACCGGGCATCGAGGTCGCCGATCCGTGCACCGAGGTCTTCGTGGGCCGACTGCAGCTGCGCCTTGTTGGCATCGGTGTGCTCCTGCACGAAGAAGGAGGCAACGGTGGCGGTCAAGGTTCCGATGAGGCCGATTCCGACCAGCATGAGGATCACGGCCACGGCCCGCCCGCCCGGGGTGACCGGGAAACGGTCGCCATAGCCGACGGTGGTCACCGTCACCACGGCCCACCAGAGGGCGTCGCCATAGGAGTGGATGTTCGATCCAGGAGCGTGTTTCTCGCAGAGAAGGTCCACCCAGGCGCCCAGGAAGAGCAGCCCGGTGGCGGCCAGGAGCACCCGGAAAAGGCCACGATGTCGCAGGATGGCCAGGAAGTGGGACGTGCCCTCGCCCCAGATAACCGACGCCTGTTCGACGCCAAGGATTCTCCAGACCTGGAACGCCGGGAGCACGACCAGGACCGGCTCGATCTGCCTGCAGGCGAAATAGCGCCGGCGGTCCGGGACCACGATGTAGCGGACGAGGCACTCGAGCACGATGATCAACCAGATCACGAAGAGTGCGACGACGAATGCTTCTGACGTCGCCCCCGTCGAATGCGTGGTGAGCACGATGATCCCGCACACGGCCCACGCCACACCCAGGGCCGCCATGGGAAAGCGGAGCATGTGCTCCATCCGTTTGAGGCGTTCCCGGCGGCTGTCCGTCGGTCCCAGCCCTTGTTCGATCGACTGGGCACGCCGGTCTGCCGTGGCCAGCTCGCGGGTGATCCGATCGCGTTCCTGGCGCTCCAACCGATGGATCCGCTCGAGGGCGGCTGAGGTCCCCTCGTTTCCTTCCGGTTGTGGGTCCACCAGTGAATGAAGTTAACGCGTCGACGCGTCGCCGTCGGGGACATGCCTGCTGCGCGAACATGGCGCATGGCATCCACGGAAGAACTCCTCGCTGCTCTCGACGAGCGGCTTCTCGAAGGTATCAAGGGAAAGGCGACCCCCGAAGGAGTGGCGAAGCTCGCCGAAGCGCGGGCGTGGATCACGGACCCCGGTCAATCCCACGGGGGTACCTTGCAGACTTGACCTGGCGCAGACTTGACCTGGCGCAGACTTGACCTGGCGCCGCTCGGGGCGGCGGCTCTTCAGGTGAAGCGGGAAGGGTCCAGCTCGACGGCGATAGGGATCTCCGTGGGCTCGTCCAGCATCTGCTGCGCCAACAGTTTGGCGCTGTAGGGACCGAGGAGAAGACCGTTCGCCCCGTGGCCGGTGGCCACCCAGACGTTCCGCCACCCCGGAACCGGCCCGAGCACCGGGCGGTCGTCGGGAGAGGTAGGTCGCAGGCCTACCCTGGTCTCGAGGTAGGTCGCTTCGGCCAGACCGGGGGCCACCATCAGGCATTCGCGCAGGAGCTCATGGAGTCCGGCCGCCGTCACCGTGGCAGAGAAACCGGCGCTCGGCTCGAACGTCCCGCCGCAGGCCACCCGGCCTCCGGGCCACGGGACGAGGTAGTGCGTGAGCAGCGGCTGCAGAATGGGCCACTCCCCGCTCTCCTTCGTGATGCCCAAATGCACGATCTGCCCCTTGGTGGGGAACATCGGGAGCTTGCAGCCCAGCCACTCCCCCATGGACGCGCTCCAGGCACCACCGGCGACGGCCAGCGCGCCGCATCGCACCTCGTCCTGGCCGTCGACGTCGATCCGCTGCACGGTGCGGGACGACGGCTCTGCGTGGGAAGAGGGTTCAGCCAGGGACGAAGGTTCCGCGTGCGGGTCAGCCCGCACGCCACACACCGTCCCGGAGATGAAGCGCACGCCACGCGCCGTCGCGGCCTGACGCAAGGCTCCCGCCATGCCGCGGCCGTCGATGCGGCATGCACCCGGGTAGTGGAGGACCCGGTGCACCGTGCCCAAGGGGGGGAAGAGGGCGACGGCGTCGTCGGGGGTGATCTCGCGTACCCGCCCGTCGGCCCGACTCATCACGCGCTCGGCGAAGGGACCGAACCAGCTCTCTTCGCTCTCGCGCAGCCCGATGGAGAGGAGCCCGCACCTGTCGTAGCCTGACGGTTCGGTGTCCACGCCGTCCTGGCGCAGGCGGTCGAGCAGGAGCGGGTAGTGATCGCCGGCACCATGCGTCAGCTCCCACCAGAACCTCTCGGTGGTCGGGTGGGTGTCGGGAGCCAGAATGCCGGCCCCGGCGTCGGTGGCGCGACCCGGATGGCCGGCATCGATCAGGGTGACCTGCGCCCCCCGGCAGACCAGCTCGTAGGCCAGGGAGAGGCCGACCAGCCCTCCACCTGCGATGGCCACGTCACAGGGCTCTCCGTTCACGACCAGGCAGAATAGGAGGCGTGGGCTCCGAGTGCAGAGAAACACTTGAACGAGTGAGGACGCGATGACCGACGGACAGACCGCGGCGGCGGACTGCACCGCGGTGCGGGTTGCCTCGTGGCGAGCCATGCACGTCCTCGATGACCCGCCGCCACATGTGCTCGAGGACGGGAACGGCCTCCAGCTGGCATAGCCCGAAGACGGTTGGCGCAGCCGCGGGGACATGCACCCGTCCGGCACCAGCCGGTTCAGGGCGGCCATCGTCGCCCGGGCCGACGACCTCTGCCCTTCAGGCAGTGAGGATCTGCTGGTGCTCGTACCTGACGCTGGAACCTGACGCTGGAACCTGACGCTGGTACGTGACGCTGGTACGTGACCCTGGTACGTGACCCTGGTACGTGACGCAGCCTTGGCCTTGTTCGTCCCGCTTGTCGGTGGCCGCGGCCACCGCTAGCTTGCCCACTGTGCGTTTTGTCACGGGAATGCCGGGATTGAGTCGTTATGCGCCGGTCGAACCACCGTGGGCCTCCGAGATGTCAGCCACGGACATGCAGCGTCTCGCCCGCGCCATAGACGATCTCGGTTTCGACGGATTGCTCGTGCCCGAACACATCGTGTTACCTCCGGATCTCGCTGACACCATGGGAGCGCACTGGCCGGATGCACTCACGGCGATGGCATTTCTGGCCGGTGCGACTAGCCGGCTCACCGTTATTTCGGCAATCGTCATCTTGCCCCTCCACCATCCGTTGGTAGCGGCCAAGGCAATCGCCACCCTCGACGTGCTGAGTGGCGGCCGGGTGATCGTGGCGTGCGGGGTCGGGCATTCCGCCGAGGAATACGAAGCTCTCGGCGTGCGCTTCGACCAGCGCGGCCGTATGGCGGACGAGTATCTCGAGGCCATGTCCGTCCTATGGACCGAAGAAGAGCCGTCGTTCGAGGGGCGCTTCGTGCGCTTCGCCGACATCCGTTTCGAGCCCAAGCCATACCAGCGGCCCCATCCGCCGATTTGGATCGGCGGCAACTCTCACGCGGCGCTCCGACGCGCCGCACGCTGGCAAGGGTGGTTCCCCTGGCAGGTGACGGCGGCCGAGTTGCCCTCACTGCTGGCCGAGTTGCGGAAGGATCCGGCGTTCGGTGACGATGGGCGCCCGTTCGACGTGATGTTGTCGGTGTCTCCCGTACGCGTCGACCCGAACGATCACCGCCCATTGGGCTCCGGCAGCGGTGCACCGCTACCGACCGCCAGTGCCCAAGGTGCCGTCGATGCGGTTGGGGCGTTGGCCGACAGCGGGGTCACCTGGACCTCGGTCCCGCCACCGGGACCTCCCACTCGGTCTCTTGAGGAGTATCTAGAGCGGCTCGACTGGGTGGCCCGTGAGGTCATCGCCCATTTTCGCTAGGCCTTCTGGCCGCAGTGCCGATCGCTGATGCGCGGAAAGTATGCGGAGAAAGCATGCGCTGAAAGTACGCATTCGCGAGGCCACGCGTCAATGACAGTCCGTCATGGCTGGAGATTGATCGCAGCGAGACCTTCGAGGGCGAGCCCGTACCCGAGATCTGCCGCAATGGCCCTTCGCAGCGGCTCAGTGAGCAGGACACGGGTGTAACGAAGGGTCAGGTCCGAGGCCAGGGACAGCTGGCGGGCGACCTCCCAAGCCCGGCCCACGAGACGCGCTGGCGGGAGAACTTCGGCCACTACCCCGCACGCGAGAGCATCGCGGGCCGAAAGTTCCATACCGGTCAAGAGGAAGGCACGACCGCGGTTGGGCCCGAGCAAGAGCGGCCACACCACGTGAACGCCGTCACCGGGAACGGCGCCGGCGGGAAAATGTGCAGCATCTTGGAAGACCGCCGTTTCCGAGGCCAGCACGATGTCACCGAGGACCGCCACTTCGGCGTGGATGCGAGCTTGTCCGTTGACCGCCGAGATGACGGGGATCTCGATGTCGAGCAGGCTTCGGAGTATTGCCTTGCCTTCCCAGTAGATCTTGTCCCATCCGGCGGGCCTGCTGAGATCCCACCCGCCGCCATCGCCACGGACGCAGAAGTCGTCGCCAGTTCCGGTCAGGATCATGACCCGGTTCTGACGATCGCTTGCGATGGCTGCGAACAGCGCGGGGAGCTCACGGTGTGCTGACTCATCCCAGACGAGGGATTCGTCCGGCGACGCACCGAGGCGTACCTCGAGAATGCCGTCTTCCCGGCGCAGGCGAGCCCGGGTGAAGCTGTTCTGATAATCGGCAAGGTCGGTCATGAGGTTCTCCAGTCGTCGATGGCAGGCGAGGCGCTGGGCTCGCGGGACAGGTAGATCTTCCCTTGGGTAGCCACACTGTGCCGGTATTTCGGGTCAACCGACCCGGGAGGCGCAGGCAGGCGGCGGGCAGGTATTGAGTGACGGGTGTCGTCACGCGGCGCGACCTCGCGCAGACCGAACGGTGACGCGCCTTTTCGCAGACGCGGGCGTCTGCACCTTCAAGGGGGAAATGGCCAAATGGAAAATGGCCAAGCAGCAAAAGGGTGAGCGACGGAGAAGTCGTTCACTTCGGTGGGGGGATCGGACCCTTCAGGGCCGATAGTCGGGCTGCATCTTCGGACGCTCCGGGTGCGGGTCCCACATCCCGGTGCCTAGCTAGCCCCCCGGGTCAGGCCCTTGGTGGTTGCGCAACCGGTTGTGGAAGCCGCACAGGACCTGGGCGTTGCCTTGTTCGGTCAGGCCCCCTTTGGCGTAGGGGATGATGTGGTCGATCTCGCACCGCTCGGCGCGCACCTCGCAGAACTCATGGCAACAGGCCTGGTCACGCAGCTCGATGGCCCGGCGGGTGGCCCCGGTGAAAAAGCGCGAGGTGACCGAGCACTCGACGCGTCGGCCCGGGGCAAAGACGATGCGCTCGAACCAGGCCTCGTCGAGCCACGGCACCAAGGTGCCCGGGGTGAGGACCCCGCCCGAGGCCAGCTCACAGACCCGCCCCGACAAGGTGGGAAAGTCGACCAGCACGCTGAAGAGGGGCTCGGGACGCCGGGCGTCGGCCGGGGTGCTCTTCGAACGCGTGGCCATCTCCACCAAGGCATCGGCCCGGCGCTGGGGCGCTGTGCGCCCGAGCTCGTCGATCTTGGGGTCCCGGCCCAGCGTGGCCTTGGCCTCGGCCCAGTCGGCTTCGAACATCTCGGCCTCGAGGCGGATGAGCTCGCGCGAG
>PMLV01000238.1 GCA_003160635.1 Acidimicrobiaceae bacterium | reverse complement strand
GCGACGAGGAACTCGGCCAACTTGGACAAGCTCCAGGTGGAAAAGGGCAGGTGGTGGTCGACCGGCCGTGACAGGGCGACCTTTTTGATCTCCCGGCGCTCGGGCAGGGTGAACTTCGGTGGTCGGCCCCCTGAGTACTTGGCGGCCAACGAATCGAACCCGTCGGCGTTGAAGTTGTGGATGACCTCTCTCACCCGGTCCTCGGAGGTGAAGGCGATCTTGGCGATGGCCGGGACGTCCATTCTCTGGGCCGACCACAGCACGATCTGGGCTCTTCGCCATCGCACCACCGAGCCCGACCCACGGCGCACGATCGAGAGGAGCTTTCGTCCCTCCTCATTGGTGATATCCCTGACTGCAACGCGTTCTGCCATGGCACTACTTTGCGCGATCGGCCGGTCAAAGTGGTGGACGCGGACCCCCAACGTTGCCGGTTAGGGCACTAGGACGGCGTTCATCCGGCACGTTGGCAGCGCGGCCGACGATGGAACTGCCTGCGAGTTTCCTTTCGTCGACGAGGGTGTCCTCGCGGACATCGCCCCGTCGTCATGCCGGATTGTGGCCGAGCCTGACCAAGACGCAGCTGTGTTCCGCTTGCGGGGCGAGCTCGATGCCACCACCGCTGGTGAAGTGCGCGTCCTGTTGGCCCCAGCCATCGGGGAGCACTCGGTGGTGCTGGACCTCACCGAGGTGAGCCTCATCGATACGGCGGGTGTGGGCGCCCTGCGTGACGTCATGCGATGCATCCACGAGCGGGGTGGTCTCGTTGCCCTCGTGCGCCCCTGGCGCTCTGCCGCGTCAATCCTGGAGCTCGTCGGCAGCGTCGGCTTCGCCTTCGCGGCCCTCTCTTCAGCTGGCGCCCTGGTGTGGCTCGGCGATCCCAAGAACCGGCTTGAGACCCGGGTAGACCGCGCGGAGGAATTTTGAAGTCGGCCACCGTCAGCTTCGGCCGAGCCTCGTGGCCGTCGACCTCCGGCGTGCCGAGGCGGTCGTGTAGGGGCCCCTGTCGGCGCCGTCGTCTCACGGGAGCCACTGACCGCGGTCGGTACGCTGCTCTGGTGACGAGAGGAGCGCCCACGGTCGAGGTGCTCGGCGCAGCCGACGCCGAGGACCGTCAGCGCCGGGCCGCCGGGGCGCTGCTGGCCGGCGGGTGCCGGTCGGGGGACCGGGTGGTCTTCTGTCTCGGATCCTCGGCCGACTTGATCTGCGCCGTGCTCGGCGCCGCCCGGGTCGGGGTGATCCCCGTCCTCCTCAACGCCACGCTGACCGAGTCCGAGCGGGACAGCTTGATTGCCGACGCCCAACCGACCCTCGCCGTCCTGGCCGAGTCGGAGCTGTCCCCGCTGTTCGAGGGGTCGCCGGCGGAACTGTCGCCGTATCCGCTGACCCGGCCGATGCACTACACCTCGGGCACCACCGGGCGGCCTAAGGGCGTCACCACCGGCGTGTGGGACGAGGCGACGGCGAAGGCCGTCTTCGACGACGAGGCGGCCATCTGGCAGTTCGACCCCCGGGACCTCCACATGGTCTGCTCGCCGATGTACCACACGGTGTCGGTGCGGTTCGCCACCGGGACGTTGCTCTCGGGCGGCTCGCTGGCCATCCTCGGCCGGTTTGACGCCGCCACGGCGCTCGATGTGCTCCGCCGCCTGCGCCCCACCACGGCGTTCCTGGTTCCGACCCACCTGCAGCGGATACTGCAGTCGCCCGAGCTGGCGGACGACGAGACGTTCGACTCCCTGCGCTTTCTGGCCCATGCCGGTGCTCCCTGCCCGCCCTCGGTGAAGCGGGCCACCATGGCGCGCGTCCACCCCGGCGCCGTCTGGGAGTTCTACGGGTCGACCGAGGCCCAGTTCACGGTCTGCGGGCCCGACGAGTGGCTGGCCCATCCGGGGTCGGTCGGGCGGGCCCGCCCCGGCCGCCGCCTGTCCATCGACGCCACCGGTACCGACAAGGAACAGGGGAGCGACGCGAGGTTGGACGACGGAGCCGGGGACGGAGCCGGCACCATCTGGTGCGACATGCCGCCGTTCGCCCGCTTCACGTACTGGGGTGACGCGGCGGCGACCCGCCGCGCCTGGCGAGGTGCCGCCTGCACCGTGGGCGATCTCGGGCGGCTGGACGACGACGGCTACCTCTACCTCTCGGGACGCCGGCACGACCTCATCATCAGCGGGGGCGTCAACGTGTACCCAGCCGAGGTGGAAGCCGTCCTGGCGGCACTGCCCGGCATCATCGGAGTGGGGGTGTTCGGGCTGCCCGACGAGCAGTGGGGCCAGCGGGTGTGCGTGGCGTACGTCGCCGACAGCGCAGGGATGGAGGACGCGATGCGCGCGGCTGCGGTGGCCAATTTGGCGCCCTACAAGCGGCCCAAGGACTACTTCGCCACCGCGGAGCTCCCGCATACGGCCACGGGAAAGCTGATGCGCCGCTCTCTTCCCGAGCATTTGGGCCTGACGTGGGGGGATGGGGCCACGCTGCGGTAAGAATCAGTTCATGTCCTATGCCACCATCAACCCCGCCACCGGTCAGACCGAGAAGACGTTCCCAGCCCACACCCCGGCAGAGGTAGAGGAGCTGTTGGCGCAGGCCTTTGACACGTTTCTCGAGTATCGCACCACCAGCTACGCCGAACGGGCCCGCCATCTGATGAATGCGGCGGACCTGTTCGAGGGCGAGGCACCCGACATCGCTCGCATCGTGACCACCGAAATGGGCAAGACGTTTGCCGCGGCCCGGGCCGAGGCATCGAAGTGCGCCCTCGGTCTGCGCTGGTTCGCCGAGCACTCCGAGGCCTTGTTGGCCGATCAGCCGATCAGCACGGGCGCCTCCCGCTCCTACGTGCGCTACCAGCCGATCGGACCGGTCCTGGCCATCATGCCGTGGAACTTCCCTCTGTGGCAGGTCGTGCGCTTTGCCGCGCCGGCGCTCATGGTGGGCAACGTCGGATTGCTCAAGCACGCATCCAACGTGCCGCAGACGGCGCTCCTCCTGGAGGACATCTTTCGCCGGGCCGGCCTGCCCGCGGGCGCATTCACCAACCTCTTCATCGAGAGCAAGGACATCGCAGCGCTCATAGAGGACCCCCGGATTGCTGCGGTCACGCTGACCGGGAGCGAGAAGGCCGGCATGTCCGTAGCGGCCAGCGCGGGACATGCCTTGAAGAAGAGCGTCCTCGAGCTTGGCGGATCCGATCCGTTCATCGTGTTGGCCTCGGCCGATCTGGACGACGCGGTGCGGACGGCGGTGACGGCCCGGGTCCAGAACAACGGGCAGTCGTGCATCGCCGCCAAGCGCTTCATCGTGGTCGAGCCGGTGGCAGACGAATTCCTGCGACGCTTCACCGGGGCCATGGACGCACTGGTGGTGGGTGATCCCTTCGATCCCGCGACACAGGTGGGGCCGATCGTCTCGGAAGCGCAGCGGGCCGAGTTGCTGGGGCAGATCGAGGAGGCCCGGAGTCAGGGTGCCGTGGTGCACGGCGGGGGAGAGCCGTTGGAGGGACCCGGGTGGTACCTCAAGCCCACCGTGCTCTCCGGCGTCACGCCCGACATGCCGGTCGCGCAGGAGGAGCTGTTCGGTCCGGTCGCCATCGTCGAGCGGGTGCCCGATCTCGACGCTGCCCTCAAGGTGGCCAACTCGACCTCCTTCGGGCTGGGTTCGAGTGTCTGGACGAACGACGAGGAGGAGCAGCGGCGGTGCATCGACGAGCTGGAGGCCGGCGCCGTGTTCGTCAATGCCATGGTCGTCTCGACGCCGGAGTTGCCCTTTGGCGGGATCAAGCGCTCCGGCTTCGGTCGCGAGCTGTCCGAGCTCGGGTTGAAGGAGTTCACCAACGCCAAGACCGTTTGGATCACATGAGTGCATGCGCCACGACGTATCTCGACCACGCGGCCACCACTCCGCTCCGGTCCGAAGTGGCCGACGCCATGGCCGAGGCACGGTCGATCCCCTTGGGCAATCCGACGGGGAGCCACCGTCCCGCCCAGCGGGCACGCCGACTGCTCGAAGAATCCCGTGACGAGGTGGCTGCCGCACTAGGGCGCGACCCGGGCGACATCATCTTCACGTCGGGTGGCACGGAGTCGGCCAACCTGGCCGTACTCGGGACGCTGGGTGCCGCCGTGGCGGGTGGCGCCGCCGCCGTCTCGGTGGTGAGCTCTTCCGTCGAGCACCCCGCCGTCCGTGAGTCCTGTCGGGCCGCCGTGCAGTTGCACGGCGTGAACTGGTGCGAACTGGCGGTCGACCACGACGGAGTGGTCGATCTCGATGCGTTGGCCGACCTGATCGACGACTCCACGACGCTGATCGCCGTCATGCTCGCCAACAACGAGACCGGAGTGGTGCAGCCGCTGGGCGCGGTCATCGAGACGGTGCGCGCGCACAGCGCCACGGCGCGCATCTTCACCGACGCCGTGCAGGCCGCGACATTCATGGACCTGGCGTCCTGGACCGCGGAGGCCGACCTCGTCGCGCTCAGCGCGCACAAGGTGGGAGGACCCGTCGGGATGGGTGTGTTGGCGGTGGGCCCGACCACCCCCCTCGCCCCACAGCACCATGGGGGTGGTCAGGAACGCGAGCGGCGCAGCGGTACGCAGGACGTTGCCGGGGCCGTGGGGTTGGCCGCCGCACTGCGTCTGAGCGTGAGCGAACGACGCCAGGCGGCACGCCGCGTCGCCGCGTTGCGCGACCGGTTGGCGGCGGGGCTCCTCGCCTCCGTGGCCGGGACCCACCGGACCGTTGCCGCGGGGGTGGCCATCCTGCCCGGCCATCTCCATGTGTGCTTCGAAGGGATCGAGCGCGAGGAGCTCCTTCTCGCGCTGAGCGAGCGGGGTATCTGCGCCTCGGGGGGATCGTCGTGTGCCAGCGGCGCCCTCGAGCCGAGCTATGTCCTGGCGGCCATGGGGGTACCGGACGCGCTGGTGCGTGGGGCCATCCGGTTCACCCTCGGCCACGACACCACCGAGGCGGACGTCGAGCGTGCCCTGGCCACCATCCCGGGCGCGATCGCCGCCTTGCGACATGCCCACTGAGAACGGGTGGCACACTGGACCGGTGCGAGTGTTGGTGGCCATGTCCGGAGGGGTGGACTCCTCGGTGGCTGCCGCCCTCCTGGTCGAGCAGGGGCACGACGTCGTCGGGGCCACGCTCAAGCTCTGGGGTGGGCCGTCCGACTCGGGCTGCTGTTCGGTCGCCGACGTCGATGACGCCCGCCGGGTGGCGCAGCAGCTGGGCATCGACCATCACGTCTTCAACCTGACCGAGGACTTCGACCGGCACGTGGTGACCCCGTACATCGAGGCGCACGCGCAGGGACGGACGCCCAACCCGTGCATCGAATGCAACCGGTCCATCAAGTTCGAACGGTTGCTCGAGCGCGCCGACCGGCTGGGATTCGAGCGCCTGGCCACCGGCCATCACGCCCGCGTCACCGGTGATGGCGCCTTCCGCCTCCGCCGCGGCGCCGACGCCGAGAAGGATCAGTCGTACGTCCTGTCGATGCTGGGCCAGGAGGAACTGGGCCGGGTGGTGTTCCCGGTCGGGCAGATGACCAAGTCCGACGTGCGGGCGCACGCCGTTCGGTTGGGGCTCCGCACCGCGGCCAAGCCGGACAGCCAGGACGTCTGCTTTATCGGCAGCGTCGAAGGGCGACAAGGCTTTTTGGCCGACAAGTTGCAGTTCCATCCGGCCGCGGTCACCGACAGCCGGGGCGAGACGGTGGGCTCGGTCGATGCGGTCGAGCTGGTGACCGTGGGCCAGCGCCGGGGCATGGGCCATGGGAACGACGGGGCACGGCGCTATGTCATCGCCGTCGACGTGCCGGCGCGACGCGTCACGGTGGGGAGTGCGGCCGAGGCGATGACGTCGAGCGTCACCCTCTCCGACACCTCACTCACCTGGGTGGACCGGCCGCTGGGCCACGGCGAGCGCGCCGTGGCCCAGGTCAGTGCGCACGGCAGGCCGGCACCGTGCGCCGTCGCCTGCACCGAGTCGGGGTTGGTCGTGCTGTTCGATGTGCCACAGCGACCGGTGGCGCCCGGCCAGACGGTGGCCCTCTACGACGTCGTCGATCCGGACGCAGTGGTCGGCGCCGGCATCGCCGCCTGATCGTGGCCGGCGAAGTCCCCAACGGAGCGTCGGCCCGGGTGGCCGAGCTGCGCCAGCTGATCGAATATCACAACGAGCGGTACCACGTGCTCGACGCACCTGAGATCCCCGACGCTGACTACGACCTCCTGGTGCGCGAGCTCAAGGAGGTCGAAGCGCAGTACCCATCCCTGGTCACCCCGGATTCGCCGACCCAGACGGTCGGTGCGCCTCCGCTCGGACTGTTCCAGCCCGTCCGGCATCGCGTCCCGATGATGAGCCTGGACAACGCCTTCGAAGAGGTGGAGCTGCGGGCCTGGGCCGAACGCCTGCGCCGCCAGCTACCCGACCTGGACCTGGGACATCTCGATTTTTCGAGCGAGCCCAAGGTCGACGGGGTGGCCATGTCGTTGACGTACGAGCACGGACGGTTCACCCAGGCCGCCACCCGCGGGGACGGTGTGACCGGCGAGGACGTCACAGCCAACGTGGCCACGATCAAGAGCGTGCCCAAGGCCCTCGACCCCAGGACCGGCCCTTTCCCCGCACTGCTCGAGATCCGCGGCGAGATCTACTTCTCACTGGCCGATTTCGATGCCATGAACAAGCGACAGGAAGCCGCCGGTCTCAAGCTGTTCGTCAACCCGCGCAATGCCGCGGCCGGAGCGCTCCGGCAAAAAGACCCCGCCGTCACGGCCACCCGACCGCTCTCGTTCTGGGCCTACCAGGTCGGCGAGGTGGAGGGGGCACCCAAGGGCAGCCATTGGCCGGCGGCCACGCAATCGGGCACCTTGGGCCTTCTCAAGAAGGCGGGATTCCCGGTCAGTGCGGATGCACGGCTCGTCACCGGGATCGAGGCCGTCATCGCCCGCTGCATCGAGCTGGCCCGTGAAAGGCATGCGCTCGTCTACGAGATCGATGGCGTGGTGACGAAGGTGGATGATCTGGCGTTGCACCGGCAGCTCGGCGCCACGTCGCGGGCGCCTCGCTGGGCCATCGCTTTCAAGTTCCCCCCTGAGGAGCGGACGTCGAGGCTGCTCGACATCGAGGTGTCGATCGGAAGGACCGGCCGGGCCACGCCGTTCGGGCGTATGGAACCCGTGTTCGTCGGAGGCTCCACCGTCGAGATGGCCACCCTGCACAACGAGGACCAGGTGCGGTTGAAGGACGTCCGGCCCGGTGACATCGTCATCGTGCGCAAGGCGGGCGACGTCATCCCAGAGATCGTCGGCCCTGTGCTCAGCGGACCGGGTGTGCCGAAGCGGCGCAGACCGCCGTGGAAGTTCCCCACCACGTGCCCATCGTGCGGCCAGCCGCTCCTACGCCTAGAGGGTGAGAGCGACACCTACTGCACCAACATCGACTGCCCGATGCAGCGCGTGCAGCGGATCGTCCACTACGCCTCACGCTCGGCCATGGACATCGAAGGGCTGGGCGAAGAACGCGTCTTCCAGCTCGTGGCGGCCGGACTGATCGTCGACCCCGCAGACCTCTACGCGCTCACCGTGCCGCAACTGTCCGAGCTCGAGCGTTTCGCCGCCATCTCGGCCGCCAACCTCGTCGCCGGCATCGCGGCTTCCACCGCCCAACCCCTCAGCCGGCTGCTGGTCGGACTCGGGATCCGCCATCTCGGGCCGACGGGAGCCCGGGCGGTGGCCCGGGGCCTCGGCACCCTGGACGCCATCATGGCGGCGACCGAGGAGGAACTCGCCGCCGTCGAAGGCATCGGCCCGGTCATCGCGGCCAGCATCGCCGAGTTCCTGGCCCTGCCGACGAACCAGGCCGTGGTCGAGCGCCTGCGCGCCGCCGGCGTCACCACCGAGGAGCCCGGTGCACCGGGGGGCGCAGGTGCCAGCGAGGGGGCTGGAGGCGGAGGCGTGACCGGGGGTCCGGCACAGACCCTGGAGGGCCTGACGGTCGTGGTGACGGGCGGCGTCCCCGGCTTCACCCGGGAGGAGGCCGAAGAGGCCATTTTGGCTCGCGGTGGGAAATCCCCAGGCAGCGTGTCCAAAAAGACCTTCGCACTGGTCGTCGGCGATGCGCCCGGCGCCAGCAAGCTCAAGAAGGCCGAGGAGCTGGGCATCCCCATGGTCCCCGCCGAGGCGTTCGCGACCCTGCTCGAGTCCGGGTCGTTGCCGGAGTAGGGGCCGGACGAGCCGTCGGCCGAGTGTCCACCGGAGGCGGCCCTTTGGTCACTAGCCTACGGGGTGTCCCGATGCCCCTTATCTCTGATTCCATCGGCCGGGTCCTTGGGAAGCGGTACCGGCTGCTCTCCGCTCTGGGGACTGGCGCCTCGGCGCATGTCTTCCTGGCCGAAGACGTGTCCCTACAGCGTCACGTCGCGGTCAAGGTCCTCCAACCCGGATTGGCCAGTGACGAAGCCTTCCTGAAGCGGTTCCGGGCCGAGGCGCGCTCCGTCGCCTCGCTCAACCATCCCCATGTGTTGCGGGTGTTCGACTGGGGCGAGGACACCGATGGGCCATACCTGGTGCTGGAGTACCTGGGCGGAGGGTCGTTGCGCGACTTGCTCGACCGGGGTGACCGTCTCAGCCATTCCCAGGCCGCGCATCTCGGTACCGAGGTGGCGCAGGGCTTGGCCTATGCGCACGCACGAGGGCTCGTCCACCGCGACATCAAGCCGGCCAACTTGCTCTTCGACGAGGAAGGTCGGGTACGGGTGGCCGACTTCGGCGTGGCCCGTGCCCTGGCGGAGGCGGCCTACACCGAGCCGGCAGGCGCGATGGTCGGAACGGCCCGCTACATTTCGCCCGAGTCGGCCGAGGGAAAGCCGCTGGACGGCCGGGCCGACGTCTACTCGCTGGCGCTGGTGTTGTACGAGGCTCTCTCGGGCACCGTGCCGTTCGTGTCGGACACGACCCAGGGCACGATCATGGCCCGCATCGGATCCCCGTTGCCGCCGCACGAGGCACTCGGTCCCCTCGACGATGTGCTGGCCCGCGCCGCCGCTCCCGAGGCCTCGGCCCGGCTGGATGCGGCCGGCTTCGCGGCCCGGCTCGGCGCCCTGGCCAGTGCCCTCCCCACGCCGGAACCGCTCGCGCTGCACCCGCCCGACCATGTCGCGCCGGCACCTCTGAACGGTTTTCGCGCCCCCGCCGTCTCCGAGCTCACGCAGGTCTCCCCTCCGGCCGGAAAGGTGAAGGCTCCTGTCGGCACCAAGTCCGGGCCCGGCGAGATCTTCGATGCCGAGCCAACCGCATCGGGCCGACGGACCGGTGCCCCCGACGGCCCTCCCATCGTGGTTCGCCGGAGGAGCCGCCGGAAGATGTGGTGGATCATCGGTGCGGTGGTCCTCGCGTTGGCCCTGGCGGCGGGTGCGGTGTTGGCGGTGCACGACAAGCTGTTCACTCCTTCCCACCCGGTCCCGACCCTGACCGGCCTCACCCTGGACCAAGCCAGGACGGCTGCCGGCAAGGACCACTTCACGCTTGTGGTGCAAAAGGGCGTGCGCTCGATCACCGTCGGCGTCGGTGTCATCGTGGGCCAGACGCCCAAGGTGGGCAAGGTCCTCAAGGAAGGTGCCACGCTCTCTGTCGTGCCCTCGTTGGGCCCACCGGCCGTCGCTGTGCCGTCGATTGCCGGCATGACCTGTGGCCAGGCGGTCGTGACATTGAAAACCGCCCATCTGCAAGGCGACTGCGTCACCGGCCAGTTCAGCGACACCGTGCAGAACGGGTTGCTCATCTCGTGGTCGTACAACGGACAGCAGAATCCAACCCGGGCGCCGTACGGGTCCACCATCGACATGGTGCCCTCGACTGGTCATGGTCCGGTTCCCGTCCCGACGTCGATATCGCAGTCCGACACCTACAACGACGCGCTCGTGCTCCTGCAAGCGGTGGGGCTCACCGGCAAGGAGGCGTACGCCCCGAACAACACCATTCCACAGGGCGACGTCATCTCACTCAGCCCTCCCAGTAGCACCCTGGTGCCCTACGGATCGACGGTCACCGTCACGGTGTCGACCGGGCCGCCGACCGTCCAGGTGCCAAACGTCATCGGCGAGACCGTGTCGCAGGCGACGACGACGCTGGAGAATGCCGGGTTGAACGTCGCCGGGGTGCAAGGAAACCCGAACGGCACGGCGATGGGCACCGATCCCCCCACCAACGCCACGGTGCCGACGGGGTCGTCGGTGACGATCCTGACCCACTGAGGAGACCGGGGTGGCCCTGCCCTTCGACGCGTCCTGTGATCTGTGTGAGGCGGCGCACATCTCGCCGTGGCACCACGAGGACGACGTCTGCTGGGTGGCCGACTGCGAGGTGTGCGATGTGCCGATGGTGGTGTGGAAGCACCATGGACCGATGCCCCCGGACGCCGACGTGGAGCACATGCTGGGCCAATTGAGCCGGGTGGCCGACGCCCGGTTCGGGAGCGGTGGATGGTCGATCGATCGGGTCATGCGCCAGATCCCCGGTCATTTCCACGCCCACGGACGCGATCCGAACTGGTGGTCTCGCCGCTTCCGCTGACGATGCCCCCTAGGGGCATGATGATTTATTCGCATTCGACGAAGGCCATGTTTTCCACAGTCCTTCACAATTGCTGTAGAGGCGATAGAAATGCACGGGATGATGAATATGACCACGTTTGACAGTGGCCGCAGACGTGCCGCCGATTAAATCAA